>NZ_BAABJI010000001.1:705414-1058121 GCF_039543225.1 Mucilaginibacter defluvii
AAAAATGAAACGTTTATCAGTCTTTTGGATAAGTCAAAAATAACTGATGTAATTTATTTCGGACCATTTTTACGGTACTGCCCATTTATGGCAAGAACGCCTTTTTTTGAAACAATAAGCCATTTCAACATTGACGACTATTTTTTAACGGACGCAACTGTCAATAAAAAAGGTGTGGAATTAGTGGAGCAATACAAATTGTTTTGTTTATCCTACATTAACAAAGATTGGATAGATTTCAAGCAAACTACAGCTTCACTAAATGGGCAGATTACCGAAGACAAATTGTTGCATTTGGAAAGCTATGATCAATACCGGAATTCACTAGAAAAACATCCGTTATTGGGGTTAGTAACGGTTTACTTGAACAGTAAATTTGATCAAAGTCTCGATCTTTTCCGGCTACCGATCGGAGGGGGCGGTATTTTCATCTCAGAAAGACTAGCCACTTCCCTTTTTGAAGACCGCCAATATTCGGGGATAGAACTTGTCGATCATGGTACTCAAGTTTACTGTACAAGTAAATAAGATGGAATATAAACTTTGAATTGTGAGGGTATGAATAGTTCTATAAAAACTTAGAATTCCATAATGATTTATTACCATTCCTTTTTGATTTAGATTAAAAAATTATTAGTACGAAGGATTCGGTCAGTGTTGCATATAGCATCAAAACTGCAAGACTATTTAAAACAGTATGTTTTTAGCGGTGTTGAATTTTTACAATAAGCTGAGTAGTGAAAAATATTGAATGCTTTTAACCTTCATTAGGTAAGCCTTATCAAATCGACCACTCTGGTCGTGAGCTTTGTTAGTCGCTTTAGTCTAATCTATTTTTTAACCTTTAAATTTTGCGCTATGCAAAAGCGTATTGGAGGAACTCTGTCCGAAAGCGAAGTATTAGTACAGTTTACAAATGGTAATGAAACTGCCTTAAGGTCCATTTACAATGCCACGTCTGGTAAACTTATACGACAAGCGACAAAAATTGTGGGAGACAATTTTACTGCCAGTTGTATCGTACAGGAAGCTTTTCTAAAGGCCTGGGAGTTGCGTGAACGCATGCGGAGCATATTGCATGTTTACCGTTTTCTGCGGCTGACCGTTACCTGGAAATGTTATGCCTGGCTTAATAAACCAGCTAATCGCTTCAGTCGTACTAAAACGATCTATTACGGTGATATGTCCTTGTTTGAGAATAGTTATTGTCAATCCGTATCATTTCCAAAGCAAGGCACTGAAGAACAGCAACTCGATGCCATAGGAAAAGTACTGCTCTATTTACCTGTAAAAAGCAAAGATATTTTTGACCTGTATTTCTCTAAAGGTTATAGCTATCGTAAGATTGCAGAAAGGTATGGGAGAAGTGTGCAGGGTATATCTGCTGACATTAGACATTCGGTAGCAAAAGTGCGTCAGATGATACAGGTAAAGAGCGAAGAGACGAAGCCTGGAAAAACTTCATTGGCTGCTTATGATGTGTTTCTTCAAGGTGTCCAGCTTACCATCTTCCGCCTCCGTTATGAACAAAAGCAAAGCTTCGAGTGCATTGCAAATACACTCGCCCTACCATTGACTGAAGTGCAGCGGCAATACGTGCGGTCCTATCATCAACTAAGAAAATGTAGTGCATTATGAACGCTAAGCAAGTTACTACACGCAAAATACAGTTAATCATTAACAGCGAGGATCCGCAGGAGGTGCAGAGGATATTCACTACATTATACCAATGGCAGTATGCCTGCTTTCGCGCAGCGAATTACATTTTCACTCATTACTATATGCAGGAACGATTGAAAGACTTTTTCTACCTGTCAGAAGGTATCAAACTAAAGCTGGATAACGTGCTCAAAGATGAAAACGGCATGCTGAATACATCGCGCCAGAATACAGTATATAAAGTACTGTCACAACATTTTAAAGGAACGCTGCCCTTACGTGTCCTGACTACGTTGAATACGCAGCTTTACAAGTATTTCACGGCGGAAAAAGACTATTATATCAAAGGTGAGCGTCCGGTTAGAAATTATCAGCGTAATATTCCAATTCCGTTTAGCGCCGGTGATCTGGTTAAGCTTCACCTTACTGAAGATGGTAAAAACTATAGTTTCAGTCTTTTTAAACAACCGTTCAGAACATATCTGGGAAATGGTCATGACAAATTTGAATTGCTCCAACAAGTTCTGAACGGACAGGTGAAATTATGCGCAAGCGCCCTGCAGCTTTATAAAAAGAAAATCTATCTTCTCCTTACTACTGACCAGGCTATCAGCCCCGTTCAGACAATCGATCCGGATGTTGTTGCAGAAGCATCGTTGGGTATTGATCATCCGTTGGTGCTTACCATACAACGGGAGCGGTTTATTATAGGCAACCGGGAAGAATTTTTATACCAACGGCTGGCTATACAGGCTGCTATGAATCGGGTGCAGCAAACAACAGGAACAGCCCGTGGTGGCCATGGACGAGCAAGAAAAATGAAAGCACTCGACAGGTTCAGCAAGGCTGAGTACGATTATGTGCAGCAGAAACTACATGTATACAGCCGCAGGCTGATAGATCATTGCGTGGATAATGGTGCCGGCACGTTGCTGCTCACACACCAGCAAGACAAGGAGGCGGCTGCAAAGGAAGATGCTTTCTTGTTACGGAACTGGAGTTACCATTCTTTTAAAGAAAAGATCATGTATAAGGCAGCTAAAGCCGGAATACTTGTGATTAGCGAATAACGACTGAGGATGCGGCTGCCTGTACAGCCTTATGGTGAGGTCAACCGACACTCACTAAATTCCACGGAAGAGGATATACAGCGAGTTCCACATTTTTTAAATTCTTGCACGTTTTCATTGAAAAGGGATGGCCTGGTATTTCTATACCGGGCATTTTTTATGATGACAGGGCCCGCATAGAAATGCAGGCCCTTAAAACCAAAACTAACTGTGGCGTAAAATTATTGTAAAATCATTTTTAAATAATTGATTTAATATTTAAATTTCGGATGCCCTTACAAGTCAAGTCCCCATGATTACTGACGAAGCAGAACTTATTCAACTTCTAAATGCAAAAGACCAGCGGGCTTTCGCTATAGTCTATGATCTGTTTTGGGGCACCCTGTACATTCAGGCATTCAAGGTACTAAAGGATGAGGACGCGGCTAAAGACGTCGTGCAGGAGGTGTTTGTAGGCGTTTGGAACAGTCGTGCCCCCATTCAAGGTAACCTTTCAGGTTACTTATACGCCAGTACACGGTTTAAAACACTTAATTATATCCGTAATCACAAGACACAATCAGATTACGTCGATCTATTTGGCTTATATATAGCAGACCATAGCAATGATGTTTTGGATCATGTGCTGGAAAAGGAATTGGAGGAAACAATTGAGATGATGATCAGCAAACTGCCTGCAAAAATGCGTGAAGTGTTTGAACTGAGCCGCAAGGAGCATCTTTCACATAAAGAGATAGCGACATTGTTAGGCATATCTGAAGGTACAGTAAAGAGACAAACCAGTAATGCGTTAAGGCTGCTCAGGACTGGGCTGAGTGACATCGGTTATATTCTACTGGCGGTGATGCTGAAACATCTTACTTAATCTTAGTTTATTTAATCAAATTTCTACATCTGACTGCTCCGAAGCGTGTCTGGTAAATAAACATCCTGAAAGATTCATCTTTATGAAACGCTTTACGACTGCTCTCATTTCCATTACTTTCTTCTCCAACTGCCTTATCCCGGGCGCACCGCATTACCGCTATTATTCATCCAGCAAAACGCCATCGAGAAAAATCACCTTAATATCCTTTCCGGGAAATAAATACACTTATGAGTATCGACCGGCCAACAGCCAGCCCGTGGATAGCGTTTTTTTATACGATCCTGTAAAGTTAGTTGAGCAAAAAATGCTTTATAAAAAAAATGATGACGGAAACCTATTTTCTATTATAAGTAAGGAGGATAAATCCGGAAAAAATATTCTGCAGAATCAATCATACCTGGTCGTAAAAATATATAAAAGTGGCGTTGTTGCTATTGATACACTCGCTGCAGAGAAAATGACTAAATTATAATTTCATCTTCTTCTACATCCTGTGCATTTGGCTCGTGTCTTAGGGTTATAAGTCAAATGTATGGACACCAGAGAAGTCAGGCAACTTATCGACAAATATTTAAACGGTCAATGTTCTGACGAAGAACGGAGGTTGGTAGAAAGCTTTTATGCCGACCAGCTTTCATCAGGAGAAATTTCTGAAGAGATCGAGAGAGGCAATGAACTTAAAGCAGCGATGTGGAAGGTCGTGGCTGGCCATATCGAGCAACCGCCTAAACACAGATTATTCAACTTTCACAGATGGCCAGCTGCAGCTGCCGTACTGCTAATCGCGAGTTGTACGATTGTTGCACTTTGGGTAGCTCGGACGGCTAAAGAACCTGCCCTTACCTTTACTATAACAGATATACCGCCAGGAACTCAAAAGGCTTTCCTGAAGCTGGCTGATGGTCAAGAGGTCATACTCAGTGATGCTAAAAACGGCGTTATTGCCACGCAAAGCCAAGCTACCATAACCAAAAATACAAAAGGCCAAATTGTCTATCAGCATCATGCTGATGCCAAGCCTGTTGGTATTAATGAAATCAGCACACCACGGGGCGGCGAATATCAGGTCGTATTACCAGACCGCACGCATGTTTGGTTGAATGCTGCAACGACCCTCAAATTCCCGACTGCCTTTACCGGTAAAGAAAGAGTGATTGAGCTGGATGGGGAAGCGTACTTTGAAGTGGCAAAAGATAAAAAACATCCTTTCATTGTCAGGTCGAACGGACAATCTGTACAGGTACTCGGTACCCACTTCAACATCAAATCTTACAAAGACGAAAGTGCTATCGTTACAACACTGTTAGAGGGAAGCGTCACAGTGACCAAAAATGGTCATCAAACTTTGCTGATACCAGGTGAACAGGCTATTGCTACAGATAAGATACAGGTAAGCGAGGTAGATGTAGATGCTGCAGTTGCCTGGAAAAATGGTAAAACAGTTTTTGATCACAATGATATACCAACAATGATGCGCGGCTTAAGCAGATGGTATAACGTAGATGTTGAATACAGAGGCAGCGTACCGCAAAGAAGTTTCACCGGCGGCATTTCCAGGCAAAGCAATCTTTCGGGCGTGCTGAAGATCCTGCAGTCAAGCGGTATCAATGCCAGAATAGAAGATAAGAAGATAGTCATTCAACCCTAATGAACATTGATAAACCCTTAATTTGATATGCCTATGGTTAAAGCACAGTAGAAGTAATAGTTAATAGATTAGTTAACCCTAAAATAAAAAGCCGGTCAGTGCGCTAACACTGCCCGGCCCATTTAGGGGAATAACACACCGGAAAACCGGAAAAATCCTTCGACAAGATTTATTTAAGTATTAACCCTCTCAAACAAAAGTATGAATTTTTATACGCTCTCTCACTGGGGGCGCATAAAGCAATTGCTTGTGATCATGAAACTAACTGTTTTCCTCATCATCCTTGCTTGCTTCCAGGTATCAGCGTCAGTTTATGCACAGTATAACGTATCGCTGACCGAAAAAAATGCGCCCTTGTCTAAAATTTTCAAAAAAATTGAATCTCAAACAGGCTACAGCTTCTTTTATGATGATAAGCTGTTAACCGGTACCCACAACATCACACTTACATTAAAGAACGCCACCTTAAAAGAGGCATTGGATAAATGTCTGGCAGATCAACCACTGACCTATTCTGTGGTGGACAAAACCATTGTTATTTCAGCCAAAAGAAAGCCTGAAGCAGCTAAACCAGCGCCTATTTTAATCGTACCAAAGGAAATCAGGGGCATTGTAACTGATTCAGCCGGTATTGGTATCCGGGATGCTGTCATCAGAATCAAGAGCAGCGCCGTGGCAACGAGCAGTGATCAGCTGGGTAATTTTTTGATCCTGTCCAATAGTCCTGATGACAGACTGGTTGTATCGCATATCGGCTATGAATCAGTAGAGTTAAAAGTGGATTATGGCAGTGATCAACCTGTAAGAATTGTGCTTCATCTTGCAACAACAAATTTAAGCCAGGTAACGGTTGTATCTACGGGTTACGAAAACCTGCCTAAAGAGCGCGTAACAGGCTCTTTCTCGCAGCCCCTAAAGCAAATGTATGATGCAAGAGTATCAACTGACGTATTAACCAAACTGGAGGGCATAACCAGCGGCATCGCTTTTAATACGCCCGGCTTAACCGGTAACAGGGAAACAAAAATCAGTGTTCGCGGGAGAAGCACCATTTATGCGAACGACAACCCGCTCATCGTAGTTGACAATTTCCCTTATGATGGCGACATTAATAATATTAACCCAAATGATGTTGAAAGCGTTACCGTACTAAAAGATGCTGCTGCATCTTCTATATGGGGTGTACAGGCGGGTAATGGAGTAATTGTTATAACCACGAAAAAGGGCAAACTAAATCAGCCACTGAAAATTCAGGTTAATAGCAACATTACGGTTAGCAATAAGCCTGACCTAAAATACGATCCGAATTTCCTTACGTCGAGGGATTATATCGATGTTGAACGCTATCTGTTTGCCAATGGCAAATACGACGGTGATATTGCACAAAACGACCCATCCAACCCAACTTCCACTTATCCGCCGATATCGACAGTTGTTGATTTACTGAACAAGGCTAAGAACGGTACAATTTCCCAAGCTGCAGCTGATCAGCAAATCAATGCCCTGCGTAACTATGATGTCAGGAATGATCTGTCAAAGTATTTTTACCGCCGTGCAGTTAATCAGCAGTACAACATCAACTTCAGCGGAGGTACTGACACTTATTCCTATTATTTCTCCGGAGGTTATGATAAGAACCTTGCAACCTTAAAGGGCAACGCTTATGACAGGCTAACATTTAATACGAACAATGTTATTAAACCTGTTACTAATCTTGAACTTTCTATCGGATTAAATTATGTTCAAAGTAATAATACTGCAGATAATACCCTGCCGCAAATCAGAACAGGTGGCGAGTATAGCAGCGTACTTCCGTATACACAACTGGCAGATGCAAGCGGTCAGCCGCAGGCTATCCTCAGCCAATATTCCGCTGATTATGTAGCTGCTTCAGTAAATAAAGGATTTCTAAGCTGGGCGTTCAACCCTCTACAAGAGCTAAGAGAACGTCTTAATACGAGCAATGGTAAACGGAATGATTTCAGATTAAACACCGGAGCCAAATACAGTTTTCTTAATGGATTTAGTGCTGATATTAAATATCAGTATCAGTCAAGTCAATATAATTCAAAATCAATAGCCGATCAGAGAAGTTTCTTAGCAAGGACACTTATCAATAGTTATTCTGTTGTAGATGGGGATGGAAATGTTGTCGGTTATAATATACCGGTGGGTGGAATCTTGAGCACCACTAATGATAACCAGGAAGCCCATCATGGCCGTGGGCAGCTTAATTATTCGCATGTCTGGTCGAGGCACAGTATTTCAGCACTTGCGGGTTTTGAAGTCACCCAAGTAAAGGCAGATCAAACAGCCAATGCACTTTATGGATATAATGACGAACTGGGAATATCCCTGCCTGTTGATTATGTAAATGGGTTTCCGTTAAATCCTTCCGGCTATAATACCATACCCTATAGCGGTAGTGCCGGAGGTACGCTGAACCGTTATCGCTCTCATTTTGCCAATGCAGCTTATTCCTATCTTGAACGCTATACCATTTCTGCCAGTGGCAGGATCGATGCCTCTAATTATTTCGGGGTGAAGACCAACCAAAAGGCAGTGCCACTCTGGTCTGCAGGCTTTAAATGGGATATCTATAAAGACAACTTTTACAAGCTTGACTGGCTGCCTGTTCTTAGCCTTCGGGCTTCCTATGGTTTCCAGGGCAACCTTGATAAAACACTTGCTGCCGTCACTACACTCACAAATGTGGGCGCTGCCGCTAACTGGACGAACGCCAATTATTCAATTATCAACAATTATGGAAATCCCGATCTTCGTTGGGAAAGGATAAGGATGATCAATTTCGGGATCGATTTTGCTTTCAGGAATAACCGTGTAACTGGTTCTATTGACTATTATACTAAAAAGGGAATTGACTTGATTGGCTTCACGGTTTTAGCACCGAGTACCGGAGTAACCGATATGAAAGGTAATTATTCGGGAATGAAGGGTAATGGAATTGATGTTCAGTTAAACAGTCAGAATATCTCAGGGAAGTTCAACTGGACAACCAACGTGATCATTAGTCATGCAACGGATAAGGTCACAACTTATACGGCTGCGCCAGTACCATCGTCCTCACTAGTAGGTTCTAATACCAGTATATCACCTATAATCGGTCAGCCGGTATATTCCATTGTCAGTTTTAAATGGGGCGGCCTGGACGCCCAAACCGGTGATCCGCAGGGTTACCTCTCTGATGGGACACTTTCCAGTGATTACTCGGCTTTAATCAACAATACTCCTAATAACCAAATGGTCTACAGCGGCCCGGCCAGACCCACCTATTTCGGTGGATTCAATAACCGCTTTTCCTATGCAGGTATCATACTGTCGGTGAACGTTAGTTATAAATTCGGTTATTATTTCCGCCGCAGCAGCCTGTCCTATGATTATCTATACCGGTTAGGAATTGGCAATAAAGATTATGCAGAGCGTTGGCAGCAACCCGGAGATGAGAAAGCCACTAATGTCCCTTCTATGACTTACCCGTCTGATCAGAATAGGGATTATTTCTACAATTACTCTTCAGTGCTCGTGGAAAAAGGGGATCATGTCCGGTTACAGGACGTCAGTATAAGTTATGATCTCAATAGCTCAAAACAACGTTGGCTTCCTGTAAAGCAAGTGCAGATTTATCTATATGCTAATAACCTTGGGATCATCTGGAAAGCCAATAAGCAAGGTATTAATCCTGACTATCCGGTTGGAGGAATCAGGACACCAAAAACATTCGCCATTGGATTAAAAGCCTCATTGTAATACCCTTAAACGAAAGAAATGAAAAAGCTACACGACTTAAAACCCATGCTCATAATTTTGTTGCTGGCATTCCTTATAATGAGCTGTAAAAAAGGATGGTTAGACGCAAAGCCATCCAAGTCTCTTGTTGTACCAGGTACCCCGGAAGAATATCAGACCATCTTAGACAATACGTCTTTATTTAACAACGGCGGTCCTATTTGGGGAGAAGTGGCCTCTGACGACCATTACGCTACAGACAACATTGTCAATGCTGCCTCGGCTATTGAACGCAATAGTTATATCTGGGCTAAAGATGTTTTTGAGGGTAATACAGTAGTCAACTGGCAAAATGCCTATAGAAGAATTTTGCAATGCAATATTGTTATCGAGGGTTTAGATGATCTACCTGCAAGCGAGCATCAAACCACCAGTTTTAAAAATACCAAAGGTTCGGCCTATTTCTACCGTGCCTACGATTTTTATAACCTTGCCCAGGAATATTGTAAGGCATATACGGCCAGTACTGCCGCCAGTGACCTGGGCATTCCTCTTCGCCTGAGCGCGAACATTAATGAGAAATCCTTCCGGGCTACTGTTCAGGAAACTTATGATCAGATCATTGGTGATCTTCGGACAGCAAGGGCCCTTGTTCCAGTTTCGCCGGTTTATAAGACTCGTCCTTCGCAGGCTGCAGTTTATGGTATGCTTGCCAGGGTCTATCTGTCGATGGAGGATTATAGTTTAGCCAAAGTTTATGCAGATTCCTGTCTTGCCCTGCACAGTAAACTTCTTGATTACAATACCCTCAATGCTTCAGCATCAAGACCTTTTGTAAGATTTAATGATGAAGTTATTTTTCATTGGTTGACCGGCTTTAGTAATATCACCCGTTTAGGTCAGGTCGATAACTCATTGTATGATCAATACCAACTAAATGATCTGAGAAGGACACTTTTTTATACACCCGCAAAAGTGTTTAAAGGTACTTATGATGGCACATTCAGTCTTTTTAACGGATTAGCTACTGATGAAATATTATTAATACGGTCTGAGTGCCTGGCAAGAGCTGGACAGGTCAACCCAGCCTTATCAGACCTAAATACCCTCTTAAAATCACGCTGGAGTAATTCTGTTCCCTATGTGCCGGTAACCGCATCTTCGTCAACCGATGCATTGGATAAAATTCTTGTTGAAAGAAGAAAAGAGTTAGCATATCGAGGACTGAGATGGACTGATCTGAGAAGGCTCAACAAAGACACCCGTTATGCAAAAACGATTACCCGCACAATAGCCGGGCAAAATTATCAATTACCACCAAACAGCCAGCTGTGTGTGTTTCCCATTCCGATTGAAGAAATCAATGCAAGCGGCATTCCACAAAATCCAAGATAACGACCACAATATGAAAACACTAAATATTTTCCTCATAACACTATTCACGTTAGCTGCGGCAAATGCCCAGCCAAAACGTATAATAAAGCCTGTAAAAAATCTGCAGACAATTATTCAGGGACATATCTCAAGTAAGAATTTTACAGATTCGATTATGATCAGGGTTTGGCCAGACCTTGTTTCATACCGCAAAAAAGATTTCATACCGCGAATTTTTAAACTGCAAAAACTTAAAAACGGAAACTTCAAGTTTGCAATAGATTCGTTATCAGATGTAGCTTACTTTTCAATATCACAAACAGAAGGCGCTTACGTAGCAGGAGATCCATTTTTAAACGAGTTCTTAATCAGTCCTGGTGACAGTATAAATATAAGCGAAAATCCCAGGCCAGGTGCTGAAATAAAATTGGAAAGTGGCAAGATATGGTGCCTTAATTGCAGTAAAGTTCAATTCACAGGCAAGGGCTCGGCGTCGTTAAGACTTCAGTGGGATTTGAAGGAAGCCTATCGAAAAAATCAAGATAGCCTGCAGGTATATCAAAGCAAACTAACCGTGCCAACTTATGAACCAATTGAAGCGATAATTAGAAGAAGATTCAATACTGATATTCCTATTTTATCTTCCGGTTATTCTAAAATACTCAATAGTTATAAAAAGCAAATAGAGCCGGAATTGTTCGAGCTGATTAAAACAAACATTTACGCCGAACGGTACTTTGAATTTATAAGTAATATTGCTGCGTCTGTAGGTCTAAGAGAACCTAAACAGCCTGAGATAGATAGTGCTATTATAGCGTATGAGGAAGTATTGCCAAAAATTAACTTTTTAAAAGGCAGTTCGCAAAAAGCATTACTTCATACGACCTGGTATTCATATGCCTTAGTAGTGAGATCTGCGCTTGAACAACGCTTTTATAAAAAAGACGCTTATTCTTTATTAAAGCAGTATGAAACGGGACCAATGCGTGAGCGGATTGTCACGAACTTTCTTATTGATTACAATAGAAAAAGTAACATTGATAGTCTTGCAAATGACGCCTTAACTTTTGTAAATAAACCGTTCTATCGTTCAATCTTACAAAGTATAGTTCTGGAACAAAAGATCGGAACCCAGGCATACAATTTTGAATTGCCGGATAAAGATGGAAGACTTGTAAAACTTTCCGACTTTAAAGGAAAACTAGTGTTTATTGATTTTTACTTTACTGGATGCGGAGGGTGCAGTGAATATTTTAAAAGGACTTTATCAAAAGTAGAAGATCATTATAAGGGAAATGATAAAATTAAGTTTCTAACAGTTTGCATTGACGTTGAAAAAGCTAAGTGGATTAAGGGATTAAAGCAAGGAATTTATACTTCCGAGATGGCTACTAATTTGTACACAGCGGGAATGGGTTCACAGCATCCTATAACTCAGCAACTGAAAGTTATTTCTTATCCAAATCCCATTGTCATCGATAAAGAAGGCAAAATTTTAAATAACAGCTATGATCAATTGAACGTTGGTCCAAACGATCTTATTTCTCTGCTTGATAAATATCTATGATTGACGTAGCAGGAATAATACAGGAAGGAACATAGTTCCTTCCTGTTGTTAGCTTAGGGGTTTAAAATCACATTTCCCCGATCAGACACGCTGTTGAAGGTGCCAGTTGGATGTTGACCGGCGGCTGTTGGAGCCGAAGTCTGTGACCACAGCGCTTTACAGATGTTGTTGTTGAGCTGATCACACTCAGCGGTTGGCCGGTACTCATAATCTGCAGCATTTGTCGAGCCTGCTGAACCTGATACCCTAACAAAAGTATACAATGCATTGGGTGATGCCTTTTTAAAAGCAACGTTAGGTGCAATTGCACCGAGGATAGCAAGGGCTGCTACAGCCATACGAATCTTCTTCATGATAAAATGTTTTTGAGGTTAATTATTTATGAATTGTCTTTTTACCACTTGGGCTGGGCAAGACTTTCCCTTCTTCCGCTATTTCGATTTTAAAACAGCCGGAAGCAGATGAACAATGTGGTTAACGTTTAAGGGTGGGGTCAGGGTATTAGCTAATAAGTTTTACGTAATGATAGCGGTAGAAATTCCGGTCGTTGCTTTTTGCCTATTTATCAATATCGATATGCCAGCCAACATAGTTACAAGCCCATTAAAGATCAGGTGTTGAGGCCAGCTCAGGGTATTTATAAAACCACTACAACTGCAGGGAACACGGCCAAAAACATGCATTAAAATTAAAACCACATAAACAGTGAAAAAGAGCATGACTATAAAATACGTCCAAAGGCCAATCAGCCGCGTTCGATTGATAAGGACCATAAATCCGATCAGAAGCTCAACAGGCGGCAGGCCATAAATAGCCAACGGAAATGACCAGTGCGGAAACGGCTGATTGCGTACCTGTTCGACGTACCGGTTAAAATCAGCCCATTTGCTTACTGCAGTGTAAATAAACAATGCACTCAATAAGAGGCAAAAAACTTCCAATAGATAATATTTTGCTTTGGTGCTCATAAAAAATGGAATTGCTTATTACTGAATTGTAAAACCAATGAGGTTAAGGGACAAAGTTTGAGAATAGATAGGTCGTGTCTAAGGAGCTTAAGGGACTTTCTGAATCAACACCATTCTTAATACAAACGATCTAAGTAAGGTCGGGTTTTGTTCCTGATTATGTAGTGCAAGTTAAATACGGTATTAACTCGAAAAAAATTTTTCATGGACACAAAAAGGATTTTTTCATACCTAAATAATATTAGAAAACACGGTATGAATTGTTTTATACCTTCTAATTCCCCATTTTTAAGCTTACTCGCAAGTGCAACGATTTCAGCTTCTGTAGATATCAAAAGCAATGATTGTAAAGAACAAAAAAATAAATCTCCGTCTGGTGCTTCAGCACCTGGTTATCTGGCTGATTTATAGTTCATTCATTTTTATTGCAAACCGCTTATCCCGACCCACAGTGAAAATTACAGAAGTACTACTTTACATGGTGCCCTTTTGTCTTGCGTTCTACATCAGTATTCTTTCAATGAATCTATACCGGAAGAAGGGAATATTGTATGTGGTTATAGCCCTTGCAGGGAGCTTTTTCCTCCTTGCTACTTTAGGTTATCTCTATATCTATCAATTACTGCCTGGCTTTGGTATCAAGATATTTACTGATAAGCATTTCAAATACTTCATACAGAGCGCCGTTTTGGGTTATGTACAGTATTCGGCTTATGGCATACTGTACTTCTACATCAGGGAGAATTTCAAAAGAGAAAAAGAGCTTCGGATCGTCACAGCTGAAAAGCTGCAAAAGGAACTTGAGACAGCTCTGCATGAGCAGGAAAAATTACGGTATGAATACGCTTTTTTACGTTCCCAGGTGAACCCACATTTTCTTGTCAACACATTGAATGTATTGTACTCCCATGCGGAAGAACATTCAGAAGTACTTGCGGCTAACATTAAGAGACTGTCTGACATACTGAGTTATTCACTGGAGGCAACAGATAGTGATATGACGACTGTTCCGGCCGAAAAGGAAATCATGCACCTGCGGCAACTAATAGAGATCATTGTTATGCGATTCGGTACTTCCCGCCATATCGATCTGCAGGTCAACGGTGAGGTTGCAGGCCATTACATTCCCCCGCTGACATTTATCACATTCGTAGAAAATGCGTTGAAATATGGCGACTTAAAATCCCCCTCGCAGCCACTTCAGATATTTATTACAGCCGAAAGCCAGCAGTTACATTTCTTTTGCCGCAATCGAAAGAATCAAAATCTTTCACTCATACCCTCTTACGGCATCGGCCTTAAAAATTTAACCCGGCGGCTAAACTTTATTCTTGCAACAACGTATAAGCTTGATGTTTCAGATGAAGAAGAGCTTTATACCATCAGTCTTGTGATTTATAAATGATCAGGTGTACCGTAATTGATGATGAACAACCAGCAATAGATGTAATTACCCGGCTTATTGCTAAAGTGCCGGGTCTGGAAGTGATCAGTACTTCGACTGACCCGATAGAAGGAATAAAAACCGCGATTGATAATAGCACTGACATTCTATTCCTTGATATTGAAATGGATGGGCTTTCCGGATTTGATCTGCTTAATATTATTCCCCCTCAAATGGGCGTAGTGCTTGTCACCGCCTTTTCAAAGTATGCCGTCAGAAGTTATGATTTTAAGGTGCTGGACTACCTGCTCAAACCGGTTGATCTTCCCAGGTTTCTTTTAACCGCTAAAAGAATTGCTGAGTTTGTAAAACCGCCGGTAAACGATTTTATCATGGTAAAAGCGGACCAGAAAGGCAAGCTCATAAAGATTGAACTTAGCGAGATTGATTTCATCGAAAGCAGGAGTAATTATGTGGCGTTCTTCTGCGGAAAGGAAATTATCCAAACGTATATAACCATGCAGGAACTGGAATCGAGGTTGCCGAAAGACCGCTTTATGCGCGTACATAGGTCCTACATTATCTCCCTGTATCAGATAGCGGCTGTTGAAAATGGCGACTGCATTCTCAAGCGCAACACCTTTCGCGTCCCGGTAAGCGCTCATTACAAAGATGAACTTTGGCACTTCCTGCGTAACCGGCTTATTGCCTAATCATTCCCCAATAACGCTTTCAGTTCATCTTCTCCAGGCAACTCTTTCTTCAGATGTTTTGGCAGCTTTGTCGTCAGATTATATTCTGAAACTCCGATAGGCTTATTGGTTAGTCTGAGTGAGTATTCTACTTCCAGCTTGTCTTTTTCCGCACATAGCAAAATGCCGATGGACGGATTTTCCTGCGGCAGCTTAATGGTATCATCGAGTATCTGCAGGTAAAAGTTGAGCTGAGCTGCATGCGCTGGCTCAAACTTTCCAACCTTCAGTTCTACCGCAACCAGGCACTGCAATTTGCGGTGATAAAACAGCAGGTCGATAAAATATTCATTCCTTCCAAGCTTTATTTTGAATTGGTTACCCATATAAGCAAAGCCGTAACCCATTGTAAGTAGCAGGTTTCGTATCTGTAGAATAAGCTTGCTCTCCAACTCCTTTTCCCTGACCGGCTCCTGTAAACCCAAAAACTCCAGATTATATTTACTTCTGATGGTTTCCTCCGCCTGCTGAGCAAGTTGCGGCGGTAGTGTTTCCGGAAAATTATGCTGTTTATTGATCTTCAGATCGGCACTGTAAGCGTCAGCTTTAATAAAGTTCTGCAACACGTTCCTGCTCCAACCGTTTTGTAGCGTCGCTAATGCATAGAATCCCGCTTCCTCAACCGTGGAAGTTTTATTCAGGATAACAAGGTTATGGCCCCAGGGAATTTCTGCGACAAGCTGTCGCAGATTTGGATATTCTGCATACCGCTCATAAAAGCGCCTCATATCCCACAGGTTCCTTGCGGAAAAACCGGAGGTGCCCGGAAATTCTGCCTTCAGGTCCCTCGACAGCCGTTCAACAATAGATTTCCCCCAACCATATTCGCTCTGTCGCTCAATGATTAGTCGTCCAACAGCTTCATAACGGCTGATGAGCTCACGGTTAACTGACCGGATTGCCATAATACGGCCCTGTCTGAACTGGTCGGAAATTTCTGCCAGTAGCTTTTGGTATTCGTTATTAAGTGTTTTCATCGCTGTTGGTTAATATTCTCTGATCTTACTGATGATTTTTTCAAGTGCCTGTATGATCAGTTCCTTGTCCCTGTCTTCACTTTCATATGACTTTGACCGCATACTGTTCCATGACAAATGTTCCTTATCAGGTGTAGAAAGAAACGGCACAATAGCCTTATAGACCGCAGATAAAGAAGTCGCGGTGATGACTTTGGTATCATCGGCGGCTCGAAGAAAAAGGCTGATCTGGTCAACGCTTAGATTACACAATACGCTCAGCTTGCTAAGGTCAGCAGCAGGCCAGTCGAATTTTCCACTATAGGCCGGATTCAGTGAAAGGCTGAGCCTTTTTTCCAGGTGGGCGATCTCATGGTCGTACCAGTTATTCATTAATGCTTTCAGGTCCATATACTGTGGGTTGAATACTACGCCGGGTTTAACCTGCAACTGGTTAAAATGCTTCTTACAATCCAGCAGGAAATCCAGCTTTTCTGT
Organism: Mucilaginibacter defluvii; assembly: GCF_039543225.1. Taxonomy (NCBI): domain Bacteria; kingdom Pseudomonadati; phylum Bacteroidota; class Sphingobacteriia; order Sphingobacteriales; family Sphingobacteriaceae; genus Mucilaginibacter; species Mucilaginibacter defluvii. Next base: position 721,906 of record NZ_BAABJI010000001.1, read on the forward strand.
TAAGGTGTCATGCTTATCCATGCCCTGTTGAACCTTACTTATCTGATATTTGACGTATGCTTTACTGTTATAGTTGAGATAAACAAGCAATTCATTGAGCGCCGAGCAGCAGTCTTCTGTTGAACCTGGTTCGTAAAGTAGTTCAAGTTGCCTGAGCAGTTCTTTGCGGTAAACAACCTCCCTGAACGTAACCATGTGATGAAAAACACGTTTATTGGTAAACGCATACAGACTTCCGAGTACAATATCACAAAGACGGTTATCGCCGACATTGGCCTTAAACTCAGTTTTCATGGCATCTAACCGGAGTTTAAATTCTCTTTTGTTGAGTATGAGATACGTGTTGGGGACTTTTATATTCAAACTGAGGTAAGTGCTGAAACGCTCTTCTATAAAGGTTAGCACATCTGTTAGCGCATTAGTGAGCAGTTGAAGTAACTTTCTTACATACTGCTTCGGTTTAGTGTTTTGACGCATCTCGTAAACAGCATCCAGCAACACAACTGTTGAGGAATGATATTGCTGTAGCAGTAACCTGATATGTTTCTCTTTTGCCACTTTTTGATAGACCTGGTTCAGTATAGCAGCTTTGATGTTCTCGCGCTCCTGTTCAAGTCTTGTCGTAAGGGCTGTGAATTCCGCCTGAGTAATCGCGGACCAGTTTATATTCTGGGGATCTAACGTCCGGCTGACGAGGGTGTCAATCCATTCCAGGGCATAGGTATTCTGCATAGTCAACGTTTCTTAAGGTTGTTCCAATAATTGCCTGTATAAGCGATTTAAGACTTTCTGCTGGTAAAAAATAATCCCTTATGCCAAAATGAATTTGCTCTATGCGAAATAAACATTAACCACAGTGAAATAATTAACAGGTAATAAGAACCTGAATTTCAAAGGGGTTCTAAGGGGTACAACTGACGTACAACAATTTTGTACTTGAAAGCGGCTGTTTGATCCGGCTACATTTGTTTCAGATAACGCGGCGGTTCTGTTTAGAGCTGCAGCAATTGTGAAAATGAAACAGTGAAGCTATGTTAAACAACATTACCTGGGGCAACTACCTTGCGGTAGTATTCCTCGCCTTAATTATTTACTACGCATTTATAGGTGTTCGATTCTATTCTCGGGAAATCAGGGCCTTGCTCAGCAAAAAGCAGCCCGCCCGGGTTCCTGTACATACAACGGAGGATCATACTGAATACGACCAGAACGACACACAGGGTGAAGATCCATTTAACACCCGTCAAATCTTCTGAATAAAATCTGGCTGAGCTGTTACCGGATGTTGGATAGTGCAGTGAGATGTGGTTAGGTACAGCAATAAGCCTTCATGCCTTTGTATGCCCTTCATCATTCCCCGGATGAAGGGATACAGGGCTTTAATGTCCAGCAAATAATAATTAAATCAATAGTGAGTATGAAAAAGTGGAGAGTGATCAGAAAAAGCGCTGCATGCTTTGCAGCCTGGATAGTTTTTATGACTGTCAGCATATCCGTCATGGCCCAGGATGGGAACGCGGGTATCAACGAGGCCAATCAAAAGGTCAGAAGCTATTTTGCCGCGGGTACCAACCTGATGTATGCTGTGGGTGCCATCCTCGGTTTGATAGGTGCAGTTAAGGTTTACCAGAAATGGAACGGCGGTGATCAGGATACAAGCAAGGTTGCAGCAGCGTGGTTTGGGAGCTGCGTATTCCTGGTAGTAGTGGCTACCGTAATTAAATCCTTCTTCGGGGTATAATTCTCTTAAAGAAATCTGATATGGAAGCGATACTAATGGGACGCTTGTGGGCATTCATTGCCCAAAATAACCCCGATCTGCGTTTAAGCCTGGAAAATGACTTTGCCGTTCAAAAATACCTGGAAGAAAAGGTAGAGAATGTAGTACCCCTGCTCGAAGGACTACTCAAACAGGGGCGGCCGCTCTATGCGATAGAAGAACTCTGTATGAACGAACTGACAAGGGATCTATACCCCTCGAAATTCAATTACATCGCGCATATACTGGAGGTTGATTTTGAGCAAACCTATGAGCAATACAGGGCCAACGGCTTACTGACCTACGAAGTGATTAACATGATCAATGTGTGTAACCCGCTATTTGAGCAACTCGGATTCAGTGAAGAAAACGCAGAAAGCAGGCAGGTGAATTATGCGATTACCGGAGCGATAGCAGCATATCTGCAAAGTGCCTGAGCGAACGATTCAGGTGTGTGATAACGTGAAAATGAAATGTGAGAGATGGCTTATAACACGCTACATCAATTAAGGGCCAATGTAAGCGCAATTAAGATTGCATTGGAATGGGAAGCAGGTAAAGTACTTTCCGAACAGGATATTCTGGCATTGCAGAGGTATTCCGGTTTCGGCGGTATAAAGGCTATCCACTATCCTTACAGCGTCACAGAAGAATGGCAGCAGATGGGTGCTACGAAGGCCGATTTGAAGTTGTACGAAGACTTGATGCAGTTTCATGAATATTTGGAAAGGCGTTTCAGTCCGGTCGAGTATCGAAATTTCATCAGCTCTTTGAAAGACAGTACGCTCACGGCCTTTTACACACCTGAATTTGTTCCCCAGGTCATCACATCTGTGCTGAAACGGTTTCAGATCAATCCGAAACGCCTGTATGAGCCCAGCGCAGGATCAGGGGTATTCATCCGTCAGGCGGTCGCCAATTTTGATAGCCTGTCTCATGTTACCAGTGTAGAAAAGGACTTGCTAACGGCAAGGGTACTACAGGCGCTGAACAGTAACTATAACATCCCGGTATCCACACATGCGATGGGCTTTGAGGAAGCGCCAATTGATGATAACGGTAAGTATGATCTGCTGATGAGCAATATGCCCTTCGGCAATTATTCTGTTTTTGATGCAGCTTATCCGAGTAAGGATTACAGCGGCAAAATTCATAATTACTTTTTTGTAAAAGGGCTGGATAAGCTGGCCGACGGCGGGTTAATGGCATACATCACTACGGATGCCTTTTTAAACAGCCGCTCTAACTATGAGGTCAGAAAGTATCTTTTTGAGCAGGCCAATTTTGTGGCCCTGACTGTCCTGCCGGATAATTTGATGAAAGAGACTGGCAACACTGAAGCGCCAAATCATTTGCTTATCGTTCAGAAGAACTTACAAAAGACCAGGCTTTCGGTAGTGGAAGAAAAGCTGTTAGAGACGGTTGGTTTGCAAAACGAGTATGGCAGCTATAACAAGAACCTGTATATAAACGAGCATCCTGAAATAGTTTTAGGCACCTCGATCACAGCCGGGAAAAATCAATACGGTAATGCGCACGAAACCGTCTGGCAGGATGGTGACATCAGCGGTCTAAGTGAAAGCCTGTCACAGTCCCTGGCTCTTCAGATCATAGACCGTATTGATCGCAGTTTATTCAACAGCGCTCAGGTCAATATGCTTTCTACGCATGTGGGCCAACAGCTCACCTATATGCCCTTACCGGAGATAAAGCAAAGTGCACCTGGTTTACAATTGGGATTATTCGATGCTGCGCCAGCTGAAACCGTTAGCAAAGTGTCTGCCTATCTGTCCTCCAAAGACAAAGATGTTGTTGATTTATCATCTGCAAGAATCATCAATTACATTAGAACAAAAGACAATCCCGCTCATGAGTCGATAGTCTGTATCACCGCTAAAGCAAAATCGAATAAGCAGTATATCTATAAGCTGGTGTCCAATGTTAAGGAGATCACGCTGCCATCCGCCTGGCTAAAGGCGGATGGGCTAAAGGCAGAACAGCAAAAGCTGGCCGACAATCTTGCTCACTTTGAGCACGAATTCGTCACGGATGTAACCGCACCATTTGCTATTCAATTCCCTCAGAACCTGCCTGTTCTGCAGGACCTTCCATCCTTTTACAAACCGGGAACCCTCTACATTCATGAGGGCAAAATTGGCACTGTTGCCGACAATCCAAAATCCGGGGCAAAACCCGTTTTTATTGCTGACGCTAACCAACCTTCCAATACCGATTTTTATAAGCAATACATCGGCATCAGGGATAGGTTCCTGACACTGCAAAATCAATATTCAACCGATAACTCAGACAATGATTTACGCGCATCATTGAACCATGCGTATGATGAATTGGTGAAATCTGTCGGGTTACTAAATTTCCCAGGGAACCGGAGAAAGGTTTTAAAGGATGAAGCTTTTGGGGCAGTAGTGTTGGCCTCGCTGGAAAGGAGGCACGGAAACAGCTTTGAAAAATCTGATATACTTACAGGTCAGCTCAATGCTCCTCTCCAACAATTCAGATCTGATAATCCGGTTGAAGCTTTAGCCAGCAGTCTGAACCTTAAGAATAAGGTTGATCTTGAATATATCCGGCTTGTAACCAATCTTACTGATGTGCAGGTTCTGGAACAGCTGAAATTTCATATCTACCTGAACCCTGAATCCAGGGAATGGATCACAGCAGATGACTACCTTTCCGGCAATGTGGTTGCCAAGCTGGAAGCGGCGAAGCGCATAGCCGAAGCGTCACCGGAAGATGTGCATCTTCAGGAAAGCCTGAAAGCGATCAGCGAAGTGCAACCTGAAAAAATTCCTTTTGAGTTACTGGACTTCAATCTGGGCGAAAGATGGGTGCCTACCCGTTTATATGACGAGTTTGCTACTGAACTTTTTGAGTGTCCGGTGTCTATTGTATATCTCAGATCGGTGGACATATTTAAAGTCAGCATTTCCCGTACGCAAGCGAAAGTGAGTAGTGAGTTTGCCGTTACCTGTAAGAATGGCAGCAAAGTGTATGGTGACACCCTGCTCGAACATGCACTGGAAAACACATCACCTTACTTTACCTATGAGGAACAGGTTGGTGACAAAAAAGTACGGCTGCCGGATAACGATGCTATTCAATTAGCCCATGAGAAAATAGAAACCATACGTCAGTCATACATCGAGTGGCTTAGTAATATTCCAACCCAAAAGAGGCAGGAATTGGCAGACCTGTATAACGATACCTTCAACTGTTATGTTTTACGGGAATACAATGGTAGCCATCTTACTTTTCCCGGTCTTGATCTTGCGGCACTCGGCATCCAGGAACTGCGGGAAAGTCAAAGAAATGCCTGCTGGCGAATTATACAGAACCGTGGTGCATTGATCGACCATGAAGTTGGATTGGGTAAAACACTCCTGCAAATCATCACCGCTCATGAAATGAAGCGGCTGGACATCGTAGAAAAGCCGGCGATATTATCACTCAAAGCCAATGTAACCGAGATTGCAGATACTTACCGCAAAGCGTATCCCAGTGACCGCATTCTGGCGCCTACAGAAGAGGATTTCACCCCCAAAAACAGGCAACGTCTTTTTCTTGAGATCAAAAATAATAATTGGGATTGCATCATTATGACGCATGACCAGTTTGAAAAAATCCCTCAATCATTGGAAATACAAGTTAAGATATTCAATGCGGAACTCGATAATGTGGAACGCGATCTGGAGACGGTTAAAGACCTTGGCGGTGAAATTTCTAAAAAGATGCTTAAAGGTCTGCAAACCAGGCAAAATAATTTGGTAGCAAAGCTTCGTACAGCTAAACATAATATCGAAAACAAGCAGGATAAGGGGATTACATTCCAGCAGACAGCTATAGATCATCTTTTCGTGGATGAGTCGCATAAATTTAAAAACCTGACGTTTACCACCAGGCATAGCCGCGTAGCGGGTTTGGGTAATATAGAGGGCAGTCAGAAGGCCCTCAACATGCTTTTTGCTGTACGAACGCTGCAGGAAAAGTTCAACGCCGATTTGTGCGTAACCTTTTTATCCGGAACGCCGATCAGCAATAGCCTGACCGAGATGTATCTCATCTTTAAGTATTTGCGTCCCAAAGAAATGGAGCGTCAGGGTATTGAAAACTTTGACGGTTGGGCCGCAGTTTTTGCGAAAAAGACTACCGAGTTTGAGTTCAGTGTCACTAATGAGATTATAGCGAAGGAGCGATTCCGCCATTTTATCAAAGTTCCGGAGCTGGCGCTTTTCTATAACGAAATAACAGATTATAAAACAGCTGTTCATATTCAGCTTGACAAGCCAGGACTGAATGAAATACTATTAGACATTCAGCCTACGCCGGAACAGTCAGCTTTTATTTTAAAGCTTATTGAATTTGCGCGCACCGGCAATGGTGAACTTATTGGAAGAGGCAGGTTATCGCCTGAAGAAGATAAAGGCAGAATGCTTATTGCGACCAACGTCGCCAAAAAGATGGCGTTGGATATGCGACTGGTTAGTGAAAGCCGTTACAGAGATCATCCTGAAAACAAAGTCAGTGTCTGTTGCAGGAAGGTTGCTGAATTATATCGCCAAACCAACGAACATAAAGGCACACAGCTCATATTCTCCGATTTAGGCACACCCAAACCGTATGGTTTTAATGTATACGACGCTATCCGCGAAAAACTTGTTCGTGAGTATAATATACCATCTGGTGAAATTGCTTTTATCCATGAGTGGCCTGCAAAGAAAAAGCCCGAGTTCTTTAAAAAAATGAACAAAGGCGAGATCCGGGTTACCATCGGAAGCACGGAAAAGCTGGGTACAGGAAATAACGTACAAAAGCGAATTGTCGCCATGCATCACCTGGACATACCCTGGCGACCTTCAGATTTGGAACAGCGCGACGGTCGCGGCGCACGTCCCGGAAATATACTGGCGAAACAGATCATGGATAACAAAGTGCTCAATTACATCTATGCCACTGTGCAGTCGTTGGACACCTACAAATTCACGCTGCTCAAAAACAAGCAAACATTCATCAGCCAGATGAAGAACTGTAAGCTGAATGTGCGCTCAATCGATGAAGGAGCGCTGGATGAAAAAAGCGGAATGAACTTCGCCGAATATATCGCCATTCTTTCAGGTGATACCACACTACTGGAAAAAGCGAAGCTTGACAAGAAAATCGCTGCTGTTGAGAGCTTAAAGCACGCTTACTACAGAGAAATAAGCAGGACTAAAACAGATATTTCCTGGAAGCAAAACGAATTAAAATCAAGTCAGGAGACGGTAGAAAAACTTTCAAAAGATTATTCCCTCTACTCGGAGAACCTGATGCATGACAAGGATGGAACAAAGTCGAATCCGCTAACTATTCACGGGCTGAAGTCATCCGATCCGGAAATCATAGGGAAACATATACAGCAGCTTGAAGCCACTCTTCTTCCTGCAGGGCCGGATAAAGAGATCGGTTTATTATACGGCTTCCGGTTATTTGTATCGGCCAGAAGTTCCCGTATCGGAGAAAATGGAAGGATAATAGACCGGGCACATAACTATTTCTATACACAAGGGCCAGGTGATATTAAGTACAGCTTTAATGATGGAACGCCTAACATGGAGAATCCCAAACTGGCAGCGCGGCATTTTATAAATTCACTTGACCGCATTGAGCGGCTGCTGGAAAAATATGATAACAAAATTCTTGAATTGAAAAGTGAGATTCCTCAACTGGAGATTCTTATTACCAAACCTTTTGAGCGGGAAGCGGAACTGGCTGAGATGAAGCAGGCTGTTAGTAAAATGGAGCGCGAGATCGCGCTTGCCATAAAGGAAAAGCAAGCTGTGCAAACAGGTGCCATCAACCCCGAAGCGATAGCCGCCGAACAAACGGAAAAAGCGGTGAAACCGACCCTCAGCATAGCGGAAAATGTGACCGCTGAACATCAGTCCATAAGTAAAAAGAAAAAGTCTTTAAGCATTTAAAATTACAGCTATGGCAAGTGTATATCCCATCAATAAGGGAATTAACAAAAGTATTGAATTCAAAGGTCTGAAAGCGCAGTATATCTGGTATTTCGGCGCAGGTGTGATCGGTTTAATGATCCTGTTTGCAGCAATGTATATCGCTGGCCTAAACACCTTTCTCTGCCTTGCGATCATCCTGTTGCTGGGGACAGGAATGACCATAAAAATTTTCAGCCTAAGTAATAAATATGGCGAGCATGGCATGATGAAAATGTACGCCCGCAAGCAGGTGCCCAAAGTACTGCGCTCAAGAAGCAGGAAGATCTTTCTGATGAAAATTCAGGAATAATCAACAAAAGTGATAACAAGGTAAATCAAGTGAAGATGGAACAAGTGTTGGATGAATTATTACCGATTATGGATGTGGAACATGACTGCATCCTGAGTAAAATGGGCGATGTGACGATTGCCTTTAAAGTAGAACTGCCGGAGATATTTACACTTTCGGATCAGGAGTATGAGGCTTTTCACCAGGCATGGGTCAAAGCAATTAAGGTGCTTCCTAAATATAGTGTACTGCATAAGCAGGATTGGTTTCTGACCACAAATTATAAGGCGGATTTTAAAGCTGCTGATAACAGCTTCCTGAGCCGGAGCAGCGAACAGTTTTTCAACGAACGCCCTTACCTCGCCCATGATTGCTACCTGTTTTTAACCAAAAAGCCGGTAAACAGGAAGACTGCTACATCGCTGTTCTCTTCGCTCTTGAAAAAGAGCATCGTTCCTGAGCAGACCTTAAAGCCTCAACAGCTACAGGATTTTATTGGCAGCGCCGGACAGTTTAAACGCATCATGGAGGATTGCGGGTTTGTAAAGCTGACAAGGCTTACACGCAATGAGCTGATGAGCCAGAGTAGAAAAACAGGGGTAATAGAGAAGTATTGCTATCTCTCGGAACGAAATGATAATTTCCTGATCAACGACATCAGGTTCGATGATGGCCTGCAGGTCGGTGACAGGCACTGCGAATTGTACACATTGGGTGATGCTGCCGATCTTCCTGCACTTTGCGGCAGCAGGATCAACTACGACAAGTATTCTACAGACAAAACAAAATTCAGCATCGGCTTTGCTTCAACGCTCGGCCAGTTGTTGCCCTGCAATCACATTCTCAATCAGTATGTGTTCATTGAGGATGCCCAAAAGACTATTCAGAAGCTGGAAAGTAAACGGCTGCGCCTGCAATCGCTTTCTGCCTATAGCCGGGAGAACATGATCTCCCGGGATGCTACCAACGATTTTCTGAACGAGGCCATCAGCCAGCAGCGCCTTCCGGTAAAAGCACATTTCAATGTACTGGTATGGACAGATGACAAGGAAGAATTGAAGGGTTTGAAAAATATGGTTTCATCTGCATTGGCACAGATGGATGCAGTGGCAAAACAGGAAACAATTGGTGCACCGCAGATATTCTGGGCCGGCATACCTGGCAATGCATCCGACTTTCCGATGAACGACACCTTCGACACATTTGCTGAGCAGGCTACCTGTTTTTTTAATTTGGAGACAGCTTACCGTTCTTCTATCAGCCCGGTTGGTATCAGGCTAAGTGACCGCCAGTTTGGTCGCCCGGTGCATGTCGATATTTCCGATGAACCGATGGACAAAGGTATCTGCACGAATAGGAACAAATTCATACTCGGCCCCAGTGGTTCTGGCAAAAGCTTTTTCACCAATCACATGGTGCGCAGCTATTACGAACAGGGAACGCACGTGGTACTTGTTGACGTGGGGCATAGCTATAAAGGGCTATGTGATATGGTTAAAGGGTATTATTTCACCTACACAGAGGACAAACCGATACGGTTCAACCCTTTCTATATAGGAAAAGGCGACAGCCTTGATACAGAGAAAAAAGAAAGTATCAAAACCTTGCTGCTGGCACTGTGGAAAAAAGATGACGAAGCGTTCAGGCGAAGCGAATATGTCGCCTTATCAAATGCGATCACCGGCTATTATCATTTCCTGATCAGAAATGCAGATGTGTTCCCCTGTTTTGACAGCTTTTATGAGTTTCTGCGGGATGCTTATACAAAAGTGCTGGAAGATGACCGGGTAAAGGAAAAGGATTTTGACGTGGATAATTTCCTGTACGTGCTGCGTCCGTACTACAAAGGCGGTGAGTTTGACTATTTGTTGAATGCCACAGAAAATCTGGACCTCCTGCAAGAACGGTTTATTGTATTTGAGCTGGACAATATAAAGGATCATCCGATACTCTTTCCGGTCGTGACCATCATCATCATGGAGGTCTTCATCAACAAAATGCGCAAGATGAAGGGCGTGCGTAAAATGATTTTAATTGAAGAAGCCTGGAAAGCGCTGATGAAGGAAGGTTTCGCTGAATACATTAAATACCTCTTTAAGACCGTGCGCAAGTTCTTTGGAGAAGCCATCGTGGTTACCCAGGAAGTGGAAGATATTATTTCCTCACCGGTTGTAAAGCAGGCCATCATCAACAACAGCGACTGCAAGATCCTGCTTGACCAAAGTAAGTATCAGAATAAGTTCGACCAGATACAGGAATTACTCGGCCTTACTGAAAAAGAGAAAGCGCTGGTACTCTCCGTCAACAAGGCAAATGATCCGGCGAGAAAATACAAGGAAGTATTTATCAGCCTGGGCGGAGTGCTGTCAAGGGTGTACCGCACAGAAGTAAGCCTTGAAGAATACCTGGCTTACACAACTGAGCAGAAAGAGAAGGTTAAGCTGATGGAATACGCTGAAAAATTCGGCGGTGATTTGAGAAAAGGTATTGCTGCTATGGCAGCGGATTTAAGAATGGCAAGCTAAAGGAGGTCACCATGAAACGAAGTATCAAAATGACAGTACTGGTGTTTGTTGCCAGTATTGTCCTGTTTCCAACAAGACAGGCTGTTGCGCAGATACCTGTTGCTGACGTAATCGCAGGAGCCATAAAGCGTGTTATAAAAGCTGTAGACCTGCAGATTCAACGGCAGCAGAATAAAGTGATCTGGCTGCAGAATGCCCAGAAGACACTTGAAAATACCATGTCAAAGCTCAAGCTCGATGAGATCACAGGGTGGGTAGAAAAGCAAAAAACACTCTACCAGGACTATTATGATGAACTTTGGAAGGTCAAGGCGATCATTGCCTACTACCAGCGCATCCGCGACATCGTGGACAAGCAGGTCAGATTGGTTCGGGAATATCAAAGAGCATGGGGTCTGTTACGACAGGATGATCATTTTAATCCTGGCGAGATTGACTACATGGGCAAAGTGTACAGCGGCATACTAAGTGAAACAGGAAAAAACATCGATCAGATGATGATGATCGTTAACTCTTTCCAAACGCAGATGAGCGATGCGAAGCGCATGGAACTGATCAACCAGGCGGCAGACCAGATCGACCAGAACTATAGTGATCTTAAAGAATTTAATCGTCAGAATATGTTGCTTAGCCTGCAACGTGCGAAGTCGGCCAACGACGCTGCGGCCATCCGGCAGCTGTATAATATTCAGTAACATTTAAATAAAGCATTATGAAAGTCACAATGGTAATACTATTGATATGCGCCGCCTGCGCCTGCGCAAAAGGTCAGACCTTCAGCGAGTGGTTTAAGCAGAACAAGACCCAAAAAAAATACCTGTTACAGCAGATTGCTGCGCTCCAGGTGTATGCCTCCTATCTGCGACAGGGGTATCAAATTGCACAGGATGGCATACACACGGTACGGGATTTCAAAAACGGGGAGTTCCACCTGCACACGGATTATTACAATGCCTTAAAAAAGGTAAACCCTGCTATCAGGAATGATCCCCGGGTAAAGGCTATCGTACAATATCAGGAACAGATCCTTGTCTTATGTTCTGAAACGAAAAATCAGTTTAATGACAGTGAGGCCATGACTGAAGGGGAAATAGCTTATGTCAACCGGACATTTGAACGCCTGCTGAGTAATTGCTCAGGACTGATAGAAGACTTGAATTATGTGATGACCAATGGCACTTATGAAATGAAGGACGATGAAAGGTTGAAGCGTACCCAGATCATCTATGCTCAAATGCAAAGTAATTACAAGTTCATCAGGTCGTTCGCAGGCAGCGCAAAAACGCTCGCGGCTGCCCGCATAAGAGATAAGGAAGATATTCAAAGAAGAAAAATAATCACCGCAAACTAAATCCGTATGAAAAAATATGCAATCGGGGTACTGCTGTTTATAATGGCTGGAACGGTCAAAGCCCAGGATCAGGAAATACAGCAACTGCTGCTCAATGTTGAAAAGCTGGCGCAGTTCAAAAGCATTCTGGCGGATATGAAGAAGGGTTATGAGGTAGTAAGTACCGGCTATAACAAAGTAAGGGATATCAGCCAGGGTAATTTCTCCTTACATAAAACTTTTCTTGACGGGCTGTTAGCGGTGAGTCCTGCAGTCAGGAATTACCGCAAAGTCGGTGAGATTGTTTCCTATCAACTAAAGTTGGTCAGTGAATACCACACAGCATTCGACCGTTTTAAAACAGATAACAATTTCGCCCCTGACGAAATAGCTTACCTGGGCCGGACCTATAATAACCTCATTGACCAAAGCCTCAAGAACCTGAATGAACTTTTCAATGTGGTCACGGCAGGTAAAATGCGTATGACAGATGATGAACGTATCGCAGCTATAGACAGGATACATGCGGATATGCAGGATAAACTCATGTTTCTGCGAACATTCAACAAATCGACGACCGTGCTGCAAATGCAGCGGCTAAAAGAGCGGAACGATGCGCAGGCTATGCGGAAGATACACGGTATAAACTAAAAACAGAGGAGTATGAAACAGTGTGTAAGAGCCACAATTATTGTGGCGGTGGGGATGCTTTTTCCTCTATTATCAAAAGCGCAAAGTGTGGCCGGTGAGATCAACAGCCTGCACGGGGTCCTGGACCAGCTATATGAACAGATGATGCCTAAGTGCACAAAATTAATTTCCGTGGGTCAGGGTATTGCAGGCTTTGCCGCCATCTGGTATATCTCCTCACGTATATGGCGGCATATTGCCAATGCTGAACCAATCGACTTTTATCCGTTGTTCAGGCCGTTTGTACTTGGATTCGCTATTATGATCTTTCCACAGGTTGTTGCGATGATCAATGGGGTATTGAAGCCTACCGTGAGTGCGACTGCTGAAATGGTGCATGACAGTGATAAAGCAATTGCTGTCCTGCTGCAAAAAAAAGAAGAGGCGATAAAAACGACCGATACATGGCAAATGTATGTCGGTGAGAACGGCGAAGGTGACCGTGACAAATGGTACAAGTATACTCATGATGGTGAAGATCCTTCCGGTGAGGGCTTTTTTGACAGTATCGGCAACGATGTAAAGTTTGCCATGTCAAAAGCTTATTACGGGTTTAAAAACTCTATTAAGGAATGGATGAGCGAAGTTCTGCGGGTTCTCTTCGAGGCTGCTGCCCTATGCATTAACACGCTGCGAACGTTTCAGCTGATCGTCCTTGCCATCCTTGGTCCGCTCGTCTTCGGATTTGCGGTCTTTGACGGCTTTCAGCATACGCTGACCTCGTGGATTGCACGATACGTAAACATCTTCTTGTGGCTGCCGGTAGCCAATATATTCGGTTCCATTATCGGTACGGTGCAGGAGCTGATGCTGCAGGCCGATATTGCTCAGATACAACAGACCGGTGACACATTCTTCAGTTCAACGGATGTCGCATACCTCGCATTTCTCATCATTGGCATAGTTGGATATTTCACAGTCCCATCGGTTGCCAATTTCATTATCAATGCCGGTGGTATGGGCGCATTCGGGCAAAAGGTGACCAGTATAACCCAAAGTGTTTCTACTTCCACATCCAATGCAGCCGGAGCAGTTGCAAGCAGGGCGGAAAACGGAGCATTCAACATGATCAATACTCCTAAATATGTTATGGATGGCTACCATAGTACAGGTAATGCCAACAACGAAGGCGGATATAACCACAATAAACTATCTGGTAAATCATAAATTTTTAAGTCATGTTCAGTAAAATGAAAAATATAGATACCGCATTCAGACATGTGCGGACCTTCACTATAGCAGTTATAGCCTGTTCGCTGCTATTCAGTTGCTTTATTGCCTACAAAAGCTTTATGCTGGTCAGTGAAACCAATAGTAAAGTATATATCCTCGCTAATGGCAAAGCCCTGGAAGCTGTAGCAGCAGACCGGAAGGACAATATCCCGGTTGAGGCAAGGGATCACGTCAAGTCATTTCACCAGCATTTCTTCACGCTTGACCCTGATGACAAGGTGATCAAAGCGAATGTTACAAGGTCACTATACCTGGCGGATGGCAGTGCAAAAAGAGAATATGATAATCTACAGGAGAACGGTTATTATTCCAATATCATCTCCGGTAATATCAGCCAGACTATCACGGTTGACAGTGTGGCTGTAGACATGAAAGCTTACCCTTATTACTTCAGGTGCTTTTCAGTACAACACCTTGTCAGACCGACCAGTAACGTTGACAGATCACTTATTACAGAGGGCTACCTGCGCAATGTATCCCGCAGCGATAATAACCCGCACGGGTTCCTGATCGAACGATGGAAGACAATTGACAATAAAGACATCAAAATAGAGAACAGGTAGAAAACAGTTAGGCTATGTGGTTTAAGAAAAGGAAGAGAAGTAACGACCGCAATGGCAGATTTTATCAAAAGATAAATCATGTTGTTGGAAAAATTCAGCATGCCTGGGCCGGATACATGGGAAGAAAGTACAATAATCTTAGCCGGAAAGGAAAGATCATCAGTCTTGCACTTTTTATCGGGGTCGGTGTGACATTCAGCATTTACCGTGCTTTTAATAACATCGGCACCAAACTGAATATCGCCCAGATCCAAAAGCCCGCTTTTACAACAAGCCAGCCGAATACACCAGCACCCAAACTGCCGCAGGTCGAATTGAAACGTATCCGGGCGTATCACCATTATCTGGATAGCCTTGCTAAGTCACCTTCCGGCAAGATGCTGCGGGATAGCCTGCTTGCAAGACATCCCGGCTTACTGGACAGCATCATAGCGATAGAAAAACTTTACAGTAATCAATAAATAAAAAATAAGATCATGGAAAAAGAGAGAACGCCGCAATTCCTGCGGCAAAGGAAGTTCCTGACTGTGCTACCGGTACTCGTGTTACCATTTCTTACGCTGATGTTCTGGGCGCTTGGCGGTGGCAAGACAGATGCAACCGCAGCACCTGTTGTCAAAGATGGCTTGAACATGGAATTACCAGGCGCTCAGTTGGACAAAAAAGAAGTGTTTGACAAGATGAGCTACTACGACAAGGCTGCGTCGGATTCTGCAAAATTGCAGGAACTATCGAAAAACGATCCTTACTACCGGGACTCTGCGGCGTCAGCGCATATCCGGTCTCAGCTAATGGACACAGGTACTCCTGTCGCTACAGGATCGCTTCAGCGATCACCTTTGACGCAGGACGCTAACAGTTCAGAACAGATGGTTTATAAAAAACTGGATGAGCTTAACCGCTCACTGAATCAGCCCCCGCAGTCCACCATGCGCAATGTCAATCCTTACCCGACAGGTCAACCCCCTGCAGTGGACAATAAGGCCGTTGACCGTTTAGAGGGTATGATGCAGGCGATGAACCAGAACGGTGGTGAAGACCCGGAATTAAAGCAACTCAATGGAATGCTGGAAAAGATTCTTGATGTGCAGCACCCGGACCGTGTAAAGGAAAAGATCAAAGCGGAATCAGCAGCCAACCGGGGAAAAGTATTTGCCGTTAGCACTACTGGCAACGGCTTACCGGTCTCCAACTTGGACAGTCAGCAGGATAGCCGGTCGGGAAATTCTGTATCCGGTTTCTTCGGCATGGAGCAAAACGAGCAGAAAGACACAGGTAATGTAATACCTGCCACCATTAATGAAACCCAAACAATTGTTTCCGGCGCTACCGTCAAGCTGCGGCTATCTACTGATATTTTTATTAACGGCGTCATGATTCCAAAGAATACGCTGGTAAATGGTACAGCTTCTTTGAACAATGAGCGCCTGTCCATTGAAATAAAAAGTATTCGTTACGGCCGCTACCTCTTTCCCATCCAGTTATCAGTTTATGACATGGACGGTATGACAGGGATTTATATACCTGGTGCTATCAGCGGCGAAGTAGCGAGGCAATCCGCTGACCGAGCTGTTCAAAATATGGGGATCACCACTGTTGACCCAAGTATAGAAGTACAGGCGGCAAGTGCAGGAATCGAAGCCGCCAAAACATTATTCAGCAAAAAAATGAAACTCATTAAGGTAACGCTCAAGGAAGGTTACCGCGTGCTGCTGTATGATGAGAAGCAGAAGGACAATTATTAATTCAGTCAAATTAAACACCAAGAGTATGAAAAAGAAAAGTGCAGTATGGACAGCGGTGTTAATACTATTCACCGTAGTCCGCAGTATCGCGCAACCTCAATCTGTCCAACCGTACCAGTTGGCCATAAATGTGGTAAAAACAACAACGCTTGTTTTTCCGTCTGCAATCACAAGCGTGGACAAAGGAAGCCGGGATGTTCTGGTACAGAAAGCGACCGGGGTGGATAACGTTCTGCAAATAAAAGCAGGCAGCAGGAACTTCGCGGAAACGAACCTCACTGTTATCACCAATGATGGAAAGTTGTACACAGCTAATGTTCGGTATGCGGAAACCCCAGGTTCGTTTAATTACCGGTTCAGCGGGAACGAGACTGTAGGAGTAACTCAGGCATTTGCTTATAACGATTCGGAAGCCGCCATTGACCGTAATGCCAGGGTAGCAAGTCTATTACCGGCTAACCTTGACAGGCAGACTGACGATAATGGTATCAAGCTGCTGATCGACGGGCTGTTTATCAGTGGCGAAAATCTTTATTTCCGTGTAAAGCTGTCTAACACCACGAATATTAATTATGGGGTGGAACAGTTACGCTTCTTCATCCGCGACCAGGATAAGGGTAAACGAACCTCCACACAGGAAATTGAATCAACGCCTGTTCATGTTTTGGGAGATGGCACAAGTATCATCGGCTCAACCGAAAAGACGCTCGTATATGTGCTCAGGAAATTTACGATACCCGATCAAAAGGTATTTATTATTCAGCTATCCGAGAAAAATGGCGGTCGGAACCTGGAGCTACAGATTAAAAATAAACAACTCATCAAAGCGAAAACGCTGTAATAAAATGTGCAGTTGGTTTAGTTGATATAAGCCAGATGGCCGCACGACGGTCTACTAAACTGGATAAACAACTAATAACTCACCATCAAAAAGATATTACTATGAACGAAAAAAATTATGACTACCTGAAAAACTCAGTGAAGTTTACAGGATTTGGCGAAGAACTGTCAAAAGAATTATATGCAAAAATGAGTACCGGCGAAAAGGATTTTTCCCTGATTCATAACGCAAAGTTTGGTAATGATGCAACGACCACTGTGTTGTATTTCAAGAAATCCAACGAAACCGACAACTACTTCTTTAACAGCTTTGACATCAGCCTCAAAAAACAGAATGAGGAAGCCATCAATCAGACCTTTTACATGGGCAAGGAGAATAATGTTACCCTTAAAGAAGCATATAATCTTTTGAGCGGCCGTGCTATACATAAAGAGCTGAACAAACTTGAAAAACAGGGAGAAAGATGGGTGGCTACCGATGAAAAATATAATGCTTGGGTTCAATTGGATTTCAAACAAACTGATAAAAATGGCAACTATGCGACGAAACAGTTCCACGATGGCTATAAGTTTGACCTGGAGAAAGCAGTAGCAAAGCATCCTATCAAGGAACTGGAGAACATTGATTCCAAATCAAATCTATTACGGTCGCTGGAGCGAGGCAACGTGCAGTCAGTTACGTTTGTGATCGATGGTCAGGAACAAAAGCGTTTTATTGAGGCTAATCCCCAATTCTGGAAGGTAAATGTTTATGACCACAATATGCAGCGGCTGGATGTGAAGCAGACAGCCAGGGAAAGCCAAACGCAGGCCCAATCCCAAGCGCAAAGTGACGGTGTGACAAAGGCAACAAATAAACAGGCAGCTGAAACCGAAGATAGTCCTCAGCAGCAGGCTGCGAAACCACGCAAGAAAAGGTCACAAAAGGTTAGTTAGCAACATAAGGGTGGCCATAGCGCCACCCTTAATATCTATGTTATGACAGTAACTGAAGTCTTAAATAGCTTTTTTACAGCAATACGGAATAATCCCCGCATCAGCATTACCCATATAGGCATTTATGCAGGTTTGCTTGAATACTGGTGCATGCATGGACAGCCTTCTACTATGCGGGTATTTAGTTATGAGATAATGGAACTGGCAAAGGTATCTACTAAAACTACCTATCATAAGTGCATTAAAGAGTTGGCCGATTATGGCTATATTATTTACCGGCCATCTTTTAACAGGAACAAGGGAAGTGAGATATTTTTTTCGGTAGAATCAGGAAGTATAAATTGATAGTTCGGAGGGGCTTACAGAAAGGAGTTGGATGATGGAAAACAAGATTTTAGATAAATTGAATACCTGGCAGGCAGTGGAAGATAAATTAAACTTATCACTCTTAACAGTTGACAAACGTGGCATACTTAAAGAAAAACTGAGATTTTTCGACGATATAATGGGGAGGTTTAACGGCACTCCAAATGCTGAAGAGCAAACTGCTCTCAGAATGATGAGAAGGGAACGAAGTCACATTAGTAAACAGTTATATCCGAATCCTTTTATCCGTTTTATCCGCTCGCTTGCCAACCGTTTTGTTGTTCAGAATATAACGATAGCAAGTTCATTGCTTCAGGAACAAAATAAGCAAATACTGGAAGGTTATGTGAAGCAGCTTGGATTTGGGAGCCTTGCCGAAAAAGTACGTGAACAAATATCAAAGGGGCATCTCCAATTTTCAGTTTCTACTTCCTCATATATCAACGACAAGGAAAGGATTGATCATGAACTGCTGTTTTCCACCAATTCCTCGGGATTGTATCAAATGGATGGATACAAGAGCCGGTTGATGAATGAGACAAAGCCAGGCGAGATCAGGGAGCATTTCTTCAATAGAGAATCTGGAACTACTATCACTGCGAATGAAGCCGTAAATCTGTTATCTGGCCGTGCCATTGAAAAAGCAGGCGTTTGGCAAAAATTTGATCTAAATGATAAAGATCAACATGGCAATTTCCGCATGAAGAAATTTGACTCGCAATATGGGTACGACATCGAAAAGGTATTGAAGAATCTTCCACTGAAAGAAGGCCAGGTACATAACAATTTTAAAAGCCTGCTCCGTAATTTAAAGCAAGGAAACCGTGAACACGTGACCTTCATACATCAGGGAAATGAAACAAAGTACTTCATCCAGGCAGATCCACAGTTTAAATCACTGCAAATATTTGATGAAGGTGATAAAAAAGTTTCGTTAGCTCAGGCGGTAGCTAATAAACAGGCGCAGGTAAAACAAATGGCTGTAGTTGCGGATGACAATAGAAAATCAAAATTGCGAAGGACTAGGCACATCTATTAATGCTCGTAGTGAAATTAAGAGCAATAAAACGACAGTTGTTTTGATTTAAAAGATAATACAAAAAAGGAAGTTATGGCAATAGACTTAATAACCAGAGAAGACCTCCAAAAGTTTAAGAATGACCTTTTGGATGAATTAAGAGCGATCATCATGCACGATCAAACACCGGATATAAAAAAGTGGCTAAAGACTAAAGAGGTCAGGAAGCTTTTACAAATGTCAGCAGGAAAGCTACATTCACTTCGTGTAAGTGGTGCATTAAAGTTCACAAGAATTGGCGGGCTTCTTTATTATGATAAATCGGATATCGAAAGATTATTTAATAAAAACAAAAAACCATGACTGGTAAGAAATCAGATGGCGCTGGAATTTCAATCCCACCGATCAAGGAGCATGTTGTAATTTATTTCATTCAACACGGTAAACCTGAAAATTATGCCATCAATTTTTTCGACCATTTCGCTTCCAATCAATGGCGAAATTCCAGAGGTAGCGTTATCAAAAACTGGAAATGGTGTGCCTGGGACTGGATTTATCAAAAAGTAGTAAACAAATAAAATGAAAGGCCGATTTTTAAATCGGCCTTTCTGTTGTTATGCAGTTTTTCTTATATCGCCAGACTTCGTAAACAAGGCTATTTTAGCTTGGCTCATTGCTACGCTGATTCTTTCCTTTCTTATTTTTCCGTATCGTTGAGTTGTCCGGATACTCTTATGTCCTAACATTTTGCTTACATCTTCTAAGGGTACACCTGCATTTAGCATAATATCAGCAAACGTATGCCTGGCAAGGTGTGTGTTTAAGTTTCTGTTAATTCCACAGAGAACTGATAATTCTTTGAGATAACTATTGTAACGCTGATTAGTATTAACTGGAAGTAAAGCACCTTGTGCTTTACAATAGGGATGAACTTGATATTTGGCTATCAACTTTTCTACTATGGGTAAAATAGGGACCATTTCCGTTACATCGGTTTTCCCCCGCTTCTTTATCAACCAGCGCTCACCCTTTCTACCTACCGTTACGATATGTTCAGACGTCAGGCCGTAAACATCCTGGAAAGCGAATCCGGTGAAACATTGAAATATAAAGACGTCTCTCACTTCGCTTAGCCTTTGTACCGGAAGATTTTTATGGTATATCTTCAGGACTTGTTCCCATTCAAGGGGAGGGATATCTGTTTCATCACCACCGCATCGAAAATCACTAAAGGGATGTTGCGACAACAGCTGCTTTTTCACACTCTCCTTAATGATCTGCTTAGTATTTTTTACATGCTTTTTTGCTGCCGCCTCACCAATTGTCTTTTCATCTGCAACTGTCATAAAGAAATAGAAATCGTCAGCGAAGGTTGTTGTTACCTGGGATATTAAAATATTCTCTTTTCCATACTTATACTTAAGAAAAGCAACAAGTTTATTCTTAGTCGAAACCCAATGCTTGTAGGTCTCGAATGATCTGGTGCCCTTGTTAACTTGTTGGAGGAACTTTGCATTAAACTGATCAACTTCTTCAATCAAGGTTACTTTACATTGCTTAGCTTCAAGTTTGACTTGTTCAGTTTCAACAGGAGGCTTCCCTTTGTAAGCCCGTTTTACCATTTCTGGAGTAACGAGATCATACTGCAATTGCAACGCCGCAAAATGGCTTTTAAGAGCAACAAGAGCGACTTCAATTTGCTGATTGATCTCCTTTACCATCGGACTCTTGCCTATAACACGTTTGTTTTCGGAATCCCAAAGCGAAGGTTCAACAGACTGACTTAAAGAAGTTTCAACTTCCTTGCTGTCAATAGTAATTCTAATGTAGATTGGAGCTTTAAACTGGTTTCCTTTGCTTCTGTTTAGCCACACCAGCAGTGACAGATTTTGTTTGATTTTCATCGCGCACACTTTAAGGTTAAAAAATAAATTTTAGGTCCTTAACCCATTCAACACCAAATCATTCAATCGTAATTCGGTCACCTAATTTACCACTAAAAAAAGGTGACCGAATAGGTGACCGAATAGAATGGTAAACATTGATTCAAAATGTGCAGCTTATTTTATAAAAACCAGATTTACAGGTTGGTTTAAATAAAAAAAGCGCACCTTAGTGCGCTTTCTGTGATCCCGCTGGGACTCGAACCCAGGACCCCAACATTAAAAGTGTTATGCTCTACCGGCTGAGCTACGGAATCATCCTTTAAGTGTCGTGGATTGTTATATCCGTTTCCTTTAAAGTGGTGCAAATATAGGAGTCTGATTTAATGTGTGCAAGCCCTATTTAAAATAAATTTAACGGCTGTTAATAACACATTAACACACAGTCACTAAAATTTTAAAATACCTATCCGGCCTTTATCACCAGCCAGTAAAACCAGGCTTCCGGTACGTGCTTTAAGGCAAACGTTATAACTTCCGCTATCAATTTGTTTCCAGGTTTTGCCGCCATCCGTGCTAAGGTTAGTGCCCGCGGTACCGGTTGCTATAAAGGTTTTGCCTTTAATATGTTCAACGCCTGATTGAAAACCGCCAGGCATCGCTGCCGAAAGGCTGAATTTTTCACCGTTAAATATCGCTGCTACCGAATCCCGCTTTGCCGGCTGCTCATAATCTCCACCTACAACTATTAGTGTAGCATTGTGTTTCGCTATGCCAAATGCCCCCTGGCTGCTTTTGCTTTGCGGCAGGGGCGTGTTAATATATTTCCAGTCCAATTTATTTACCGGCGAACAAATATAGCGGGAAGCCGTTCCGCCGGTGGCTATTAAAATTTGTCCTTGCTGTATGCGCATACAGGTGCCGCTAGCGGCAAAAGCGGCTTCGCCCGGTAAGGCGTCAGGCGCGTTGCTAACCTGTGCCCAGGTATTGCCGCCATCATTAGTTTCGAGCAGCAGGAATTTGTTGTTAATCGGGTCGCCCATAATAAAGCCGTGCTTGCTGTCGGCAAAGTCCATCGCATCTAAAAAATAGGCAGCATCGTTGTTCTCAAAAACTTTTGTCCACGTGTTGCCGCCATCAGTGGTTTTAAGTACCAGGGCCGGGGTGCCTGAGGCAATAACCACGGCTTTCTTCTCTGAAAAAGCCTGAACGTCCCTGAAATCAGCCTTCTCATAACCCTTTACCTGTTGCCATTTCCAGGTTATTCCGCCATCTGTAGTAATGGCTACATGGCCTTTGCTGCCGCTTATCCAGGCCACGCGATCGTTAATAACCGACATGCCGCGAATACTTGCCGTTACAGTTTGCGGAATCAGGGTTACGGTTTGCGCATTAAGCTGTTGTAAGCCGGCGGCAAGCATCAGGATAATTAAAAATGGTTTGAGGTACTTGTTCATAACAACGAATATAAACAGGCTTTATAATGATTTAATATTTTGTTTTCACTATTTCATTAAAGCCATTATATTTGCAGCCTCATTTGAGCCTTTGGTTCATTTAAGCCCGGGTGGCGAAATTGGTAAACGTTGCGGTCTCAGAAGCCGTTGAGAATTGTCTCTTGAGAGTTCGAGTCTCTCCTCGGGCACGCCCCAAAACACAAAACAGATCAGCATAAGTTGGTCTGTTTTTTTAATAACGCAGAGTTATGCCCAGGTGGCGAAATTGGTAGACGCACCATCTTGAGGGGGTGGCATTCGTAAGGATGTACGAGTTCGAATCTCGTTCTGGGCACTTTCAAATTGATATCTTCTCACTTTTACATCGCGAAAACCTCAGTTCTCCCTGAACTTTTTTTACTGCTTTCGGTTACTGCATTAGTGTTTCAGGCCTTTTAAATTTTTACATACATGGCATCAGGTTTTTTTGCAGTACTGGATGATATAACCGCTTTAATGGATGATGTAGCCGTTACCGCCAAGGTGGCATCGCGTAAAACGGCGGGTATTTTGGGGGATGATCTGGCGGTGAATGCCGAGAAGGCTACAGGTTTTCTGGCCTCCCGCGAGTTGCCCGTACTATGGGCCATCACCAAAGGCTCATTTATCAATAAGGTTATCATTGTACCGATAGCCTTGTTGCTAAGCTCATTTTTACCTGCTGCAATCACCATTATATTGGTATTGGGCGGCTTTTACCTGGCTTATGAGGGTGTCGAAAAAATAATCGAGTTCTTTTTCCATAAAGCAAAGCCTGCTCACGCGGTTGTTGCTGAAAATACGCTGGATGACCAAGCCGCCGAGAAGGCTAAGGTGAGGTCGGCCATTACAACTGATTTTATCCTGTCCGTTGAGATCGTTATCATCGCGCTCGGCACCGTAACAGATCGTGATCTGGCCATACGCACGCTAACGGTTTCGGCTGTAGCCATATTGGCAACAGTTGGCGTTTATGGTATCGTAGCACTGATAGTGCGCATGGATGACGCGGGTTATAAGCTGATCAAAAAAAGTAATGACAAAGGCTTTTTGGCAACCCTGGGGCATCTGCTGGTAAAGGCCTTACCGTTGATTATAAAAGTATTGGCAGTGGCGGGTACCATAGCGCTGGTACTGGTATCGGGTGGTATATTTGCGCACAATATTGATTATCTGCACCATTTTGCGCCCGGCATACCTGCAACAATTAAAGAGTTTATATTAGGCCTGGCTGCCGGTTTGCTGGCAGTAGGTGTGACTGGTTTTGGGAAAAAAATATTCGGCTTATATAAGTAACCGCTGAGTGTCTAAACAAGGTTAGCTTTCAATAATTAAAGATCGAGTGCGTCGTCGCAGGTAATATTATTATCTTAATCAAGCCCGGGCGCAAGCAAACGCGGGTTAACGCTGCCGCTGTTAGCTTCGGTAATTTTATGCAGATTATATCGCGTTTCGCCATTGTCGGTATTTACAGTAACCAAGCCGTTTTTATCCCATTGAGCTAAGAGCGCTTTTGCTTCGTTGGTAAGTGCCTCGTCGCTTTCTTTTTGATGTAATGCCAGCAGGTGGGCTGCAATTTCATCAGCGTTACCTTCACCAATATCGGCTAAAGCAAAGGCGAGTTGCTCACGTAAAGCAGCGCTATTATCAAAATGAGCCGGTACATGCAGCGGCTTATGTTCTTCTCTGAATTGCTGATCGTTCATGGTAGGTGATTTGCTTATATTACAATCAAAAAAATATTTTGTTGCAGGTGGTCATCTATTTGTTGATCGTTATTATAAAAAGCCCATTTTTAGCACCTTTTGCCTTTTAGAACAATTGATATCAGTGCTGAGCGATCCGGTTAAAATCCCATACTCTATTTTATTGGCTAACTATTATGCGATAATTGCAAGTGCGTTAATTACTGCTTTTGATGATGTACCTTGCGTTTAAAATAAAAACCAATTAAGCTAAGCCTATACATTATGAGGAAGATATACCTTTTATTCCTGCTTGCTACCACTTTTGTAACCTTTGCAACAGCGCAACGCCGCAAACCGGTTGCGGATAATAGTAACCTGTTGCTTTTGGCCGATAAACCGGCTACCGACTGGATGACCGAGGCTTACCCGATAGGCAACGGCCGTATAGGTGCGATGGTTTTTGGCGGTGTAAAACAGGAGCATATACAGTTTAATGAGCAAAGCCTTTGGACCGGCGACGAAAAGGAAACCGGAGCTTACCAGGCCTTTGGTGACCTGTTTATTGATTTTGAGCAATCCGGCGATAGTACCGTATCAGCTTACACCCGTAAGCTTGATATTACCAAGGCGGTACAAAGCATATATTATAAAGCAGGGAAGGTTAATTATGCAAGAGAATACTTTTGCTCCTTCCCTGATAAGGTATTGGTGTTGCGTTATACCGCTGGGCAAAAGACGGCTTACAATGCTGTTCTTAAACTAAAGGATGCCCACGGTGCCAAAATTACGGGCAAGGGCAACACACTTACTATAAATGGCACGTTGGATAATGGCCTGGCTTATGCCGCTTCGCTAAAGATCATATTAAATGGCGGGCAATCAGCATTAACAAAGGATGCCGACGGCAACGCGCAGCTTTCCATCAAAAAGGCGGATAGCTTTACCATATTGTTAACGGCGGCTACCAACTACAGCAATCAGCAAGCAAAAAAATGGCGAAGTGGGGTAACGCCAATCGCCAAGAATGATAAGATCATGGCTGCCGCTGTTGCTAAACCTTACAGCCAATTACTGGCAAGGCACATCAAGGATTACACAAACCTGTTTGGCAGGGTGAAATTATCCTTGGGCAATGCGCAGGCTAGTAGTGCTGAAACAACCTATCAGCGTATTGTTGCTTATAAAAAGAATAATGATACCGGCCTCGAGGAGCTGCTGTTTCAATACGGGCGGTATTTGTTCATTAGTTCATCAAGGCAGGGTGGTTTGCCCGCTAATTTGCAGGGCTTATGGAATAACAGCAACAACCCGCCCTGGCGATCAGACTATCACTCCAACATCAACATACAAATGAATTACTGGCTGGCCGGGCCTACCAACCTGGCTGAATGCGAGTGGCCGTACATTGATTACATCAACAGTATGCGTTCGGTAAAAAAACAACGTACGCTTGAGGAATATCCCGACGTAAGGGGTTGGACGGTACGTACCGAAAACGGCGTTTTTGGCGGGCAAGGTTATTTATGGAATACCCCCGGCAGCGCCTGGTACATGCAGGCCGTTTGGGATCATTACGCTTTTACCGGGGATGTAGCTTATCTGCGTAACACAGCTTACCCGGTTATTAAGGAGATTGTTGAGTTTTGGGACGATCACCTGAAGCGCCGTGAAGATGGCACCCTGGTTGCCCCCATGGGCTGGTCGCCGGAGCATGGGCCTACCGAGGATGGCGTTACGCACGATCAGGAGATCATATATGATCTGTTCACCAATTATATTGAGGCCGCTACCATACTTAATATCGATAAGCCATACCGCGATCGCGTAGCCGATATGCGTGCGCACCTGCTTAAACCCAAGATAGGTAAGTGGGGCCAATTGCAGGAGTGGGAAACCGACCGCGACGACCCGAAGGATAATCATCGCCACATATCGCACCTGTACGCCTTGCATCCCGGCAGGCAGATCAGCCCGACCACTACGCCCGAACTCGCCGAAGCCGCTCGTGTAACCCTTCAGGCCCGCGGCGACGAATCAACCGGATGGTCAATGGCCTGGAAAATGAATTTTTGGGCACGCCTGCACGATGGTAACCACGCCCACAAAATACTACGCAACTTCATTACCCTTGTTGGCGGCGCAGGTGTTGATTATAACGAGGGTGGTGGTATATACTCCAACCTGTTTTGCGCGCATCCGCCGTTCCAGATAGATGGTAACCTGGGCTACACCGCGGGTATTGCCGAAATGCTGCTGCAAAGCCAAACCGGCGAACTGGAGCTGCTGCCGGCCCTGCCCGATGCCTGGTCGGTCGGGATGGTTAAAGGCCTGGTTGCCCGCGGAGGTTTTGTGATCAGTGAGCTGCAATGGCAAAACAAGCGCATTACCAAGCTGGTGATCACCTCAAAAAATGGGGGCTTATGCAAGCTCAGGCTGCCTAATGGGTTAACCGATGCCACGGGCAAAAGCACCGGTGCCACTTACAGCTTTAAAACAAGGGCTGGCGGTGTTTATACTTTTAAAGCCGGTAAGTAAGGTAGGATTTTTTGTTGTTACGATGCATTTCCGGGCTAATCAGCTTGAGAGGATAGTAATTAATTTAGTTTTTGGTTGAATAACTGCCTAAATCGTTTTAACTTACGGGCTTTAAAAACCAATAAATTAAATTAATAACCCCATTACCTCGCATGAGAAAAACACTTTTCGCATGGTTGCTTGGCTGTTCTGTGGCTTTTGCCCAGGAGCGTAAAGCCCCGGCTTATCCGTTAATTACCCATGATCCTTACTTCAGTATATGGTCAACCACTGATGAGTTGAATAAAGGCACCACCAGCCACTGGACAGGCGCTAACCAATCGCTCACCGGCTTAATTAATATTGATGGCAAGGTTTACAGTTTTTTAGGCAAGCCCGATAAGGTTTATCAAACCATAGTTCCGGCAGGCGAGCAGGAAGCGTACCCGGTAACTTATACCGAAACCAAACCCGGCGATAACTGGATAAATGCTGACTTTGACGACGCGCAATGGCAAAAAGGCGCGGGCGCTTTAGGCAGCCGAGGTTCGGTAGCCAAAACCGTTTGGGCTAAGGATGAGGTATGGATACGTAAGACGTTTACCTTTGATGATCTCTCCGCCGGTACCGTGTACCTTAAAATTCAGCATGACGATAAGGCTACGGTTTACCTTAACGGGCAGCAGATATATACCAAGCCCGACCTGCAAGGTAAATTTGCCTATATACCGTTAACCGGCAATTTGGCTAAAGCATTAAAAAAAGGCCGTAATGTATTAAGTGTTTACGCGGTAAACACCGGCGGCCCCTCATTTGTTGATTTTGGTTTAGTTCAGGAATCCCCGGCAAGCAAATCAATGGCTTTTACCGAAGGCAAACAAAAAAGCCTGCAGTTTAATGCTACCCAAACCGTTTACGAATTTACCTGCGGCCCGGCTGATCTGACGGTGACCTTTACCTCGCCACTGCTGATGAACGATTTAAATTTGCTTGCCAGGCCGGTAAGCTATATTGCAGCCAAAGTGCGCGCCAATGATGGTGCCGCGCATAAGGTTAGCCTTTACTTTGGCGCATCAACCAATGTGGCGGTGCATAATGCTTTTCAGCAGGTGGAGGCAAGTAAGTACACGGCCAACAGCCTGTCGGTACTAAAAGCGGGGACTATTGAGCAGCCCTTATTAAAACGTACCGGTGATGATGTGCGTATTGATTGGGGATACATGTATGTTGCTGTTCCGCAAAGCTACCATGCTATACAAACCATCACCAACACCGGCGATGCGCTGAAAACGCTTTTTGGCCAGCGCGTAGCACAAACTGGTCAGTTAAAAGGGGAGCAACTGGTGCTGAACACTGTTATACCTATGGGCAGCGTAGGCGCAACCGCTAAAGAGCAGTTTGTAATGCTCGGGTATGATGACCTGTACCCGGTGCAATATTTTAAAAATAATTTACGCCCGTGGTGGAATACCGACGGCAAGCAAACTATCGAACAACAACTGGCATTAGCCGCGACGCAATATAAAACCGTAACGCAGCAATGCAACGCCTTTGATAAAAAGCTATATGCCGATGCCCTTAAAAGCGGCGGCGAAGCGTATGCCAACCTTTGCGAACTGGCTTACAGGCAGGCGGTATCAGCGCATAAGCTGGTGAAAAGCCTGGAAGGAGAGATGCTGTTTCTGTCAAAGGAGAATTTTAGTAATGGTTCTATTGGTACGGTGGATATTACCTACCCATCGGCGCCTTTATTCCTGATCTATAACCCTGACTTGGTTAAAGGGATGATGAACGGCATCTTCTACTTTAGCGAGAGCGGCAAGTGGGCAAAACCTTATTCAGCGCATGACCTAGGTACCTATCCGCAGGCAAACGGACAAACTTACGGCGAGGATATGCCGGTTGAAGAATCAGGCAATATGCTGATCCTGGCCGCCGCCATTGCCAAAGTGGAAGGCAATGCCAACTATGCTAAAAAGCACTGGAAAACGCTTACTACATGGGCCGAATATCTGGCTAAGGATGGCTTTGATCCCGCCAACCAGTTATCAACTGATGATTTTGCCGGTCACCTGGCACGCAATGCCAACCTTTCTGTTAAAGCCATAGTTGCCCTTGGCGGTTACGGTACACTGGCCGGCATGATGGGCGATAAGGCAACCGGCCAAAAATACACCGCTATGGCTAAGGATATGGCCAAACGCTGGATGGAAGCTGCCGACGCGGGCGACCATTACGCGCTAACCTTTAATAACAAAAATACCTGGAGTCAAAAGTATAACCTGGTTTGGGATAAGGTGTTAAAGCTTGACCTCTTCCCGAAAGAAGTGTACAGCAGGGAGGTAAAGTACTATCTTACCAAACAGGAAAAGTACGGCCTGCCGTTGGATAGCCGTAAAACCTATACCAAAAGCGATTGGATTACCTGGACAGCCACGCTGGCCGATAACCCAGCTGATTTTAAGGCGCTGATTGCACCTGTTTACACCTACGTTTTAGAAACACCCGACCGTGTACCCATGAGCGACTGGCACGAAACGAAGGATGCCCGCCGCCAAAACTTCACCGCGCGCAGCGTAGTAGGTGGTTTTTACATTAAAATGCTGAATGATAAGCTGAACAAAAAATAACCCTAAGGCTGAATATTAAAAGATCGCCCGGTTGTATAAAACAGTCGGGCGATCTTTTTTTTTTGATGAAGATATTGCCTGTTAATTAAACCTGTCGTTACCGCTTATTTCGCGGTACGGCTGTTTAAAAAAGTTGTTTACCGTTGTGTTAAACTGATCTTTATAATTCACTAATGTTGAATGCCCCGAGTTTGGTAAAATCCACAGGTATGATTTAGGTATACTGGCTGCTATCTCAATGGTGTGCCTGGTTGGGATCGCGTCATGGTCGCCGCCAATTACCAGCACCGGGCATTTTACACGGTGCAGATCGGTCAATATGTTTTTAGGCTCCACCAGCATCATATGGTTTACTTTCCACGCGTTTTTTAATAATGGGGCGGAGCCGGAACGTTTCAGGGAGTCGCGGTATTTTTTGTCGGTTTTGGCTATCTCGTTATAAACAAACGGGTCCAGTGTCGTGGTATCAGGCTTCAGGTTGGCGCCGGTGATGGCTAGTTTGCCTACCTTATCAGGATGGCGCATGGCCAGCAGCAAACCATTGATGCCGCCATCGCTCCAGCCAATTACATAACAATTTTTTATTTGGAGCGTGTCCAGCAGGGCGTTCAGGTCATCGGCCATTATCTCATAGCTCAATGAGTCGCTCAGGTCAGTTGATTTACCCTGCGCCCGGCTATCAACCGCGATAACCTTATAGTTTTTAGCGAAGTAAGCTATCTGGTTTTCAAAATTACTGATGGAGCCGCCGTTGCCATGTACCAGCAGTAAAGGCTTACCACTTCCGTAAGTTTCGTAATACATTTTAAAGCCGCGTATGTTGGCATATTTGCCGGCGGCCGGGTTATTGCCAAAGTTTTGTGCCGATGTTGTAAAACCAGAACCACATAACAGCAGAAATAAAGTATAGTAAAAGCGCATAATAGCCGGAATTAATTAAAGCGGGCCTCTCCCTCAATTTTACGATAAGGTTTGGCTAAAAAATCACTGATGGTATTATTGAATTCATCCTTTTTGTAGATAGGCGTTGCGTGGCCCGAATTGGGAATTATCCACAGGTATGAATTTGGAATATTCTCTGCTATTTCGAGCGTATGGCTGTTCTTGATCACATCATGATCGCCGGCTATAACCAGCACCGGGCATTTTATTTTATGCAGCGCATTTGCGGGTATGTTGGGTTGGTATGATAGCAGGCGCATCACCTTGGCCGTATTTTTAAGCTGTGCCGATGCCGGTTTCATCAGCTTGAGCGAATCCTGTATCTGCCGGTTCCAGCCCATGGCCATACTGTACACCTGCGGATCAACCGCTGTTGTATCGGGGCGCAGGCTGGCACCGGTAATGGCCAGCTTTTTTACCTTGTCCGGATGGCGCAAGGCGAGCAGCATCCCGTTTATGCCACCATCGCTCCAGCCAATTACATTTACCTGTTTAAGCCCCAGATTATCCAGCAGCGTGTTCAGGTCATCAGCCATCATTTCGTAGCTTAAGGAGTCCGACGGATCAGTTGATTTTCCCTGTGCACGGCTGTCAGCCAGTATCACCCGGTAATGTTTGGCAAAGTAAGGTATCTGGAAGATAAAGTTATTGATTGAGCCGCCGTTACCGTGTATCATCAGCAAAGGCTCGCCCTGGCCATAAACTTCGTAGTACAGCTTAATTCCGCGTATGTTGGCATATTTGCCAGTGGCCGGGTTGCGGCCATAAATAGTGGTGTCCATTTCGGCAACTTGTGCATACAATACAGTAGGCGCGAGGTAAAACACTACCGCGCAAAGTAAAAATCTAAACAGGGGCATAAATTTATAATTGGTAAACCCTTAGCATGTAAAAGGGTTACATATAAAGATAGGATATGGTTTTATATTATTGGTTTGATATTAAAATATATTTCAATACCTGCTCATAAATTATTGTTGCTCGCACATGATATTAGCTTGCCTTAATTTGCAGATATTAGCTTTAAATTATAAACCAACCGCCCCTTTTTTAGGGTCGTTTAATTATTCAGGATTATGAAATTTGATGAGCATAAACCGTTGGACATAGCGCTTAACGATTTGTTTGAGCGTTACAGCGAAGGCGTGCCCGCCGTTAAGCAGATCACCGCCGCGCTGGTGGAGAAAGGCGTGGTTGCCTCGCAGCAGGATATTGTGAACGATCATGTTGCTTTCCGTACGCTGGGGCTGCCGCATTTGGGCATAGCTTCATTAAGCAAAATATTTTTGCACTATGGCTACACCCAGCGCGACCATTATCACTTTGAAAAAAAGAAACTGGATGCTTATTGGTTCTCCCCACCGGAGCCTGTTTACCCGCGCATATTTATCAGTGAGTTGCGGGTAGAGGAATTATCACCCGAGGCGCAACAGATCATTAAAAAATATACCGCCGGCATACATAGCGACCCGGTGGATGCGCTCGACGTGGATAATGGTGCAGAGGTTGGCGCTTTCTTTCAAAAACCTTTATGGGATCGCCCCACCAAGGCTGATTACCTGCGCTTGCTTGAAGAGAATGAGTATGCCGCCTGGGTAATTTACAACCGCTATTACCTTAATCATTACACCATCAGCGTGCACGCGCTTAAAAACGGCTACAATACCATTGAGGATTTCAATACCTTCGTCGAGGGTTTAGGCATCAGGCTGAATACCGAGGGCGGCAAGATCAAGACCAGTCCGGATGGTTTATTAAGCCAAAGCAGCACCGTTGCCGAAATGAAGGAAGCCCTGTTTGCCGGTGGCGAAACGCTGGCTATAGCAGGCAGCTACGTGGAGTTTGCCGAGCGCCGTCCGTTGCCTGAATATAAGCACATTCCGGCGGATCAACTTACCGCCGCGCAGCGCCGTGAAGGTTTTGAAACCGGCAATGCTGATAAGATTTTTGAAAGTACATACACCAGTCAAACCAAAAAATAATGGTTGATATACAAAAGATATTAAGCAGATTAAAGATAAATGAGGTTAACCCTGCCTACAGCACCGGCAGTGTTTGGGGCGAAGTAAACAGTCCAAACGCCCATACCATTTATTCACCGGTTGATGGTAAAGCTATTGGCAAGGTAAATATGGCTATCGGGGATGATTATAATAAAGCCGTCGATCAGGCGCAGCAGTCCTTTACTGCCTGGCGTGCCGTACCGGCTCCACGCCGGGGTGAGATCGTTCGCCAGGTGGGCAATGCCCTGCGCGAGGCCAAGGATGACCTCGGCGCACTGGTAAGTTACGAAATGGGCAAGAGTCTGCAGGAGGGCTTGGGCGAAGTACAGGAGATGATCGACATCTGCGATTTCGCCGTGGGGCAAAGCCGCCAGTTGTATGGCCTAACCATGCAATCCGAAAGGCCGTTGCACCGTATGTACGAGCAATATCATCCGTTGGGGGTGGTGGGCATTATATCGGCCTTTAACTTCCCGGTGGCGGTGTGGAGCTGGAATGCCATGCTGGCCCTGGTTTGCGGCAATACTTGTGTTTGGAAACCGTCCGAAAAAACACCGCTTACGGCTGTGGCCTGTCAGCATATCATCAGTAAAGTATTTACGGCGAATGATATTCCCGAGGGCGTTTGCTGCCTCGTTATCGGCGACCGTGAGGTGGGCAGCCTGATGGCTAATGATCCGCGCGTGGCATTGGTATCGGCAACCGGTTCAACCCGCATGGGCAAGGCTGTGGCAACTGCCGTAGCTGCAAGGCTGGGCAAGGTATTGCTGGAATTGGGAGGTAACAACGCCATCATCATCACACCGGATGCTAACTTGGAAATGGCCCTTATCGGCACCGTTTTCGGGGCGGTGGGTACTGCCGGGCAGCGTTGTACCTCAACACGCAGGCTGATTATCCACAGCTCAGTTTATAATGATTTTAAGCAGAAACTGGTAAACGCTTATAAACAGATCAGGATTGGCAATCCGCTGGATAGTAATAACCACATGGGTCCGCTGATAGATACCGACGCGGTGAAAAATTACCTGGATGCTATTGAAAAATGCAAGGCCGAGGGTGGCAATTTTGTGGTAGAAGGTGGTGTATTGGAGGGTGAAGGATACGCATCAGGCTGCTATGTTAGGCCCTGCATTGCCGAGGTAGAGAACAGCTACGCCATTGTACAGCACGAAACCTTCGCGCCTATTTTATACCTCATTAAATACGATACCCTGGACAAGGCCATCGCCCTGCAAAACGGCGTGCCGCAAGGCTTATCATCCGCCATCATGACCAATAATTTGCGTGAGGCCGAGCTGTTCCTTTCCGGCGCGGGCTCGGATTGCGGTATCGCCAATGTGAACATCGGTACCTCAGGTGCCGAAATTGGCGGTGCGTTCGGTGGCGAAAAGGAAACCGGCGGCGGCCGCGAATCAGGCTCTGATGCTTGGAAAGCGTATATGCGCAGGCAAACCAATACCATTAATTATTCAACCCAACTGCCATTGGCGCAAGGTATAAAATTCGATTTTTAGGGGATGCTCGATCACGGACTTCGGGAACTCAAGGAAGCATTAACAGGCGAACTACACACGGATGAACTGATGCGTGTACTATACGCCACGGATGCCTCTGCCTATTCCGAAATGCCGCTGGCTGTAGCCATTCCGGAAAACGAGGCTGATCTGAAAAAACTGATCGCCTTTGCCAATACGTACAAAACCTCGCTGATACCCCGCACGGCCGGTACCTCATTAGCCGGCCAGGTAGTAGGCAAGGGCGTGGTAGTTGATGTATCCAAATATTTTACGGAGATCATTGAAGTAAACACCGCCGAAAAATGGGTGCGTGTGCAGCCCGGCGTGGTGCGTGATGAATTGAACCGCTACCTGCGTCCGTACGGTTTGTACTTCGGCCCTGAAACTTCAACCGCCAACCGCGCCATGATCGGAGGTATGGTAGGTAACAATGCCTGCGGCTCCAATTCGCTGGTGTACGGTAGTACGCGAGATCATACGCTGGAGGTTAAAGCCTTGTTAAGCGATGGCAGCGAAGCGGTTTTCAGGCCGATGAATTTTGATGAATTCATTGCCGCGGGTGAGGGCGACACGCTCGAAGCATCGCTATACCGAACCATCAGGCAGCAGCTCGGCGACTGGGAAACACAGCAGGAGATTCGGCGTGAATTTCCTAAAGAAAGCGTTAACCGCCGCAACACCGGTTACGCTGTTGATGTGCTGGTGAACAGTAACCCTTTTACCGCCGGTGGCGGGGATTTTAATTTTTGTAAGCTGCTATGTGGCTCGGAAGGTACGCTGGCTTTTATCACCGAGATCAAACTGAACCTGGAAGAACTGCCCCCGCAAATAACCGGACTGCTTTGCGTGCACTGCCCCTCGGTGGATGCGGCTTTACATGCTAATATTATCGCCCTTAACTATCAGCCGCGTTCATGCGAGCTGATCGATCATTATATCCTGGATTGCACGCTCGATAATCCATCGCAGGCGCTTAATCGGTTTTTTGTGCAGGGCAGCCCCAAAGCTATTTTGGTGGTGGAGCTATCGGCAAAAAGTGATGATGAGTTGATTGCCATTGCCGCACGGCTTGAGGATGAATTAAGGCAGGGTGGTTTGGGTTATCATTTTCCGTTGCTTACGGGTAAACAGCAAAACGCGGTATGGTCATTACGCAAGGCTGGCCTTGGCTTACTGAGCAATTTGCCCGGCGACGAAAAGGCCGTGGCCGTTATTGAAGATACCGCCGTTGATGCCCTTGATCTGCCCGCTTACATAGCGGAGTTTAACCAAATATTAGCGAAGCATGGTCTCTACAGCGTGTATTATGCCCACGCCGGTTCGGGTGAGTTGCATTTGCGGCCGATGTTGAATTTAAAAACCGCCGATGGTGTAAAAAAATTTCGCATCATAGCGCAGGAAATAGCCGGACTGGTTAAAAAATACCGCGGCTCGCTAAGCGGCGAGCACGGCGACGGGCGGCTTCGCGGTGAGTTCATCCCGCAGATGATAGGGGAGAAGAACTACCGCCTGTTGCAAGCCATCAAGCAAACCTGGGATCCGCAAGGAATATTCAACCCAGGCAAAATAACAGGCACGCCGCCAATGGATGAGCACTTGCGCTATACACCCGGACAGCAGGTGCCGGAGATCAAGACCGTATTCCGCTTTCGCGGGCAAAATATTTTACAACATGCCGAGCAATGTAACGGCTCTGGCGATTGCCGTAAATCGGCGCAGGCGGGCGGCACCATGTGCCCATCGTACATGGCTACCCGTAACGAGCAGGATACCACGCGTGCCCGTGCCAACACGTTGCGCCATTATCTCACTAATTCCGAAAAACTGAACCGGTTTGACCATCCTGAAATAAAGGAGGTGATGGATCTGTGCCTGAGCTGTAAAGGCTGCCGGTCGGAGTGCCCATCCA
Source organism: Mucilaginibacter defluvii (assembly GCF_039543225.1). Taxonomy (NCBI): domain Bacteria; kingdom Pseudomonadati; phylum Bacteroidota; class Sphingobacteriia; order Sphingobacteriales; family Sphingobacteriaceae; genus Mucilaginibacter; species Mucilaginibacter defluvii. Next base: position 757,760 of record NZ_BAABJI010000001.1, read on the forward strand.
GCGTGGATATGGCTAAGCTGAAAGCTGAGTTTCTGCAGCATTATTATGATGCCAATGGCACCCCTATGCAGGCGAAACTGATAGCCGCGCTGCCAAAACTCAATAAACTGGGTATGGCCTGGCCGGGACTGTATAATTTTTTTACGGCTGATAACGCTATCGGTAATGCGCTTAAAAAAAGTCTTGGTTTTTCCGCTAAACGTAACCTGCCGAAGTTGGCCCCACAAACCTTGAGGCAGTGGTATAAAAAGCAAGTTGATAAAAAGCAGCAGGGCAAACGTGTATACTTATTTTGCGATGAGTTTACCAATTATAATGATGTAAACATTGGCCAAAAGGCGATTAAACTGCTAAAAGCGCTGGGCTATAATGTAATTATTCCGCAGCACCTGGAAAGCGCGCGTACCATGCTCTCCAAAGGTTTATTAAGGCAGGCCAAAGCGGTGGCTGAAAAAAATGTAGAGCTGTTAGCTCCGCTGATAAGTGAGGATACGCCCTTGATCGGCATCGAACCATCAGCTATCCTGAGCTTTCGGGACGAATACCCTGACCTGGTGCGCGAAGAATTACTGCCACAGGCGCAGCAACTGGCTCAACATGCTTTGTTGTTTGAAGAATTTATCGCCCGTGAAGCAAGAAGTGGCAACATTACCAGTGATCAATTCACTACCGAACACCGGCAGATATTGCTCCATGGGCATTGCCAGCAAAAGGCCTGGAATGTGCAATCGGCATCGCAAACGGCGTTGAGCTTGCCTGCTAATTACCAGGTAGAGGTTATCCCTTCGGGTTGTTGTGGTATGGCGGGTTCATTTGGTTATGAGGATAAGCATTACGATGTTTCTATGCGTATTGGCGAATTGGTTTTATTTCCTGCGGTTCGTAATGCGGAAGCGGGCTGCATTATAGCCGCGCCGGGCACCAGTTGCCGCCACCAGATAAAAGATGGTACGGCGGTGACAGCACAGCATCCGGCGGAAATATTATGGGATGCGTTGGTCAAGACTGATGCCGTTAACTAAAACTTAATATAAAATTTGTTTATCAAGAATGAATTATGTTTAGTTTTGCTAAACATAATTTACAATGGCTACTATTATAAAAATGGTTGTTTTCGATATGGCCGGAACAACTATAAACGAGGAAAATATTGTTTACAAAACGCTTCATCAAGCCATAAACACAGCCGGATATAAGGTTTCCTTAAATAATGTATTAGCTGTAGGCGCAGGTATGGAAAAGCTGCAGGCAATCAAGAGCATATTACAAACTTATCTTGGCGTAAATGATGACCTGATAGCTGACAGCATATTTCAGGATTTTTCAAAGCGGCTGGATGAAGCTTATAGCAGTAGCAGCATGTCGCCGCAGCCCGGCGCGTTGGCTACATTTCAAGCGTTGCATAATAAGGGAATTTTGGTGATATTAAATACTGGCTATAGCGGTAGCGTAGCACGAAATATAATAGAGAAGTTAGGCTGGCAGGAGGGGTTGGAGTTTGACAGGTTGATAACCGCCAGCGATGTAAAAGGTGGCCGCCCCGCGCCGGATATGATTAACCTGGCAGCCCAAATGTACAGCATCAACACAGCGGAAATAGTTAAAATTGGCGATTCGGTAATTGATATTCAGGAAGGTAAAAACGCGGGCTGCGCCATGAGTATCGGTATTACCACCGGGGCGCATACGGTTGAACAACTGCAATCGGCACAGCCGGATCATATCATTAATAACCTGCTGGAGTTGCTGCCGCTGGTTTAATAATAACATAGTAAACAGAAGCGGGACTTGCATCATTTGCAAGCCCCGCTTTTGCGTATAGCTGGTAATATAATTTACTGCCTTGCGGCGATCAGTTGCTCGCAAAGCCCGAATGATAGCGTCATGCCGTTACCACCCAGGCCGTTAATGATGGTTACGCCCGGTTCGGGTTCCAGCACTAGTTCGGTTTGGCCGTTGGTAAGTTTAGGGTAGATGCCGTTCCAGGTTTGTACCACCTGGTTGTTTTTAAAGCGGGTAAAGGTGGCCAGGTAATCCAGTATCATGCGGTTGATGAATTCCTTGTCGAACGGATCGTGCGCCAACGCATACTCATGCGAATCGCCTACGGTAAGTTCGCCTAAATGATTTTGTGACACCATTACGTGAATACCCCATTTCAGGTATTCGGCATATTGATCCTCATAGCGGGCTTTCAATGCCGGTAATGATGGGGCGGCGCCAAAACCGGGGTAGTGGATCATGGAGAGGCTGCCGCAAAGCGACGGGCCAATGCGTAACCCATCAGGCTGTGCGGCAAGGCGCATCATTTGCAGTTTGCATTTGGTGAGCGGTGCCTCGGCAAACAGTTCAGGGTAAAGGGTTTCAAATTCGGCACCGCCGCAAACAAATACTTCATCGGCCTGCCAGGTGCGGCTGCCGCTGCGTACTTCGGTGTCATTTATCGCACTGATAGCGGTGTTCCAGTAAAAAGTTACGCCATGTTTTTCGGCCAGGTAGGCGGCAACCTGCCCGATGGCGGCACGGGCTTCCACAATCATTTCGGTACCACTCCATAACGCGCCCATTAATCCATCCGGGTTTACCGCGGGCGATTTGGCAAAGGCCTCCGCAGGTGATAGCAGGGCGCAATCGCGTACCGATTTGTTCAGATCGGCATATTCGGTCATTACCTGCAGTTCGTCATCATGGTAGGCCAGGTGGAGCGAGCCCACCTCATCATGCCAAATGCCGGCTTCGGTGGCTACCTGCTTCCAGATGCCGCGCGACAGCATGGCGCGTTCAAACAAGGTTCCGTTAGGCTGCCCTATAGGCCATATCATCCCGAAGTTGCGTATGGATGCGCCAACCGCGCGTTCGTTACGCTCAAATACGGTAACCTTATAGCCGCGTGTGGCCAGCGCACGGGCGGTAGCCAGGCCAACAATACCCGCGCCTATAACTATGGCTGATCTGTTATTCATTTTTATACTGCTGATAAATTCAATGTTTTGTTTTGCATTCGCGACCTGCGAGCGCTTTGTAAAAAGTAGATGAGCGAAAGCGTGCCCGCGATGCCGCCGGTAATGGCCAGGATAAGCAAAGCATCCTTAAAAAAAACATCCCAGCTTGCGCTGGGGTTGCCCAGCTCCTTCACCAGCAATACGCTAACGCTGCCCAGGTAGCCAATGGCATCGGCAATGTACATTACAAAGCCAACGTTACTCTTGTAGTTAAAGGAGGCAATCATCCGCTCAAAAAATATGGCATTGTAGGGCACGTAACCGGCGTAAAGGCCCAGTCCGGCAAGCGTCATCCAGGTAACAGTGCTGATGGTACCGGCATTAAACAGCAGGGTTGATATACCGGCAAGCAGGCATCCGCAGATAATAAAAACGTGGATAATGCCAAAGGCTTTCAGGTTATCCTTCACTAAAATTAGCAGACTAATACCTGCCAATACAGCAATGGATATAACCGAATCGATATTGGTATAAATGCTGTTGCTGGTAATACCGAGGCCATGCCAAATCTCCACCTCAAAATTATCACGAATATCGCGTATCACGGTAAGCATAACATACACTGCTACGGTGAGGATGATGCCAGGAAAAAAACGGAGCAAAAAAGCGCGGCGTTCGGCAGCGTTCATAGGGGTGCGCTCGGTACGTAGTAGTTTGTCCTGCTCGGTAGGTGGGGGCATTATCTCTAAAAACAGTACAAATAATATTAGGGGTATGGCAAATAAAGCCCCGGTTAAAAAGGGCATATAATATTCGTTTACATCAAAATTGCTGATGAGCGTGCGCCCGGCGGTTTTAACAAATCCGGAGGCGAATATCAGGCTGATGGATAATACCGCCGCCATAAACTCGGTAGCCTTACGCCCTTCCAGGTACCCGAATACCAGCCCCCAAATCATCCCCAGCGGGAAGCCGTTAACAAACAAAAATATAATATTATAGGGCGCGGGTACCAGCGCAAAGCCTAACAACGCCAGCCATGAAATGCCGATCAATATCAGTATGCTTTTTCCGCGGTTGAGTGCCTTTACCTCGGCTATAAAGCGGATGCCGTAAAATTTGCTCAGGGTGTAACCTAAAACCTGTGCGATAACAAGCCAGGCCTTATAACTTACTTGCATAAACTCAACACCCGGGTAAGTACCTGCCGCGAAGGCTTTGCGAAAAGCATACATGCAGGTGTAAGCCCCAAAGGCGGATATGGCGGCAAGTACCGAAATTACTCCGTAAGGCAATGTCCCTAACCGTTTTTGGAGGCGATGCTTTAAATGGTTGGTTGCATTAGGTATATTTTTGGTATGGGGCATGCTAAACAATTATAGTTTAGCAATAATAAACTTTGTTTATTAAAAATAAACAAAACCAACGTTAAGTTATCTTTAAGTGCTGGGGTGTTCCTCAAAAAAATAAAGTACCAGCATACTTGCTGTGCCCTTGCCCGCATTTTTCGGCGTATGCGCAAGGCGGCCATCAAACAGCATGGAATCGCCCTGACGTAAGGTATAGCTGCCATCCTCAAACTGGTATTCAACAGTTCCGCTTAAAATGTATTTGTATTCATAAGCGTCAGTTTGCACCATTGGGCGATGGGCGCCGGGTTCAAGCTCCAGTATCACCATATCAACCGTGGAGTTTTTGATGGACTGGGTAAATATGCGCTGGTAGTGAAAGCCGTGGGCATCCTCTTTTTCAAAATGCTCGTACTCGCTTTTTCTTTTGATGATGGGTGCCTGCCTGCCTTCTTTGTGCCTGATATCTTTAAAGAAAATATTCAGGTCAATATCCAGCGCTTTAATAATATCAATCAGTACAATAAGGGATGGTATGGTACGGCTGTTTTCAATTTGCGAAATGAGGCCTTTACTTACGTTGGCTTTGGTTGCCAGATCCTGTACGGTAATGTTCTTTTCGCGGCGGCGTTCTTTAATGCGGTTGCTTATCTGTATCAGAATATCGTCTTCCATCTATAATCAGGTTATTGGTTGAACCCAGGCAAAGTATATAATATAATAGCAACACACAAATAATAGAATGTTAAAACGGCCTGGAACGAGATTTTTACATCACTATAAATTATATAACTTTTGTTTAATAACATGTTAATATGTGTGCTTTTGCTTTGCCTTAAGCCATGCTACACACCACACGTACCCCCGAAGTTATAGTTGATGAAGTTTTCGCTTTGTATGAACGCCACGGCGATGAAGATTACATTGGCGAGCCTGTATCGCAGCTTGAACATATGAACCAGGCGGCATCATTAGCGGAGCATGAAGGTTATGATGATGAGGTGATATTAGCCGCTTTTTTTCATGACATCGGTCACCTGTGTGCCGCGCAGGGCGAAGCGGAGAGCATGGACGGTATGGGCAATGTGGATCATGAAAAACTGGGTGCCGATTATTTACTGGAACAAGGATTTTCTGAAAGAGTTGCCAATCTTGTTCGAGCCCATGTTATTGCCAAGCGTTACCTTACCTATAAATATCCGGAATATTACGAGAAGCTTTCGCCAGCCAGCCGGGTAACGCTTGAGTTTCAGGGCGGTATAATGAGTGCTGATGAAGCTACAGCTTTCGAAGCCAATCCGGATAAAGGCCTGATCATCCGTTTCAGGTATTGGGATGATGAGGCTAAGTTGGCGAATATTCCGGTTACTAATTTATCCGTGTTAAAACTGAAAGCGCTGGCGCATCTCAAAAGCCGCGTGTAACAAGCAATATGTTAACAAAGTTGCTGTGTTGTATGTGATTATTGTTATCATTTTGGGCTTCCATTAACATTCCGTCAATAAATCTTTAAGGTTTATTTAAACTAAACTTAGTTTATAAATAATAAACAACATCTATAATTGCTGCAATAAAATTAAAGTCACACCACCGATTTTTTTAAACAGCAAAAATGGAACACTTTTATCCGAATTTAAAAAGGCTGGCGCTATTTATTATGTGCTGCCTCTCACCGGTTATTTTGTTTGCCCAAACAAAAATTACGGGCACAGTAACCGACGAAAACAAGCAACCGCTGCCGGGCGTAACCATAATGTTAAAAGGCAGCAATCAGGGTACATCAACTGATATTTATGGCCGCTTTATTATTACAGCTAACCCCGGCGATGTGCTTGAGTTTAAGTTTTTAGGCTTTGCCCCACAGCAAGCTACCGTTGGCAATAGCAATACCATGGCAGTTGCCCTTAAAGGAGATAGCAAGGCACTAAACGAGGTGGTAGTAACCGCCCTCGGCGTAAAAAAGGAAACGCGACGCATTGGCTACGCTGTGCAAACCGTTAACGGCGAAGACGTAACTACTGCCCGCGATCCTAACCCTATAACTGGCTTAACCGGTAAGGTGGCAGGTTTATCAGTAGGCCCATCGGCTGAGTTGTTGGGTGCGCCAAGCGTGCGTATACGCGGTAACCAGATATCACTTTATGTGGTTGATGGTATTCCTATTAATACCGATACTTACAATATCAGCCCTGACGATATTGATACTTATACTGTACTTAAAGGCCCGGCTGCTGCTGCGTTATATGGTAACCGTGCATCATACGGCGCTATATTAATCACCACTAAAAAAGGCAACAAAAATAAAAAAGGCCTAACGGTTGATGTTAACAGCAGTACCGTTATCAATACCGGTTTCCTGGCTTTTCCGCGTGTGCAAAAATCATACGGCGCGGGCGAGAATACCTTTTACAAATTTGTTGACGGTAAAGGCGGTGCGCCGGGTGGTGTTGATGCCGATTACGATGTTTGGGGTCCTTATTTTGCCGGTCAGCTGATTGAGCAGTATGACAGCCCGATCATTAACGGCGTACGCCAGCCAACCCCTTACACTGCGCGTGGTGCCAATAACCTGGACAACTTTTTGCGTACCGGTTATCAAACCAATAATAACGTGGCGTTAAGCGCTAATGGCGAAACCTATAACATTCGTTTATCAGCGTCGCAGCAGCATCAAAACAGTTATATACCTGAGCAGTACCTTGATATAGCGAACGCTAATATTTATGCTTCATTTAACCCTAACCCACGCTGGAAATTTGAGGGCAATATTAACTACAACCGTCAAACAACCGATAATTTTCCGGATGTGCAGTATGGTCCGAACAGCTTGATCTATAACATCGCTATCTGGACAGGTGCCGACTGGGATGTTAACGCCCCGGATATAAAAGCCATATGGCAGCCGGGTAAAGAGGGTGTTCAGCAGCAGTTTGCAGAATATACCCGTTACCATAACCCATGGTTCATGGTGAAGGAGTGGACCCGCGGCCATTACAAAAATGATCTGTACGGCTGGATGTCTGCCAACTTCAAAATCAACAATAACCTTAATGCTACTTTGCGTTCACAAGTCAATACTTACAATATTTTACGTACCGAAAAAATGCCGTTCTCGGCGCACCCTTACGGCCGTGAAGGTAACCAGGGCGATTACCGCGAAGACCGCCGCAACCTGTACGACAGCAATACCGAGCTGATGTTAAACTATGATTACACCATCAAAAAATTCCTGAATCTGTCGGGTTTGGTTGGCGGTAACATCCGTAGTTTCAATTACAATTCTAACTGGACATCAACCGACTACCTGAACGTACCCGAGGTTTACAGCTTCAGTAATTCTAAAAACCCGGTACAGTCAACCAGTTTCGCGTCAGATATGCGGGTAATAAGCGCTTATTACTCGTTGGATGCCAGCTTTGGTAAGTACGCTACTATATCAAGCACCGGCCGTATTGATAAATCATCGGCTTTCCAGGCGCCTACCACTTATTTTTATCCAAGCGTATCGGTAGCTACCGTAGTATCTGATTACGTGAAACTGCCGGAGGTGATCAGTTTCCTGAAAGCAAGGGCTTCATTCTCAAACATCCGTTCGGATGCTACCTCAACTACAATAGGCCCTGCTCCGTTCAATTCTATTACCGCGCTGGGCGGGTCAACCGGTTCATCTTTATTTACTAATCCACTGGGTTATGGTACTACTTATAACTCACCTTATAACGGTCCGGATTATTCACTGGTGTCATCATACTCAATCAGCAAGCCATACAACAGCCAAACGGCAGGTTACGCGCCTGACTACCTGTACCAAAACAACATCAAAACATCAACCCGTGTAAACTATGAGGAAGGTTTTGATATCCGTTTTCTGCAAGGCCGCGTAGGCTTAAGCGGTACAGCATTCCAGTACATTGATGGTCCGCGTATATTGCCAAATGCTATTTCAACCGCAACAGGTTATACAATTGAGTATGTAAACGCGCTTAAAACCAAAAAGAACGGTTATGAGCTATCGCTTAGCGGTACACCGGTTAAAAACAGCGGTGGCTTTACCTGGGATGTATTAGTGAACTTTGCTACGTTTAAAGAGGTGTACAAAGAGCTGCCTCCGGGTCAGGATACTTACCAAACCTTCTTTAAAGCAGGCGACCGTACCGATAAATTATATGGTACCGCGTTTGTTCGCAACCCTGACGGGCAGATTATTAACGATGCTGCCGGCAAGCCGCTTATTAATCCTGTATCGCAATACTTAGGTAACATGAATGCCAAGTACAACTGGGGCGTTAATAACAAAATACGTTACAAAACCGTTAGCCTGGGCTTCCAGTTTGATGGTTCGGTAGGCGGCGTGATAGTTGATTACATGCACAACAAAACCATGCGTGGTGGTGCCAATATGGAAACCGCTGAAGGTGCCCTGGGAGCCGCCCGTTACCGCGATTGGCAAAACTATGGCAAAGCCGGTTACAACGGCAGCTACGTAGGCGAGGGTGTGGTTATATCAAACGGCGCATCTATCAACTATGATTCAAAAACAGGTGCTGTATTAAATTACGGTGAGCTGCAATACGCGCCAAACAAGCAAACCGCCTTTGTGCAGGATTATGTGAGCAAGTATTATAATGCTGATGAGGCCAACCTGATGAGCAAAACCTTCTCAAAACTGCGTGAGGTTACCATCGGCTTTGATTTTCCGAAACCGATGCTGCAAAAAACCTTCATCCAAAAGGCCACCCTGTCATTATACGGCCGTAACCTGCTTTACTTCTATAAGGATAAGCGCTTTAAGGATGTTGACCTTGACCAGTATAACTATGCTGCGGCTTCAACCGGCCTGCAATCGCCAACCGTGCGCAGTTATGGCTTTAACCTTAACCTGTCATTCTAAACTTACTTAGCACTAACAAAATGAAAAAGATTTTAAAACAATATATATTACCGGTAGCCGTCGCGCTATCAGTAACGGGTTGTAAAAAAAGCTTTGACGAGCTTACCAAAAACAACAACCTGCCAAGTAAGGTGCCCGCCGCGTTATTATTTAACGGCGTGCTTAACAGCATTGCCGAGCTGCCTGACGGCCAAAAAGAGATCTACAGCCAGTACTACCTGTACAACTATGATTATTATGGCAATAACCGTTATGATTTTGGGGGTGGCGATGATTATTACACCGTGCTGAAAAATGTTCAGGAGATGGAGAAACAGGCTGCTGCCACCGGTGGCGCTGCCATAAACCCGTATGAGGCGTTAGGTAAATTCTTTAAAGCCTACCTGTTTAGCAAAATGAGTTTGGAGATGGGAGATATCCCGATGAATGAGGCGCTTAAGGGTCTTGATAAACTGGAGCCGGCTTATGATACGCAAAAGCAGGTAATGCTGCAATCGTTAGATTGGCTGGAAAGTGCTAATAGTGATTTAGGGCAGCTAATAGCCAAACCTAATGATTTTGGTACTGGTGAAGGCGCGTCTTTAAAGCCCGAAAGCGATATATACTTTAAAAACGATTTGCCGTTACGTTGGCAAAAGGTAGTAAACGCATTAAATATCCGCTTGCTTATTCAACTGAGCAAAAAAACCGGTGATGCCGATTTAAAAATAGCTAGCCGTTTTGCTAATATTATCAACAACCCGGCAAAATATCCATTAATGACGAGTAATGATGATAATATGCAATACCTGTTCAGAACGCCAAATAACTTTTACCCGCAAAACCCTAATAATTTTGGGCAAAGTGGTTCGCGTAAAAACATGTCATCTACATATGTTGGCTTGTTAACGCAGCTTAAGGACCCACGTGTATTTGTAACTGCTGAACCTGCACGCGACCTGGTAGACAAGCAAAAACAAAGCCCTACAGATTTTGCATCATTTGTAGGTGCCGATCCGGGGCTTGACCAGGGTGTGATGTACAATAACGCGGGGTTACAGAAGTACTCGTTCCTAAACCGTAAGCATTTTTATTCAACCTATACAGGCGAGCCAAGCATCCAGATCGGTTATCCGGAATTGATGCTGAATATTGCCGAAGGTATTAACCGTGGCTGGGCAAGTGGGGACGCCGAAAACTATTACATTAAAGGCATTCAGGCTTCAAGGGCATCATACGGTATTCCGCAAACCGGCACTTTTACGGCCTATTTTTACCGCCCTGGTTCAACCACAGGCGTTAACGTAGATGGTAATTATGATAATTACACGGTAAGCGCTGATTTCAATACCTATTACAATCAATCTACCGTGAAATATGCCAATGGTGCCGATGGCTTGAAAAAGATACTGCAACAGCAATACCTGGCCTTGTTCCGCCATTCGGGTTTGCAGTCGTACTTCAACTATCGCCGTACGGGTGTGCCCACCTTTACAACCGGTCCGGGTACAGGTAATGGCGGCCGTATAGCCAAACGCTTCCGTTATCCGGATGCGGAGCGCACGGCAAACGCCAAAAATTACCAGGCAGCTTTGGATAAACAATTCAGCGGTAACGACGATATAAACGGCGTTATGTGGATACTTCAATAATTACGTAAAACCAGCAAACGGCCATTAGCAATAATGGCCGTTTGCTTTAAATGGCATCAATATATATGAAAAAATTTGTTTTGATAACGCTTGTAGCCCTAAGCCTGAGTTACGCCAACGCACAAACTAAAACGCAAAACCTGATTATCGTTACCCTTGATGGCCTGCGCTGGCAGGAAGTGTTTCGCGGTGCCGATTCGGTACTGGTCGCCTCAACCTTTACCGGGGATAAGGACGGCGTAAAAAAGAGATATTGGGCAGCCACTGCCGATGAACGGCGTAAAATACTAATGCCCTTTTTATGGTCGGTAGTAAGCAGGCAAGGGCAGGTTTATGGCAACCGCGATCTGGGTAATAAGGATGAAGTGGCCAACCCTTACCATTTTTCTTATCCGGGATATAACGAAATTTTCACCGGCTTCCCGGATAAGCGGATGAACACTAATGACCCAGTCACTAACCCCAACATGAATGTGCTTGAATTTATCAACAAGCAAAAAGGTTATCAGGGTAAGGTAGTGGCCTTTTCGTCGTGGGAACGCTTCCCGCAGATATTGAATGCCTCGCGCTCAGGCCTGCCGGTATATTCAGGTTATGCGGATGTGAAAACCAAGGATGCAAACGAGCGTATCAAATACCTGAATGAACTGCAGCACAACGTACCGCATTACCTGGGCGATTCAACCCGTTTGGATTTTATTAGCTATGAATACACCAAGGAATACATTAAACAATATAAACCCAGGGTAGTATACCTGGCTTTTGATGAAACGGATGATATGGCGCACGAGGGTAACTACAGTTTTTACCTGGACCGGATAAAGCAGGAAGACGGCTACATCAAAGCCCTTTGGGATATGGTGCAGAGCGATCCGGCTTATAAAGGCAAAACCACACTGCTCATCACTTGTGATCATGGTCGGGGCGAGCAACCTATTGAATCCTGGCGCAGCCACGGCGCGGATGTAAAAAACTCCGAGCAAACCTGGTTCGCAGTATTAGGCCCGGATACCCCGCCAACCGGCGAAGTAAAAACCGCTACCACTACTTACCACAAGCAATTTGCCCAAACCATGGCGCTGCTGCTTGGCTTTGACTTTAAGAAAGCCGCCGGACATGAGGTGGGCGATGCCATCATGTCGGTAATTAAAAAATAACTTTATTGCATTATAAAAGCCGGTTCATGCTTGTGAACCGGCTTTTTTGTGTTACTCCGTATAGTTGTACTGGCAAACAATACACATAGTTAGTGATTATACTATCGCTCAATTGCATACAATATGCGGTTGTGATTATTGCAGATAAGTAAAACTCTACTTGTGAAATCAAAAAATAAGAGCCTGAACATCGGGATAATTGGCGGTGGGCCAAGCGCTATGTTCTTGTATAAACGATTGGTGGAGACGGCTGACCCAACAATAAGCGTAACTATTTACGAAAAAGGTAATACCCTCGGGGCCGGTATGCCCTACAGCACAGCCGGTGCCAACGATGAGCATGTTACCAACGTATCTGGTAATGAAATACCCGAATTGGTTACTTCGGTGTCTGACTGGATATGTACGGTATCTAAAGATACGCTCGACAAGTTTAATATCGATCCGGCAAGGTTTAATGAATACAAGGTTTTGCCCCGGCTTTTGTTCGGCCAGTATTTAACCGCCCAGTTTGCCATGCTGTTGCAGCGGGCAAAGGAGATAGGAATGGAAACACAGGTTTATTATAACACCCCGGTTGCGGATGTAGCTAATATTCCGGAAAAAGAGCAAGTGCAGGTAATTACCTCGGTGGGAGATAAATTCATTCACGATGAGATTGCCATTTGCAGCGGCCACATCTGGCCTAAAAAACATGAGGGTAAAGTGCGCAGTTATTTTGATTCGCCTTACCCGCCTGCTAAGTTAACCTTTGCGGCCGATCATGAAATCGCCATCCGCGGATCGTCATTAACTGCTATTGACGCCATCCGAACCCTGTCACGCTACAATGGCAGTTTTGAAAAAGGCGAAGACGGAATGCCGGTTTATTCGGTTTATCCGGAAAGCCGAGGTTTTAAGATGGTGATGCATTCGCGAAACGGCCTGCTGCCCGCGGTGCGGTTCCATCTGGAGGATTCGCATTTGGGTAAGGAAACGGTGTTGAGCAAGGATGAGATTGAAGCCGTTCGCAAGGATAACGAAGGTTTTTTGCCGCTTGATTATGTGTTTCAAAAGAATTTCAAGGATGGTATCAGGCAAAATGATCCTGATTTTTACAAAAAAATCAAGGACATGCAAATGGAAGAGTTTGTTGACCTGATGATGGGCATGCGCGAGCGGCGGAACGCTTTTGAATTACTGCAGGCCGAATATGACGAGGCGGAAAAGTCAATTGAGAAGCGCGAATCTATTTACTGGAAGGAGATGCTGGGTATATTGAGTTTTGCCATGAATTATCCGGCTAAATATTTTTCGGCAGAAGACATGCTGCGGGTGCAGAAAACACTGATGCCGCTCATCTCCATAGTTATTGCTTACGTTCCGCAAAGTTCGGCTAACGAGATGCTGGCTTTGCATAAAGCAGGTGTGCTGGATATTATATCAGTAGGCGAGGACAGCAATGTGGAGCCCGACGACGCAGGTGGTGCCGCCATTACGTACACAGACGAGGACGGCGAACAAAAAACTAAACACTATAAAACTTTTGTGGACTGCATTGGCCAGCCACACCTGGCTTTTAAGGATATTCCTTACAAAAGTTTGATAGATGAGCGTATACTTACCCCTGCCAGGCTCAAATTCAGGGATGCTGAAGCCGGGCAAAAGGCGCTTGAAAAAGCGGACGGCAAGGTGCTGGCTGATGGCTCGGGTAATTACTATCTGAACGTGCCGGGTGTTGCCATTAATGATGATTTTCAGGCAGTTGACGGGTACGGTGCGCTTAACGAGCGTGTATATATTTTAGCGGTACCCTACATAGGCGGCTTCAACCCCGACTATTCAGGCCTTGATTTTGGGGAGGCGGCATCTTTATTAGTAAAAAATGCCATGCTAAGGTAATGGTGGCACAGCTATTGTAAAACATTTATCCAAACATCTAAAAACTATGGAAACGACAGAAAAATTAAATGACGTATTAAACGATTTGATCGAAATCAATAACGACCGTATAGCCGGTTTTGAGAAAGCTATTGCTGATATCAACGATGAAAATATCGACCTGAAAGAGTTATTTCAGACTTATGCTGCGCAAAGCCGCAAATTTAGCCAGGAGCTTACCGCCCTTACTGCCGCACGTGGTGGTGATGTTGAAACCGGTAACAGCGTAAGCGGTACTTTACACCGAGCCTGGATCGATGTAAAATCGTTATTTGGCGGTACCGACCGTGCAAGTATACTTAGTGAAGCTGAAAGAGGTGAGGATGCTATTAAAAAAGCGTATACAACCGCACTTACTGAAGGTGGCCTGAGCGGTGAAGCTTTGCAAACCGTAACTGCACAATCACAAGATATTAATGCTGCCCACGATAGCATTAAAGCACTGCGTGATGCTGCGAAATAATATCAAACTGATAGATATTAATAAAAATGCCCGGCAAAATCCGGGTATTTTTGGTTAAAAATATAGGCTACTGCTGTTGAGTAAGCATTTGATTATAGGTATTAACTGCGCACTAACTGTAAAAATGCTTCCGGGTTGTAAAAATGAAAAGATTTCATTGTGTTATAAATGATTAAACAGCCTGCTTATTTTGCAGGGTGTCTCTAAGTTCCTGTAGCTCTTGCTCATAAGCGCGCATGCGGGCGTGTAGTATATCCACCTCTGTGCGCAGCATTTGTATCTCGGTAATGAGCTTTGCGCCGTCGGGCTTGTTTATTTTTTTGTCGCCCGTGCCCAAAATGAGCCATTCAGGTGAGTATTTTAAGGTAAAGCAAAGTTTGCTGATGAGGTAGTAGCTCATGTCCTGCTTGCGATTGATCACTTTGCTGATGAAGCCCTGGTCAACCCCAATGGCCGCCGCAAGCCCAACCTGCCCGCCGTGATCTTTAACAATAACCTTAAGCCGTTTAACTATACCGTCATCAATCATGATGATGCAAGTATAAACAATTTGATAATGAGGCCAAGGTTAATAAAAAGTTTTTCTGGTGGTTTAAACCTTAACGTTGGCGTGTTTTTTTATGTAGTTAAGTATCAGGTCGAGCTTGTGCGCGTATTCGGGCAGGGGCATTTTGCCGCTGTTATAATCGCGCATGGTTTCGTCGAGCTTTTGGCTCACCTTTTGGTAAAGCGCTGCATTGGCACCCCGTATAGCTGTTAAGGTTTGCTGTACTTTGGTGAGTTTTGACGCAGTAGCCTGTTTCATAAACAGCGGGTCAACGTCCCGGCTTTGCTTTAATACATTGCCAAACTTTTTACGCTGCCGTATCTCAAATATCAGTATCAGCAATAAAATAACAACGCCGCCGTAGGCGTAAGGTAATAACTCACTCATTTTAAAACAGGGGTGCTTTATTACGTTTACGATTAAAGCGGCGTCGTGGTTTTACACCGTGCGGGATTTTTTAAACAGCCTGATGGATATCTTTCTCGTAGCAGTAAAAACTCAATCCGGGCTTATGGGCGAGGCTTATTTCGCCAACGTTTTTATAACCGGCTTTAATGAGCAGGCGTTGCATAGCTGCATTGCTGGTATTGGTATCGGCGCGGGCTTTTGTCAAAGCATTTCGGCGGGCAACCTCATCGGCGTGATCAAGCAGTGCTACTGCAATACCCAAACCCTGAAAGCGCGGACTAACCGCCATGCGGTGTGTAACCACGGCAGGTATATTAATGTCAATATCTGCCTGGGCGTAATCAGGCTCCGGGGCGGTTGTTATAGCGGTTACACCGGCTATCCGTCCGTTGTGTTCAGCAATCCATAGTTGTTTAAGTTCAATATCTTTTGTAAATACTTCAATGTTCGGGTAAGTATTGTTCCATTGCCGGTTGCCGGCCGCCTGCATAAGCGGTACAACTTCGGCAACTATCCGCATAATCTCCGGTATATCGGTAAGCATTGCTTCGCGTATGGTCATCCTTAATAATTAGCTGTTAATGATTATGTTTTTTGTGGATATCCTTTACCAGACATAGCTTTTTTATATCCGCAATTTTTATCGGGAACGGCGCGTACTTAAGCCGGCTGCCCACCATCTCGGTTGTATTGTCTGAGTGTGCTATCACTTCATCAGGTTCATCGCCGGCCAGCAGGCGTTTATACATACGGTAATCGCCCCATTCAATATAGTAAACCTCTCCGGGCAAGATCTTCATGTCATGTATAACCTTCAGGGCTACCCAGCAGCCATTTTCCAGGTAAGGGTACATGCTATGCCCCCAAACTGGCAAGGCGAAGTCGCAATCTTCAATGCCCGGAAAATTCATGTGCCCTACCGGGTTACTGTCGTTTATGTCATTATAAACTTCAACACCCGTAGCGGTGGCAATAACCTCGTACATCGGTATGCCTTCAAAAGTTTTTCGCGTGGGTGCAGGTAAACTGCTGTTTTCTTTATTCTTTATCGGTGAAAGATGTTCTTGGTATATTTCTTTAAATAGTTTTAGTTTTTCTGGATCAATATTTTGCCTGCTTTTTACAATCTCTGTAATTGTGCTGGCCGAGTTGTAGCCAAGCGCTTCCGCAAGCTGGGTGTTATTATAAAAAGCCTTGCCCCGTAACTGTGTATACAGTATGATGAACTCCAAAGTTTCGGGGCGGATGGTTTTAATTTTATTGGGTTTTGCAGATTGATCCATAAAGAAAATATTTATAAATATTCTTGATTTAAATACAGAAATATCTTTATATTTGTTTCGTTGATTGATGCTAAGCTAAGAGAAAATATTTGAACTGCAAAGTGTCCTATCAAGAATTTACAGTAATTAAAGAATTGCAGCATGTATATCGCCTACTTATCACCGGATTTTATTGCGGCTCAAGCCTGTAACATACAGCAGCCGGATATTACACCCGAAGACCTGACCATCTACAACGCGCGTATTGATGGTTATTCAGCGGCTTGTGCTAAGCTGAGCGAGGAGATTGCTGCAATTCAACGTTACCTGCCAGGCTGGCTTCCGGAACGGCCCGGCATCATATAACCAATTAACCGCCCCGTAAAGGGCAGTCATCAAATTAATGTCTAATCCCTGTAGCTGCTGCATGCCGCTACCGATTTAAACAAAGCTCCCCCTAAAGGGGGTTGGGGGGCATATGTCATGATCAAATTATCGCAAAAACTAAAACAGCAGCTATGGTGGTTAATTATTTCAGTTGATTATAACTATAGCCGGATTGCCATTGCAGACAACGACCTGAATGATGAAAATATAACCCTGTGGCTTGAAGATAAGCAGGATTATAAAAACACGCTCGACGAATGCCTACGCATTGACCTGCCCATAGCGCGCTTTGCCCGCCTGATAAAAAGCGAAGGCTTTAATAGTTACGAAGGCACCAAAATGCACGCAAAGAAAGGCTACCTATATAAAGCGCGCATTGAAATAAATGAGCCGCTTACCTGGTACCGCGATGATGCTACCGTAACCGAACAGCTATGGGCGCGTGAGGCTTTGCTTAAAGCTATACTCACGCAGTTGGTTGAAAATGAGGTTTATGATGGTGTTTAGTTACGCAGTGGCATAGTATATGTTTTATATAGTTTAAACTTATACATTATGGAAACGAGATACATCAATACGCAAAACCCGGAAATAAAAACAAGACAGGGAAGCAATTTTTGGGAGGTGATAAAGCCTTTCGCAAAATTTGGTTTAAAAAGTTTGGGTATTATGGCCGGGGCAATGTGGGCCATTATCAAGATCATTCCCAAACCGTCAGAATTTAAACCGGAAAAAAAGCCCTATTAGTGGCATTATTAGCCACTTTGGGTAATAAGTCTACATAGTTTGGTTGTAAGAGTGTGAGTATTTAGATACGCCAAATAATAATGATTTTTTTATTAACAATCTGATTTTAAATTATTTAATTAAAAGTTAGTATCGATTAAATTGTATTTGGCAAGGTGTAGAGTAAAGAGTGGTAACCTTCTTGTATAGTAATCAGTAATTGTTTGGTATTTTAAAATTTAAATCTGAAAACTATGAAAAAGCTATTAAGCGTGCTGGTATTATCAGCCTTTACTTTAGGTTCATTCGCTCAAACCGCTCCTAAAGACTCTACAAAAAGCACAACCAAAACAGACACAGTTAAAAAAGACACTACCAAAAAGAACAAGAAATAATCTGTCTTTTTTAGTCGATATAAATACGACCTTTTGTCTGGACAAAAGTAAAAACCCACTGTATATTTGCAGTGGGTTTTTATTTTTTATGCCTTTTTACAAGTTTACAGAGGCGCCAACTTCATATACTTCATGGAATTTAATGCCCTGCTTTTCAAAATGTTTTTTATAGTTGGCATACCGCTGTTGAATAAAAAAATCTCGCGCGTAGCCATCATGTACCGGTAATATTTGTTTGGGCTGCATCTTATCGGCAAAGGCGGCAATGCCACGTTCGGTAGCAAATGGCGCCGTGGTTATCATCAATAATAATTCAATTCCTTTATAGCCAATTAGTTCATCGCTCAATGTGTCAACCGGGTAAAGCACCTTATTGTTGATCACGAACGCTGTCATTTGTGGTGTCGGATTATCCAGCAATGCCTCATGCGTAACCGGCACTGCGTTTAATATAAACGGGCCGATATTAATTTCACCTTCTTCAATTAATATAAACGTTAAGCCTGCTTTAGTAAGTTGCTCGCCCACCTGGCTGTTGGTATACAGTTGGGCATCGGTAACAGCTAAAATGCTTTGGGTGATCTCCAAGTCAAAATGATCGGGATGGATGTGGGTAATTACAATGCTGTTTACGCCCTTAAACATGTCGGCGGTTACGCGCTCTTCGGTAAAGGAGAATTGGCCGGGGTCGAACAATAATTTATGCCCATCAAACTCAAACAGCAGGCAGGAGTGCAGGTATTTACTAATTTTCATGGTGTGGCTATTTATAAAGTTCCTGTTCGTCGGTATAATAAGTTTTGCGTGTTCCGGCTTTTATTTTGATCTCGGCACCGTCAGGACTATGCGTTTTCCTGGGATTATGGATCAGCATAAAATCTCTAACCTCGCCGTTTATAATATCCGGGTGGGTTTTCCGTATCTGCTTTTCGGCATCCGTCAAAACATTTTTGATGGCTTTAGCCAATGCTTTAACTTTATCAGCGGGTATTTTGTTACTCGCCGAAAATGGTGAAATGCGTGCATGCCATAATATTTCATCTGCATAAGCATTACCTATTCCCCTGATCATCTTTTGATCCAGCAAAACGTTCTTAACAGCCGACTTGGTTTTACCAAGCAATTCTTCACAGTAGGCTTCGTCCGCCTCTTTCGCCAGCGCGTCTAAAGCGTCCTTTGGCTCAGGGTTTAGGGTGGTGGTTGCCGCTTTCTGAAAATCTGTAAGGGTTAGGCCGGTGCCATCGGTAAATAGTATTTCAATCAACGGGTATTTGTTGGCGTTTTTGCCTTCAAATAAAAACAGCTTGCCGTGCAGCATCATGTGCAGGCCAAGCACATCGCCTTTTGAAAATTGAATGTGCAATTCTTTACCATCGCGATAAACTGCCGTTACTTTTTGATGCTGAAGGGTATCATTCAATTCTTCGGCGCTAACATTCAGTTTGCCGCCATGTGTAATAACCTGTTTTACGGTTTTACCTTTTAGCTTTTTGTTGAGATTGTGGCTGAATGCCTGCAGGTCGGGTAATTCGGGCATAATGGTGAAATTTATCTGTAAAAAACAAAGGCGCTGAAATTATGTTCAGCGCCTTTAATGTTTATATAATATCGATTAGAAATCAGAATATAAGTTGCGGAACGAGCTGCGCAACCCAATGCTGAGCATTGCTGTGTTTGAGGTGCCTAAACGGTTGCTGCGCTGGCGATAGATGCCGCCAACTTCCAGTTTTAAGTTATAACGCGGGTTGAGTATAAAGCCCACAGTACCCTCAGCATATTTTAGGGTGGTGTTGATGCCCTGGCCGGTTTCGGTGCCCGGTATCAGGTCGCCGTTGAAACCGCGTAATATGTTTTTACCGAAGTTATCATCGGTGCCGGCTTCGTCAACACCGTATTTAGCATATATCATTTTACCTTGCAGGTCAAAACGGCCAACGGAATAGTTGATAATACCCAACGCCTCTTTAAAATTAGCGCCGAAAGGATGTGCCAGCGGTTCGCTGAAGGCGGTATAGCCGCTCATGCGCTGGGCTCCGGTATACATATAGGGCTGGGCGGTATTGTACTCGGCCAAATAATTCAAATTTTGAATGCCAAACAGGTCGGCACCGCGAACACCTGCCTGCCAGCCTTTGCTGGTTATCGCCTTGCCTTCGCGGCCCTGCACACGGTCGAGCACCAACTGGGCGTAAACGGCATGCTTGTTAAGGAATTTATATTTACCGTTAAACCCAGCTATGGAGTTGCCCGGCTGGCCTGATGGCCCAATTGAGCTGGCGAAGAATACCGGGTTAATAAAGTTTACATCAAAACCACGGCGGTTGCCTTCATCATCAGCTTCGGATGCTATGTAGGCGTTGAAAAACCCTAACGACGCACGCTTGCTGATGGTCCAGTCGATGTAATGGAACGCGGCCCACTTGCGGCGGTTATCGCCATAGGTATCAAACTTAGGCGCCTGCCTGTCCTGCATGTAAGCCCACATGGCGGTATACTGCACCGGGCCCAGCGTTAATGTACCGCGAAAGAAGGGGTAATTAGTGGCGTAATCCGAAAGCAGCAGCGAGCGGTAGCCATCACCTATAAAATTTTTATCCTGGCCTAAAGTAAAATTCAGCTGCTTGATGGGCGTGTATGATATTACGGCGGTTACGTACGACCAATCTTTGGTTTGTTCCAACCCACCCTTACGGTCATACGCCTGGCCGGGTATCATACGGGTTGAGCGTACATACTCGTCAATATACGGCGCAAAGCGTCCCTGGTTTTCAAAACCGCTGGTGTAAAAGGAGAATTTGGTGCCTATGGTACCGCCAAATTGAAAACCGCGGGTGTTAAGCCAGGTGCTTTCCTTGCTTTTAAAGTCGCGGCCTATGGCAAGGTCGGGCAGGTAATCAGCATAAAATGTATAATCGGCTTTGCGTACATCAAACAAATGCTCCCTGAAGAGTTTGCGGTAAACCCATCCCCTGCGGTTAGTATCGGCGCCATAGTTCATCAGCGAATCATACCTTGCGGTAAGCGAGCTATCAATCAGCAGCGGTTTAAAGGCCGTGTGTATATCGTTTGATGTGGAGTACACATCAGCATTAAATTTTTGATAGAACTGGTACTGATAGGGGAGCTGAACTGATTGCGCGCGCGCAAATGTTGCACACAGTAACGCACCGGCCGTGGCCAATATCAGTTTACAGCGTTTAGCAGCGTAGATGTTTTGCATTTACAGTAATTATGGTACAAGATATAAATTATCTACGCAGTAACGTATAAAAAGGTAATGGGTTTTTTACAATTGTATTTAGCATAAATTAACACCTCCTGTTAAAAAAAGTTAATGCCTGTGGTACTCCCTATAAAAAGCGGATATTTACGGCATTGAAGAAACTTTTACATCACTCCACCATGCCTTATAATAAAATTAATAACCTGCTGGGTTGGCTGTGCTTTACAATAGCCGCTATTACCTACACGCTCACCCTCGAGCAATCAGTAAGCTTTTGGGATTGCGGCGAATTCATCTCTTGCGCTTATCGTTTGCAGGTATCGCACCAGCCGGGTTATCCGCTTTTCGCCATGATCGGTAAGGTGTTCTCCCTGCTGTCTTTTGGTGATCGTACCAAGGTGGCGTACTTTACCAATCTCTGCTCGGCCATTGCAAGCGCAGCCACGGTTATGTTTTTATTTTGGACGATAACTGCGTTAGCTAAAAAGCTAACCGCCAAAACCTATACGGATGCCATGCCGCGCCAAAGGCTCATCAGCATAATGGGAGCCGGACTGGTGGGGGCGCTGGCCTTCGCCTTTTCTGATACGTTTTGGTTTTCAGCGGTCGAAACTATCGTGTTTGCCCTGTCGGCGTTATGTATCGCCTTGGTATTCTGGGCCATATTAAAGTGGGATGCCCACGCCGATGAAGCCGGTGCCGATCGCTGGCTGGTGTTCATTGCTTATGTAATGGGATTATCTATCGGTATACACCTGCTTAACCTGCTTACCATACCGGCACTAACCATGGTGTATTACTTCAGGCGGTATAAAAACGTCACCTTTAAAAAAGCCTTTGTGGTGTTTTTATTAGGCGTTACGCTGCTGGCCTTTGTGCAGTATGGCATTATTCAGTACACGGTTAAGTTTGCCGGCTGGTTCGATTTCTTTTTCGTAAACTCCCTGGGCTTGGGCTTTAACAGCGGCGCTATCGTGTTTTTTATTATATTGATAAGTGCAATTGTATGGGGGATTTTGTACAGCATCAAACACAAAAAATATTTCGTGCATCTGGCGCTGATGTGCCTCTCCTTTTTGTACCTGGGCTACAGCTGTTTTATGTATGTGCCTATAAGGGCAACAGCTAACCCGACACTAAACAATACCCATCCCGATAACGCATTTACCTTAGCCAGCTACCTTAACCGCGATCAGTATTCGCCAAGCCCGCTGCTGTACGGCCCGTATTTTGACGGTAAGCCAATCGACCAAAAAAATGGCGCGGCACGCTACCGCAAGGGCGAAACAAAATATGAGAAAACGGGCTACAAGCAAAGGCTGGTTTACGATCATAACACCTTCTTTCCGCGCATGTTTAGCGATGACGGCGACGATCCGCAGTTTTACCGCCAGTGGATGCAGATGGATGAAGGCCACACGCCGAATTTTATTGATAACATGGGCTTTATGTTCAGCTGGCAGATATACCAGATGTACGCCCGCTACTTTTTATGGAATTTTGTTGGCCGGTATAATGATATGGACGGTCAGCAGAGCATGACCTCATTAGATGGTAACTGGACAAGCGGTATATTAGACGGCGGCAAGCATCTGCCTAAATCAGTAACCGAAAGCCCGTCGTACGCGCCTTTATACGGCCTGCCGCTTATCATCGGGTTGCTGGGCATGTATTACCATTTTAAGCGCCGCCGGCGCGATGCCCTGGTGATTGCCCTTTTGTGGTTTTTTACCGGTATTGCGATTGTGCTATATGTCAATCAGCCATCCATACAGCCGCGCGAGCGCGATTACTCCTACGTAGGCTCATTCTATGCTTTCGCCATTTGGATAGGTTTGGGCGTGGTGGCCATCAGCGAGATGTTGCAGCAGCGTTTTAAACTAAAACAAGCATCGGTATTGGCAATGGCGCTTTGCCTGCTTTGTGCCCCGGTACTAATGGCTGCAAAAGAATGGCGCGGGCACGACCGTTCAACCAAACTTACCGCGCACGATATGGCGTATAACTACCTGATATCATGCCCGCCCAACGCTATCTTGTTTAATTATGGCGATAACGATACCTACTCATTATGGTACGCGCAGGAGGTAGAGAACATCAGGCCCGATGTGCGCCTGGTTAACCTGAGCCTGTTTACCAGCGACTGGTTAATTAAGCAAATGCAGCACAAGGTGAACGAGTCGGCACCGCTACCTATTACCATGCCTTTTGATAAGTATAAAGAAGGCGTGCGCGATGTGATCTATTATAACGATGAGCACATCCCGGGGCATGTTGAGGTTAAGGAAGTATTTGATTTTATCACATCTGACGATCCAAGCACGCATGTGGAATATCAGAGCGGCATGGTATCTAATTATCTGCCTACAAAAAACTTTAAGATAACCGTAAAGCCTGACGACGTTATCAAAAACAAGGTTTTAACGGCCGGTCAAACTAAAAACATGGCTGATAGCCTTACCTGGCAGTATAACTCAAACCTGATTATAAAAAACAACCTGGCCATGCTGGATATACTGGCTCATAACAACTGGAAACGGCCAATATGTTTCACCGTTACCGCCGGTACGCGTAACATGATAGGTTTGGATGATTATATGTACCGCGAGGGATTTACTTACCGCCTGTTACCGTTAAAGCCTGATACCTCGCTGCAGGATCAGAGTGCCAAAGTGAATACCGCGGTGATGTTTGATAACGTGATGAATAAGTTCAGATTCGGAAACTTTAAACACGCGCGGTTTTTGGATGAGCAATCGGTAACGATGTTTTACCCTGCGTTAACTACTACATTTTTAACCCTGGCCGATGGCCTGATTGCCGAGGGTAAAACAGATAAGGCACGTAAGGTGCTCAACCGGTTTGACGAGGTGATGCCAAACCTGAATCCGTTTGTGGATGTGGCCAACCGTAAATCGCACATGGCGGAGATGGCTTATCATGTAGGTGATGTTAAGTTAGGTAATAAGCTTACTGGTGATATCTATGATTACCTTACAGATGAACTAAATCACAATGCCTCCGTTTACGATGACAGCCCCGGCCGGGTTGACTTGCGGATGGTGAATTTTGGCGTTTACATTTTGCAGAATATGGTGCGCTATACTAAAGCTGCCCACCAGGATGCGCTTACCGCGAAGATGGAAAAACAACTTAAGATCTACGAGCGAAAATTCGCGGCCGTACTTCAACCGGTAGAATAATAAAAGCAAAAGCAGGTAGTGATTTGCACTGCCCGCTTTCCATATTTTTTAATTTTGCCTTACAGGATTTCTGCCAGTTCGCCAAAGCTTGATATGGTGGCTACCTGTCCGCGCTCCACCTTGCCGAAGCCGTAGTTGCAAAAAATAAACGGAACACCCGCTTTAACGGTGGCTTCGTAATCGCCTTGTGTATCGCCTACGTAAACCGTCGCTTTCAGCCCAAAGTCATTTACTACGTCCACTATATTTTCGGCTTTTGGCTGGCCCTTGGTGCCGTAACACTGAAATCCCTCAAAATAATCGCGCAGTTTGCTGTGGTTAAAAAAGGTTTCGGCATAACCGTTCTGGCAATTACTTACAATAAACAGGCGATAACGCGCCTTCAGGTATTGCAGGGTTTCTTCCAGTTGCGGGTAAAGTTCGCCGCCAAGCTCATTAAGTATTTCCAGTTCAGTTACCGAGCAATGCGCCTTAAACTCGTTACGTTTTTCATCATCCAGGTAAGGCAACAGCTTAACAAATATGGCATCGTAAGCCATACCGGTAATGGAGCGAACGTCTGCCTGGGTAATATCATCTTTTATAAAATCAACCTTTTGCTTGGCCGTTTGCCAGGCCACGGCTACGTTAGCGGTGCTATCCCAAAGGGTGCCGTCGAGGTCAAAAATTATGCTGTCGTATTTATTTTTCAATGATGCTGAAGTATCTGCCATAGGTTGGCAAAGGTAATAAAAGCAAGGGTGCTTATTGTCTGAAAAATGCAATGGTGTTGTTGATGCATTTTGTCATTCGACGAGGAAAAAATGACAACTTTCGATTGATTACTATCTTGTCATATCGAGCGATAGCGAGATATCTGCCTGCGTTCATAATCAGACGACAGATTTTTCGTTGTACCTTGTTCAAAATGACCACTTTTTTCTTTTCAAGTCCTCCCACTCGGGGAGGATTTAGGAGGGGTCAAACAAGCGTAGGCCTGCCGGAAAACCGGGCCGGGGGTATAGCCTGTGCGGCTGAAGGTTTTTTCCGGCTTGATGTTTGGTTACTTTGTATCTAAGATAAAGTAACTGGCCTCTGCGGTCAAGAGCAGACTGACAATGGTAATAGCATTAGCTCTTGATCTTCGCAGTACCATTCGTAAAAGCACAGTTTATTACCTGTCCTGAATTTCTTTTGAGCGATCAAAAGAAGCAAAAATCGCCGGCTTTTTAATTTTCTATTAAAGGCAATGCATCATCAGTGCTACCCGAAAATTAAGAGGCCGGTATTATGATTATTAGCGGTTTGTGCCTTTGTTTGATCGTTATTTGTATAGTCAGTTAAAGATTTTTTGATTTACCCTTTCTTCAACGTCAGCACCGTAATTTCCGGCCAAATACCCAGTCTGCCGGTGAAAGCCAGGAAGCCGAAGCCGCGGTTGACGTACAATTTGCGGTCGTGCTGTTTGGCAAAGCCTGCCCATTGCAGGTAGCGGTATTTAACCGGGCTCCAGCGGAAGCCGGGCGCCTCGATACCAAACTGCGCCCCATGCGTATGTCCCGAAAGGGTTAAATGTACCGGGTTTTCGTGATAACGCACTACATGTTCCCAGTGGGTTGGGTCGTGGGAGAGAAGTACTTTGAAATCATCTTTGCTCAAATCCTTAAGCGCCTTATCCAAATCACCCACCTTTATAAAATCATGCCCCCAGTTTTGTACACCTACAAGGTGCAGCTTTTGTCCGTCCTTTTCAAGGGTAATGTTTTCGTCCAGCATCAGGCGGAAGCCCATTTCTTTATGATGCTGTTTTAGGGTATCCAGGTTTTCTTCTTTAGCTTTCGGGCTGTCCCACTGTATGTAATCCGCATAATCATGATTACCCAAAATAGAGTATTGGCCATATTTAGCTTTGATTTTGCCAAAGCGGCCAATGTAAGGCTCAATCTCGTTAGCAGTATTATTTACTAAGTCCCCGGTGAAAACAAACAGGTCGCTGTTTAACTCAATTACTTTATCAATGCCTTTTTGCACAGCATCAGCGTTATCAAAACTGCCTGCATGAATATCAGATAGCTGCGTGATGGTAAAGCCGTCAAACGCTTCAGGCAGACCCTTAAAATAAACGTTATGGCGATGTACCTTATAATCGTACTTGCCCTTAAACATGGCGTAGAAAAACCCGCTGAACGGTAGCGCCGCTAACAGCACCGCTATTTCGCTGATGAATTTGCGCCTTTCGGGGAAGTACGGCCGGCTCTGTTCGATACCTGTTTTACCTGCGTTAGAGGCTATACCCACCACAAAACGACCAAGGTCGCCAAGCGACAGTACCATTACAAACACTATTTTACTCACAAAAAAGGCCATAAACACACTAAGCGACCACATGTGGAACTGGGATAGCCCGCGGGAAGTGTCGGTAAATGAAATACCGATCACAAAAGTGAGCGTTACACCGATGGACAATATCAGGAAGGTTGATAGCAAAGCCACGCGCCAGCGCGATTGCCAATCGGCAGACAGGGTGCGTAAACCTGAAAATACATACCAGTCAAGCAATAAACTTATTGCCGCGAATATTAGAAAGAAAAGAAAAAAGCCGCCTCTACGCATATAATATATTTAACGCAATTTACCTAAGCATTAGTAATTAAAGCGTAAAAATAGTTGCGTATTACGCTGTTAATGTACGCTTAACAAAAAACGAGCCCCGCTGTTTAAAGCGGAGCTCGTTTTTAAAAGGGGTTTTCAACAGTTAGTATGATTAATGGCGGTGATGACGGCCATGTTTATAGTGCCCCCAGGCATGGCCACGACCAGGGCCATAGTATTTAACTGCACGGTAGCGTACCGGGCGTTCGTAAATAACGGTACGAGGAGCGTAAACCACTGCCGGCCTACGGTAATATACCGGCCTTTCAACAACAACCGGGCGCGGGTGGTAAACTATAGGGCGTTCATACACCACCGGGCGTTCGTAAACTACCGGCGGAGCGTAATATCTAACAGGTGTGCCAAAATTTGCACTAACGCTAACCTGAACCTGCGCGTTAGCTGCTGATACGGCTCCCAAGGTTAAAACAGCAATGGCAAATAATTTTAAAGTTTTCATCTCTCAAAGTTTTAGTTCAACATAAGTAAACAGCCGCCGGTCTCTTAAAAAAATATCAATCATTATCGGCAAAAATTATAAACCTGCCGACGGCTGTTTAAATATTAAACTCACTAAAAAGGCGAGGGTTTAATCAAATCCGTTTTTTACAACCTGGCGTTTTAATTTTTTTTGAGATAGTGGCGTTCGCTTATTGTGCTAATTATTTGATAATAAATGAAATGCTTGAATTGAAGCTATTGGGCGAAAAATTGAAAATTTTTTAATGCTGATGCATATGTTGTTCGTGATTATGCGGCAGATCTCCGGATAGTTCGGGGCGATATTTGGCGCCGGGGGTCATCCAGTAAAGTAAGATCAACCTTGAAAAGCGCAGGTTAAACGGAGCCAGCACAAGTATGG
This sequence comes from Mucilaginibacter defluvii, assembly GCF_039543225.1. Classification (NCBI taxonomy): domain Bacteria; kingdom Pseudomonadati; phylum Bacteroidota; class Sphingobacteriia; order Sphingobacteriales; family Sphingobacteriaceae; genus Mucilaginibacter; species Mucilaginibacter defluvii. The sequence continues at coordinate 785,757 of NZ_BAABJI010000001.1, forward strand.
AGCCGAGCAGCAAACCCAGGTATAGCCACGGCGACTCAGAGCCGGTTAGTATAATGGTTGCCACGGTTATGGTAACCATCTCTGCAACGTTCATGGCATAGCTTACATACATGGCCACGTAAAAATATCCCGGTTCGCGTTCAAAGGTAAGCCCGCAGTGGGGGCATCTTTGATACATGTTTTGGCCGGTAAGGTTATACATGCTGTTGGCAAACATGTTACCACGGCGGCATCTCGGGCATTTAGCTTTTAAAAATGCGCCAAACTGAGGTATATATTTAGTATCGTTTTTTGATGTTTGGGTTGCCATGGTATCTAGTTTTTAAAGTTTTTACGAAATTCTTCGGGTGTTAGGCCGGCTTGTTTTTTAAAAAAACGGGTAAAGTATGAGTTGTCAGCAAACCCAAGCCTGCCGCCAATATCGGCAACGGTAAGCTTGGGGTTAATCAGCATACGCTTAGCCTCCAATACTACCCTGTTACGTATTACCTCACCTGCGGATATACCCAGCATATCGTTACACAAAGCATTAAGGTGGTTAGGCGTAATGTACAGCATGGCCGCGTAATCTTTGGGTAGTTTAAGCATGTTGTAATGCTGCTCAATCAGCCGTTTAAAGTTAGCCAGCAGGGTTTTGTTATAGGTAGGCGTTGCGGCTTCGGCGTGTTTTTTATGCTCGCGTGCTACCAATGTAAAAATACGAATCATCGCTGTGCGTATCATATCAAAACGGTAGCGGTCGGTACCGGCGCCCTCGTTCACCACGTTTTCAAACAAGGCCTCAACAGTACTTTTTGTTTGTGGAGTAAGCTGTAATACCGCATCATCGGGGTTGCCGCTTAAAAAAGGTAACTGTTCCAGGTAATCCGGCCTGAGTAAATATGAGGTGAAAAATGCCTGCGAAAAATTGATGATATAACCGTCTATCTCCCCCTCAAAAAACCAGCTATGTACCTGGCCGGGCACCATAAAATATATCTGGCCGGGTTTTACGTCATAGGTTTCAAAGTCGATAACATGGGTGCCGCCGCCTTTAGTAAAGTATACCAAATGATAAAAGCTGTGCTTATGCGGAAAATGCAGCTTGTCGTGCTTTTTGAGGTAACCGGCAAAACGGTCAGCCAGCAAATCATGCTCCTGGTGGCCGCTCAATGTACAAATGTCATATATGGGGTAGCCGCTAATCATACTACAAAAGTAGCGGTTATATGCCACCTGCAATGGTGATAAATAACTAAGGTGTGGTACTTTTTACAGATAAGTAAAATGTTCCATTATTTTTTGATCTCCATTACCTGCATATTAAAGTCAATACCGGCCACAGGTATCTTCTCCCAGTCACTCGTTGCAGAATCTTTATGATAGGTACCGCCGTTAAACAAGCCGATAGAGAAAGCTGTTTCCATACCCGGCGAGGTCTTTAACCATTCTATGCTAACCAATATATCGCCGCTTACCTGAATGTCATAAGGTGCCAGATCGATAACCGGGCGTGATTTGCCTGGTGCCATTGCGCTGGTTATTTCCTGCTTAACCAGGTTTTCGCCAGCTTTTTCATCGGTAAACGGGTAAACGTTTACCTTAAAAGGCAGACTGTCCTGCTGGCGATTATCTACATTAAAAGTAAGCTTGAGCAGTTTTACAGGTTTTTTACCGGCTTTCATTTTTATGCCTACTTCGCCGCCTTTAACGGCGCCAAACGTGTTGTTTGATGAACCTGATCGTAATTTATTACCTATCGTTTTTATTTTCTGTGCTTGCGCTGATAAGGTAACAGAGACGATCAGCATCATCAAAAAGGTTTTAAAGAATAAAGTGGTATTGTAAGTTTTAAATTGCATTTTACCGGGTTTTTGGTTTGTACATCATCAAGACGATGTTAATTCTATGATGGTTGCAAATACAGCCATTTTTTTTGACATTTAATAAATAATCGGCCTAAACAAGTGCATGTGCACACTGTTGTTACATTAGTTAGATTATAAAGATCATGGCAAACTTTCAAGACATCATCGCATCAGATAAACCGGTGCTCATTGATTTTTCAGCCGAGTGGTGCGGCCCGTGTAAAATGATGCCGCCGATATTACAACAATTAAAAAACGCCATGGGCGAGAAGGTAACCATCATTAAAATTGATGTGGACAAGAATCCTTCGGTAGCCAATGCCTACAACATTCAAAGTGTGCCTACGCTGATGGTATTTAAAAACAGCGAAAGCAAATGGCGCCAGTCAGGCGTTGTACAGGCCAGCCAGCTGGAGCAGGTACTTAATCAGTTTATTTGATTAATTATCAGCGTTGTAATTAAACAGTTACTTAGCCTGCTTAAACCTTTGTAGGCAGCGTGCCTCTATTGTGTATAAAACTTACACAATATGAAAGCTAAATTCAATATGATACGCACTGACCTTTACAATGTATTGGTTGAGGGCAACGGCAACAAACAGCAAATGGCAAGGGTGTTTTTTTTGTTGTTTGTGCCGTTATATACACTTTACGCATCCTTTGGTCACTTCAACTAAACCTCAATAACAGTTTAATTTGTTTTAATTACCCGTTTAACTACCGTTTTATCATCCTGTTTAATCATCACCAGGCAAACACCTAAGGGCATTTTACTGATGTCAATAGTCTGCGAAAAGTCGCTACCTGTCTTATTAAATTCATGATTACTGTACACTCTTCCGCTAACGGCATCGGCAAGGCTGATATTTACCTTGTTGTTGCTGTTGTTGCTAAAGCTTACGTTTACATAATTAACCGACGGATTGGGAAACAGGTTAATCGTATAGCCCTGTTGAGTGACTGCAGTATCAGGTTTAGATGCGGCGCCAATTCCCTGTTTTAACGACATAAGCGCGTTACCCGTAACGTTAGGTTTAGGTACCGGAACCACAAAAATCGGTGTTTCGCTGATGTTCAGGATGCACTGCCCATTGGTTATTTTACGCTTGGCGATACCGAGGCCGCCCGCCTGTGGTGTATAAATGCGCACTGAATCAACGCCGGGCAGGTTAAGCGTATCTTTACCGGTAAGGCCCTTTTCGTCGGGTATGTACAATACGTAGGCCGATTCGCCGTCTGCCTCGTAACGGTCAACCACCGGCTTGCTGCTTAACGATTCGGCATAAGTATATTTACCAAAAGCTTTGTTAAACTGATTGATGTATTCAGCGGCCAATTTACGCGAGCGGTTAGGGTTAAGCAGGCCCGACGAACTGTATTGCACCGGGCTTTCAATATTGTCATCATAAGCCTGGTAAAAAAACAGCCGTTCAACTCCACTGCGGGCGTACAAAAAAGCGGTGCGTAAAATCCAGTCGGCCTGGGTTTGCTCAATGGTTTTGTTGCCGATAGGAATGGCGCGTATCGGGCTGTTTGGGTGAACATCATAACCTGCCTCGGTAACCCAAACGGGCATATTGTTGCAATATTTTTTAGCGATGTTAACAAAGTCTCTGGCTTTTTGCAGGGTGTTGTTCACCTCAGGTGCCATGCCGCGTGTAGGTACCGAATTGGGTATCATCTCTGCATCGTGTGAGTACCAGTGATAGTTGATAATGTCCCAGCAAAGGTTTACGGAGCCGTCAGCCTTGTAGCCACGGTTTATGCGGCACCACTCAATCATGCCCATCACATACTCGGGGTTGGCCGATGCGAGGCCTCCCATTACTACCTTCATGTTCGGATCAGCATTTTTTACACCTACACCGGGGCCCATTGTATTTTTGTGCCCATCATAAAATGCTGATAAGTTGGCAGCATACTCATAGGCGGTTTGGTAGGCTTTGCGGCCTTTCCACCATTTATCGCGCTCGTTATCACACTCAATGTATTTAATATAGTTAAGGCCCACGCGCACGGTGTTGACCGGGTCGTCCGTCCAGCGGGGAGAGCTGTTAACCGATAGCAGACTTTTGTTTACAGAGCGGTTACCACCGTACCTTGCCGCGTATTGAAACGCCACCCGTGCCTGCTCGATATATGATTTTGGATCAGAATAGTTAGCGCCGAATTTTACCGGTATGTTTTCGGTATCGCGCTGATCCTCAGGGTACGATTGCAGCAGCCAGTTTGGTAAAGTTTTCAGGTCAGCCAGTACCATAATATTATTTTCGTAGCAGGCTTTATACATGGCGTCATAATTCCAGCCGCCGCTGTGGGTTGGGGCATAGGTAAAGCCACCCTGCTGTGATTCGAGTTTTTCCCAATCCATATAATGCCTGATTTGCGAGAAGGTGCGCATGGCCGCAAGACGCTTGCTTTCTACCACGAAAGGATTAACCGGATCCTCAAAATCCCACTCAAAGGCGTTAACTCCCATAAAATTTTTGAGCGGATAACCGGCGATTGCGGGATTTTCCGGGTCGGTAGGTTGCGATACAGGGGCAGAAGGGCCAGCGGTGTAATTACCGTAAAACTCAATCTCGGTAGGGAACTGGTACCAGCAGTTAAGCACGATATATTTTACGTTGGTAGCAATGGTATCCAGCAAAAACTGGTCGGCGCGTTCAGGGTAGGGGCCAACCCAACGGTTCCAGTATCCGCCACGGTAAGTACCGATGGTTTTGCGTTGCCCCAGGCTATCAATTACGGATACGGTTAACGGGTAGTCGCCAAGGCCACCGGTGTAGTTAAAAAACTTTAGCTTGGCAATATCAATATGCTGCCCTTCAGGCACCGGGTAATAAGCATCGTAATTATTAAATAATTTACCCCAGCCGGTAGTTACTTCGGCATCTGTAATACCGTCAAATAACCGGTTCAATCCGTCGCTTACATTATTTAACTGGTACCAGCGGCTTAGCTCTAAAGGTATTTTTACGTAGCCGTCGGCGGGTTCAGTAACGGGTGGATTACTTGGTGTAGTCGGGTTGCTGCCAATATTTTCGGCCACCAGCTCAATAGCGGGTGATGTTGCGCGGGTACTGTCTTCAACGCCGTAAGCAAATACCTTTTGCGGTATATTATTGCTGTATTTATGTACAATTATGGCATCAGCCTCAACTTCGGCAGGCAAATCAATGGTTTGAAAAATGCCATAAGCAGGCCCGGTAAAGTAGCCCAGCAGTGTGCGTTCGGTGCCGTTTAGCGCATATATCTCGGCGGGTTTATCTTCAAATACGCCCGTAAAATCGTACAGTTTTATTTGCGATATGCGGCTGTGGTATTTAAACCTCAGCATTACATCGGCATAAACAAAGTTGTTTTCCCAGGCTTCGGGCACAAGCACGTCAAGGCTGTCACTTAACCAGGCCGAATAATTTTGACCGGTATTTTTATTTGTCGATACGGATGATACCTGTATGCGCCCGGCAGTAATTTGGGCTGATACCGAAAGAGAAAATGAAAGCAATATTACGGTTAAAATTGCCTTTACATTTTTACAAGCAGAGAATACACACCAATTCATAACCAATACTTTATCTGGCGCCGGGCAAGCGTTTATGCCGGTTAGCCAATTATTAATTAGGGATATGCACTTATACGATGTTAAAACACAAAGGTTGTAGGATTTTATGATTGCGATAATTATTTTTTACAAGGTATTTTATATTGCTTACAAATTAATATTTGCTCATTGGTTCTTGTGCTCAAAATGCGTTAAATTGAATATCATCAATTTGTAATATAATACATGTTTAAACAAATGTTTTTACAAAGCTTAAACCTATTGCTACATTTGTGCATCAAAACAAGTAATTAACACCATAACAATATTAACACGATGAAAAAAACAATGATCCTTTTAGCAGCCGTTTTAATGCAAACTGCTGTTTTTGCGCAATCAACCTGGAAACTTGACAAATCGCACGCTAACCTGAAATTCAGCACTACGCACATGATGCTTTCAGACGTTGACGGCCGTTTTAAAGATTTTGATGCTACCATCACTTCGTCAAAAGCCGACTTTAGCGATGCTAAGTTTGATTTTACCGCCCAGGTAGCGTCAGTTGACACGGATAACGAAAAACGTGATGGCCACCTGAAAAGCGCCGACTTTTTTGACGCGGAGAAATACCCTACGATATCATTCAAGAGCACTAAAATTACGCCTGCAGGTGCCGGTAAATTTAAAGTAGCCGGTAACTTAACTATGCACGGTGTTACCAAACCGGTTACGCTTGACCTTTGGTTCCGTGGTGCAAAAGTTAGCCCGATGACCAAGAAAGATGTTGCCGGTTTTCAGGTTAGTGGTACCATTAAACGTACCGACTTTGGTGTAGGTTCAGTACCTGCAGCCGTAGTAAGCGAAGAAGTTGAATTTAAAGGTAACGGCGAGTTTGGCAAAGCCTAATTTGCCGGTTATCTTAATAATATATAACAAAAGCGCCGCGTGAGTTAATCATGCGGCGCTTTTTGTTTGTTTTTAAATTTTTAGTTTCGGCGTTTACTTCATCCGCTTAAAGATCATAGTGCGCCCGATAAATTTCATGTGCCAATAGCCTTTAACTTTCAATACATCGTTGCCGGCGAGTTTGGCAGTGGCGTTCCATGTTTTACCGCTTTTGGCTTCGTAAATGTGGCCTTCATCGTAGCTTTTATCTTCGGGATCATATTTTAAACCGGTAACTACATCCATGCCTAATAACTTGCGGCCGCGTAGTTTTTCATCCGGGTTATGCTTATCGGTCCACTCGTTCATCGGTTTGCTCTCGTCGTCCTTAAACCAAACCATCTTGCCGCGGTACTCCTCGCCTGAGCGGTACATTTCCACCACCAATTTCTGATCTTCCGACGTCCACTTACCTAAAATGGCGTCGCCATCAGCCTGTACGGCTTTAATTGCCGGTTTATGGGGTGCAGCCAGCAGCAACAAACTTGTTATTAAAAAGGCTTTTAACATGCGGTAGGTATTAAACCTGCAATAATAAGCATCAGTAAGTACGGTTACTTAATAAGCGCTTCAATTTTCCCGAGCAGATCATTCATCTCAAAAGGCTTTGCCAGAAAATCATCGGCACCGGCCTCAAGCGCCGAATCCTTAATATCCTTACTAGCCGATATCATGATCACCGGGATATGCTTCTTGATAACGTCGGCTTTAAGGCTGCGGCAAATGTCGCGTCCGTCCTCACCGCTCATCCATATATCAAGTAACAACAGGTCGGGCAGGTTTTCATGGAGTGCAAGTACCGATGAACCCTCAACGGTTGATGTAACGGTATATCCTTCAAATTCAAGCAGCATCTCAACGGCGTCTACAATGCCCGGATCATCGTCTGCTATCATTATCTTTTTATGCTTAAGGTCAGTCATCTAAAAATATCGTAAGTATCTTATAAAAAATCATTGTTCACAGGCTCAGCGGGAAGGCTAAAATGAAAGGTTGAACCTTCGCCTTCAATACTGTTTACCCACATTTTACCGCCCTCGCGTTTAATAATTTCTGAGGAGATATATAAGCCGAGCCCCAGCCCCGGAAAAGTATGTTGTTTGCTGCCGCTAACGCGATAAAACTGCTCAAACACCCTCTTGTGTTTATCGGGCGCAATACCGATACCAAAATCCTCAACACTCACCGTAAACTCGTTATTTTGGCGTTGTGTGCGTATAATTACCTCACCCTCAGCCGGAGAATATTTTATAGCGTTGCTGATGAGGTTCACCAAAACCTGGCTGATGCGTTCACGGTCCGAGAATATTTCGCCTGTGTCTGCAAAATCATGCACAAGGGTATGTTTTACGGTGGTATGTTGCAGGTCGTCTATCACCTCTCTAACCAGGCTGTTCAGGCTGAACCAGGTTTTGTTGAATTGTAGTTTACCGGAATTGATCTTGGTAACATCAAGCAGATCGCCAATCAGGTTGGTAAGGCGGTTAATCTGGTTATCCATACGGGTAACCATTGCCGCCTTGTTAAGCTCGCCGTCTTTAGTTAACATCGCACCAAGCACCTGCGCGTAGGCTTTTATGCTGGTAACGGGTGTTTTAAGTTCATGGCTGGCAATACCCAGAAAATCATCCTTTTGGCGTTGCAGCTGTTTATGCTCATCAATATCAGTATTGGTGCCAAACCACTTTACAATATGCCCCTCGTTGTAAAACGGTAGCGCACGCGAAAGGTGCCATTTGTAAGCACCGCCGGCGTCGCGCATTCTGAACTCTACCTGAAAAGTGCCGCCCGAGGACAAAGCATCCTGCCATGCCTTGAGCGTACCCTGCAGATCATCCGGGTGAACATAAAAATTCCATTGCCGGTTGTCGGGGTTCGAACCATCAACCCCAAGGTAGTCAATCAATCGGCGGTTCACATAATCAATATCGCCGTTCAGGCTGGCGGTCCATAACTGCACCGGCATAAAATCGGTCACAAAATCAAACTGGTTTATCTGCTCATGCAGTTCTGTATTGGTTTGCTGTAATTTTTTGCCGATGAGTGTTTCCTCCGTAATGTCCGTACAGGAGCCGATATACCCCGCAAAGTTGCCATCATTATAATACTGCGGGTTACCCTTGGCAACACACCAAATTTCTTTACCGTTTTTACCCTTAAGCCTGAAGTTGGTTTCGTAAGACACACGCCGTTTCAGGGCGCTCTGAAAAGTTTTTGCTAAATGGGTCCGATCGTCATCCGCTACGGCGTTTAGCCAACCATCTTTCAGTACTTCGTCATGCGTTTGGCCGGTCCAGTCAAGCCAGGTTTTATTTACATAGGTAATGTTGCCGTCCTTATCAGCCATCCAGAGCGAGGTAGGCGAGGCGGAGGTGATATTATGCAGCAAATGCTGGCTTTCCTGCAGGGCCTGCTTATCGGCCAGTTCCTGCCGCAGATCGCGCGCGATGGTTGCCCGGCCGCTGGGCTCGCCGGTAATAGGGTCGTAAACTATAATGGTTTTTGCGTCAACCGGGATGGCTTCGCCGGTTTTAAAATGGCGATAATTTACCCTGCCGGTCCACGTTCCGGTTGCGGCAAGGTCGCGGGTGTAATCGTCAGTAATCCTTTCCATCTCGCCGGGCATTACATAGTCGGTATTTACGCGGCGGGCTTGCTCCATACCGTCAATACCCACCATCTCGCGGCCAAAGGTATTTACGTAAGTAATATATCCGGCCATAGTGGACAGCGCTACAAAAACGCTGCTGTTGTCAATAAGCGCAAGCAGTTTGGCATTCTCGCTGTTGGTCAGTATTTCACCACTGATGTCAACGGCGGTTCCCGCGAAGCGGTATACTACATTATGGTCATCAAAATAGGCCTTGCCCTTGCAGCGGAGCCAGCGTATTTTACCGTCCGAAGCGCCAATGGTTCGAAACTCGCAGAAGTATTCGCCGTCAGCTCCTGACTCCGGGTCGAGGGCGCGTTGTACCGCTTCATTGACTAAGCCGGAATCATCCGGATGTATGTTACTCAATACTTTATCGTAAGTGGTTACATCATCCTTTGGGAAGCCGTATAACTCCTTACAGCGTTCATCCCAGGTAATGGTGTTATTGAGCGGATCAAGATCCCAGGTGCCTAACTCGCCCGCATATAGCGCGAACCGGGTGCTCTCTTCACTTAGGCGCAGCTTTTGGCGGGTAAGTACCAGCTCGGTTACGTCAGTAGCGGTATTTAAAATACCCCATACCACGCCTATTGAAGTTTTTAACGGCTTGTAGGTAAAAGTGTAATAAAAGCTTTGCAAACGGCCATCAACAATAAGGTCGGCACGGTCTTCGGTGGCCTCATAGGGCAGGCCCGACGTGTATACATTGTCCAGCAGATCATGAAAAGGCTGTCCTTCAAGTTCGGGCAGGGCATCACGCAAAATTTTACCGATTACCTCGGGGCCTTTGCCCCAAAGCCGTAGCATGGCATCATTAGCGATGTGTATGCGCATCTCGCGGCCGGTATAAAGAGCAACCGCCGTTGGCGATTGCTCTACAAGCGTACGGAAAATGTCGTTATCAACAGGTGGTTCAGGTGTAGTTGAGCCGGTCATTTTTTAATCTGAAGCTTGTAAATATATGGCATAGTAGCTAACTTGTTTAGCTTATTATAATACTGTAGCACGCGCATTTGTTTTATTAAAATTGAATTAACGATGTGTTTAAAATTAACCAAAGGGTAAGCATTAAAAAGTAACCTAAAAAGGCAAATAGCCGTATAACGTATAATCCATAGAAAATTTTCATTAAATGAATATTGCGCAACTCCCGGCCAATGAGATGTCCCGGCTTGAGGCTTTGTATAATACTGAATTGCTTGACTCGCCATGCGAGCAGGAGTTTGACGACATTGTTAGGCTGGCATCCGAACTTTGCAGCATGCCTATCTCCCTGATTAGTTTGGTTGACGCTAACCGGCAATGGTTTAAGGCGCGGGTTGGGCTCGAAGCTACCGAAACGCATCGTGATATATCTTTTTGCAGCCATGCCATTTTGCAGGACAATATATTTGAGATACCCGATGCGCGGCAGGATAACCGTTTTTTTGATAACCCATTGGTAACGCACGACCCTTCCATACGCTATTACGCCGGGGTGCCACTGGTAACCAGCACGGGCGACAGGCTCGGTACCCTTTGCGTGATTGACCGTATACCCAGGCATTTGAATGAGCGCCAGCGCTTCGCGCTTAAGGTTTTGGCCGATAATGTAATTAAGGTGGCCGAGCTGCGCATTAAAAACAAGCACCTCAACTATTTAACGCAAACCCAAAAACGGATTATCTCCATATTGGCGCATGATGTACGTAATCCCCTGGCCTCGCTGAAGTCGGTAATTGAATTCAGGAACAGCGACTTGCTTGACGAGGCCGAAACTAACAGCATGATGGGTTCCATCAGTTTGCAACTGGACAGTACCATAGATATGATAGAGAACGTGGTGAACTGGGGCGAAATGCAACTCAAGTTTGACAAGTTTAATTATGATAACATCGATCTAAATGATTTGGTGCAGCGCATTATCGGTTCGCAGGTACTGAACAACCGCGATAAGGGCAATACGATAGTTAATGCCATCGATCAGGATTTTTTCATTAATACAGATAAGCGGGTGCTGGAGTTTATTCTGCGCAACTTAATGAGCAATGCCAATAAGTTTACTGAGAATGGCACAATTACCATCAGCGTAGCAAAAGAAGATAAGCAAACTGAGATTAAGGTTACCGATACCGGCGTAGGTATGCCTGCAAGTAAGGCTGAACAACTTTTTAAAGGCAATGGCAATGAGTCGACACATGGCACGCAGCAAGAAAGAGGGAACGGGCTTGGCTTATTGCTGGTTAAAGAGTTTATTGACAGGATGAACGGCAGTATATCTGTAACGAGCTCTCCGGGCGAGGGATCGTGTTTTAAAGTAGCGCTGTAAATTACAGGTCGGTAAGGCGTGTACGCGTACGTTTAACATAGTTACGTATATCAAGCACAATACCGGCAAAAAAGTAAAATATCAGCGGAAAGCCTACCGCCAGGAATGATGAGTAGATGAAGAACAAACGTATTTTGGCTATCGATACATTAAAGCGGTCGCCAAGGTAAGTACAAACCCCGAAAGAGTAACGCTCAAAAAAGGTGATTATCCTCTGCAACATATCAGCTTAACTTTAATATCTTATTACCAACGGCGCAGTCAAGGCATTTCTTATGATCGCAGTAATTATTTTTTAACTCAAGCAATGCCTGGCTTTCAAACGCCGTTTTAATCTTCAACCCTAAATTAACAAAATCCGCTATAATGTTGTTTGTTTCGGCAGGTAAACTTTCTAACAACTTTAGCGCACGGTTAATGTGGTACTGCTGCCGGTGTTGCTTGCCGTAAGTAAATAAAAATAAAGCTACCGTATTCAGCAGTAAAACGTTTGTTGAAGCCTTGCCCAGGTTTTTTGGCGACGGCTTGCTTTCGGCATCAAAGCGGTAATGGTTTTCCCAATAAGGGTTTATGCTGATGTTGTCAAATAATCCACGTAAAATTTCAACTTCCCGTATCTCCAGTACTTTGCTCAACAGATGGTTTGATTGCATAACGAGCCCCGCAAACTGCGCCAGCCTGATGGTAGGGAAATTCTGCGGGCGCATGCGCATAAACTTCCATAAGTGATTATCAACAGGAGTGAGGTTGTGTTTATGTTTAAGATATTGATACTCATCTTTTAATTTCTGCGGATAATCATCAACCACATCGCCATCCAGAAACCCGGCTTGCCCGAATATCAATGCCTCAATTTGCAGCGCATTGTTTTTGTGTTTGGCCAGCGTGATCTGCGGTAACGACCGTGCCAGCAGCTCAAAAGGCAGGGCATTGGTTTTAAAGCCAAAGTTGGCTGCCAAAAACTGGTAAAAAGTTTCTTCCCAGTCGCCGCGGTTGGTGGCCAATGTAGTTAACACTGCTTCCGAGCGTTTTTCGAGCCGCTCCACCAATATGCGTGATAGCCAGTTGCTCATGGTAAGCTCTTCAACCAGCGTAATGTTCGCCTCGCAGGGAATAAATTGCCGCTCGCCAAAAATGAGGTTATGGTAACGGCCAAACAGATCGGGCGAAATACGGTTATGCAGCTCAAGCGTAGGTAAACGGCGGCCGTTGGGCAGGGTAACCGGGGCATCATCACGATAAACTACGTGTAATATTACATTCTCGTATGCCTTATCTGTAATGTGGTTGTGGCGTTGCCAGTCGGCCGAGGAAATATGCAGTTCCACATTGCCCGCCCAGGTAGTGTCGCCAATGCGCAGGCGTGCGTTTTGAAAATCGGGCCCGGCATGTTTGTTATGCATACCTGCCGAATATACCTCGATCTCGTCACCCTCAACTGTTTTTAGCGCGGTACGGTCAAACAGCCGGAACTTCCATACGTAGTGCAAAAAATCCTCGGTGATAAGCATGCTGCAAAATAATGGTTTTGGTTGGGATTGGTGTAGTTGGATTTGAATTTTCGTTACCTGACTCACCCTGTCAACGCTTCGCTCGACGTCCCTCTCTTCGCGAGCGAAAAGAGGGAAGGGGCAATAACCCTCTTTCCGCCAAAGGCGAAGAGAGGGAGTTAATTAAATATAGGATTGATGTTTGACCTTTTACCTTTTTCCTTTCGGCTTTCACCTAAAATGTCCCCTTAAAAAGAACTACTTTTAAATTATGAATCAAACAGTAACCCCGCCTACTACTGCCGAACGCCTGCGATCCATCATTGGCGGCTCTATGGGTAATCTGGTGGAGTGGTACGATTGGTATGCCTATTCATCTTTTTCGCTCTATTTTTCTGATTCCTTTTTTAAGGATAGCAACCCTACGGTGCGTTTGCTGAATACTGCCGGCATATTCGCTATCGGTTTTTTAATGCGGCCTATCGGCGGTTGGCTTATGGGTATGTTTGCCGACAAAAAGGGACGTAAAACGGCGCTTACATTTTCGGTATTACTAATGAGTTTGGGTTCGCTGATTATCGCCGTTATCCCATCGTATGATAGTATTGGCGTTTTCGCGCCGTTGTTGTTGCTGCTGGCCCGTATGCTGCAAGGCATCAGCGTAGGCGGGGAGTACGGTACCAGCGCTACCTACCTTAGCGAGATGGCCGATAAAAAGCACCGCGGTTTTTATTCCAGTTTTCAATACGTTACGCTAATTATGGGGCAGTTGCTTGCCATGGGGGTACTGGTGCTGCTACAAAGGGTATTTTTATCAGAGGAGCAGCTACATGCCTGGGGTTGGCGCATCCCATTTGTAATAGGCGCTATACTGGCTGTTATTACCATGTACCTGCGCCGCAGTTTAAAGGAATCATCATCCTACCAAAACCAAAAAAACAGCGCCAACCCGTTAAAAGGCACATTACGTGCGTTGGCGCAGCACCCACGGGCGGTGTTCACTGTAATTGGTTTAACATTGGGCGGTACGGTAGCCTTTTATACGTTTACTACCTATATGCAAAAGTTTTTGGTTGATACCAGTAAGTTTACCAAGCCCGAGGCCTCGTTGATATCAACTGTATCGCTGGTTTTCTTTATGCTGCTGCAGCCCTTATTTGGTTTACTGAGCGATAAAATTGGGCGTAAACCATTACTGGTAGCTTTTGGTATACTTGGTACGCTGGTAACCATACCCGTGCTTAAGGCATTGAGCTATACCCACCAGGCCGCACCTGCTTTTATGCTGATTATGCTGGCGCTGGTGGTAGTAAGCTGCTATACTTCTATCAATGCCGTGGTAAAAGCTGAACTGTTCCCGGCCAATGTACGGGCATTGGGTGTTGGGTTTCCGTATGCTATAGCGGTATCCATTTTTGGCGGCACGGCCGAGTATATCGCGCTATATCTTAAAAGTGAAGGACATCCCGAGTGGTTCTTTTACTATGTTACGGCATGTATATTTATATCCTTACTGATATACGGCACCATGAGCGATACCCGCAAGTCATCAAAAATTGAGAATGAATACATCAGCGAGGTATAGCTTTTCAAAAAATCAATAATCAGCAAAAAAGCTTATTTTTGCGCCTTACCAAACGGGTTCGTCCCGGTTTTATATGACCGATAAACAGCACCTTTTTCAGCAGGCGGTACAATTGCTACAGCAGTTGATCGCTACGCCCTCATTCAGCAAAGAGGAAGACCGCACTGCCGACCTTATAGAACAGTTTTTAAAGCAGCATGGCATCGATGTTCACCGTAAACTGAACAACCTTTGGGCATGGAATAAGCACTTCGACCCGGCCAAACCTACCATCCTGCTTAACTCGCACCACGATACGGTAAAACCTAATTCAGGCTACACCCGCGATCCGTTTGATGCTAAGATAGAGGATGGCAAGTTATACGGTTTGGGTAGTAATGATGCCGGCGGTTGCCTGGTATCGCTCATAGCCGTATTCCTGTACTTTTATGAGCAGGAGGGTTTGAAATACAACTTTTGCCTGGCTACTACTGCTGAAGAGGAAATATCTGGTGTTAACGGGCTGGAGCTGATCATCCCTGATTTGGGCGAATTGAGTTTTGGCATAGTAGGCGAACCCACCCAGATGCACCTGGCCATTGCCGAAAAGGGCCTGATGGTGCTGGATTGTGCCAGCCACGGCAAAGCCGGCCACGCTGCCCGCGAGGAAGGGGACAATGCTATCTATAAAGCCCTGACGGATATTGAGTGGTTCCGTAACTTCAGGTTTCCTAAGGAGTCGGAAGTGTTTGGGCCGGTAAAAATGTCGGTTACCATTATCAATGCCGGTTCGCAGCACAACGTGGTACCCGCAAGTTGTACTTTTACCGTTGACGTGCGCGTTACGGACGCTTATCGTAATGAGGAAGTGCTGGAGATCATCCGTGAGCATGTAAGCTGCGAAGTTAAGCCGCGTTCTATTCGCTTAAAACCGTCATCAATTGATAAAACCCACCCGATAGTGCAGGCCGGTATTGCCCTGGGCAGAGATACCTACGGTTCGCCCACAACGTCCGACCAATCATTGCTGGATATTCCATCATTAAAAATCGGTCCCGGCGATTCAGCACGTTCACATACTGCTGATGAGTTTATTTTTGTGGATGAGATACGTGATGGTATAGAGATTTATATTGATATGTTAGAGCAGATTTGTTAAGTTGATTCTTAGATAAGTCACTTCATTACCTGTCTTAAAACTTCTTTTGTGCGAACAAAAGAAGCAAAAGTCGCCGGCTGTTTAATTTTCTGTGAAGGGTAGTGCATCATCAGTGCTACCCGAAAATTAAGAGACCGGAATTATAGTTTATGCTTGTTTAGTAGTAAATCTGAAGCGTTGACCTGCCGGAAAACCGGGCCGGGAGTATGGCCTGTGGATGGAAGGATTTTTTCGGCTTGACTATTGGTTATTTTGTGTACAAGACAAAGTAACTGGTCTCTACGGCCAAGAGCAGGCTGACGATAATTTTGGCAGAAACTCTTAATAAAAGCAAATAGTTCATCATTTGTCCTAAATTTCTTTTGAGCGATCAAAAGAAACAAAAATCGCCGGCTACGTCCTGCCCGGTGAAAGGTTGTGCTTTGGCAGAGTTTGTGCTACTCCGGGCATTACTGATGCCGGTTGTTAGGCTATTTACGGTTGGTACTCGAATATATTTGTCAATTTCTAATAACATAATTTCCAAATGAGCGTTGGCCTGCCGGAAAACCGGACCGGGAGTATGGCCTGTGGGTGGAAGGATTTTTTCGGCTTGACTTTTGGTTACATTGTGTCCAAGACAAAGTAACTGGCCTCTGCGGCCTAAGAGCAGGCTGACGATGATTAAATCACGATTACTTAAATAAAGCACTAACAGTTTATTACTTGTCTTAAATTTCTTTTGAGCGATCAAAAGAAGCAGAAGTCGCCGGCTGTTTAATTTTCTGTGAAGGGCAGTGCATCATCAGTGCTACCTGAAAATTAAGAGGCCGGAGGAGTCGGTTATGAGAGGTTTATGCGTTTTTAATAATTAAAAGAAACGTCGGCCCGCCGGAATCAACCAGCTAAATAGCTTTCGCCTGTCAGCTTTTTAAATTTTCTTTCTTTATTATTCCATCTCATCAGGTAAATCAGCGCGCCCGCCGTGTAGCATAACGGAAATAAAAGTAACAGAAACATCACATCGGCATTCATTGACGGGAAAGTGCCGCTTATTGAAGTGATAAGTAATGCTATGAAAGACATCGGTACGATCAGCATCATGCCCATAACAACGCCGCCATTTTGTAGGCAATATCGGGTGCGGCCTACAAGCCGGTCTTTGTCCCAGGTTTTAACAAATTCAATCCGATTAAGGTCTTCTTCAATAAGGCCTGATTGTTTAAGCTTTTCTATCTTTTTGAGCTGTGAAATCGCATTTTCGTAAAAACTTGATGCAGACAGGGCAAATAATCCTATATATAACATAGAAGGTGACCATAGCTTAGCATCGGCTTTAAAAACTGTGTACAATCCTTCAATTAACAGAAAACATGAAGTAATACAGACAAAATAGTAAACGTTAGCTTTTAGCCTGCCTTTTTTTATAAACCACCGTAAAAGCTTTTCGTTTTTGATTATCATGGCATTATACCGTTTGCCCGGCTAACAAATACAGTACCGCCATACGCACGGCTACGCCGTTTTCCACCTGGTCAAGTATAACGGATTGTTTGCTGTCAGCCACATCGCTGGTTATTTCAACGCCGCGGTTAATGGGGCCGGGGTGCATCACCATGATCTCTTTATCCAGGCTATCCAGTATTTGCTTGTTTAAACCGTAAAGCATGGTATACTCGCGCAGGGATGGAAAGTATTTTATATCCTGACGCTCTAACTGTATACGCAGCATGTTGGCCACATCGCACCAGTTAAGCGCTTTGATAAGGTTATGTTCCACTTTTACACCCAGTGTGCCAATGTATTTAGGTATAAGCGTAGTGGGGCCGCAAACCATTACTTCGGCACCCAGTTGTTTAAGGCAAAGTATGTTAGATAATGCTACGCGCGAGTGCAATATATCACCCACGATCACCACTTTTTTACCGGCAACATCGCCATATTTTTCGCGGATAGAATAAGCGTCCAACAGAGCTTGGGTAGGATGCTCGTGCGCGCCATCGCCGGCGTTTACAATTTGAGCATTTACGTGTTTTGACAGGAAGATGCCCGCACCGGCATAAGGGTGGCGCATCACCACCATATCCACCTTCATGGCTAAAATGTTGTTCACGGTATCAATCAGCGTTTCGCCTTTGCTTACTGATGATGACGACGCCGCGAAGTTTACCACATCGGCCGAAAGGCGCTTCTCAGCCAGTTCAAACGACAGGCGGGTACGGGTGGAGTTCTCAAAAAATATGTTGGCGATGGTAACATCCCTAAGCGAGGGCACTTTCTTTATCGGCCTGTTTAAAACAGCTTTAAAAGTGTCGGCTGTTTGCAATATCAGTTCAATATCTGCCTGAGTCAGATCCTTAATGCCTAAAAGGTGCCTTGTGCTTAATCCTGCCATATTATGTTGATTTCGAAATTCGGAAGTTCGATTTCGAATTTTATTTAAATCTTACTATATACAACTGAGCCGGTAATTTTACTTTACCTCGCTCAACAGCTCTATTTTATCCTCGCCGTCCGTCTCTTTCCAGCTTACTACTACGCGTTGCGATGCTATCGAATCCACCTCGATACCTACATAATCAGCAGCCACCGGTATATGCCTTGAGTAGCGGCGGTCAACCAGGGTAAGCAGTTCCACTTTTTCGGGGCGGCCAAAGGCCTGCATGGCATCCATAGCGGCGCGTATGGTGCGGCCGGTCCACAACACATCGTCCATCATCACCACTTTTTTACCCTCAATAATAAAATCAATACGGGTTTGGTTAGGCACCAGCGGATTTTCGCGCCTGCGAAAATCATCCCGGTAAAAGGTAATGTCCAGGTCGCCCTGTAAAATGGTATCGTTGGGTAATATTTTGCGGAGTTCTTCGGCCACGCGCTTGGCTAAAAATATGCCGCGCGGCTGAATGCCTATAAGTACGGTGTTTGAAAAATCGTTATGATTCTCGATCAACTGACGACACAATCGCTGTATTGTTATCTGAAATTTCTGACCGTCGAGCAGTGTTAGATTTAGCATCGCTGGGATAGATTTGGGCAAAAATATGAAAAAGTTTGATTTTAATACCAGCCCCACGGTATGTTAAGTTAAACTTGCTTATATTGACATTGAATTTACCTGAGAGACCTTACAACTTACCTCCATGCTATATATCAAGCGATTTATTTTTTGTGCAGCGCTGATAACATTTTTCACAAATGCCTTTTGCCAGACAGATACCGGCGGAGTTAAAAAAATAATAAAGGACGCCGAAGCTTATCAAAACAAATATCCCGCAGAAAAACTTTATCTGCACTTTGATAAACCTTATTACGCGGCGGGTGATACCATCTGGTTTAAGGCTTATCTGGTTATGGCGTCTAACGGGGCGCCTTCCGTAAAAAGTTCAAAGCTGTATGTTTCCTTGTTAAATGGCGCACGTGCGGAAGTAGTCAAAATAGCGGTCCCGGTATCGTCAGGCCTCGCACAAGGGTACTTGGTATTGGATGATAGTAATATTCCCGATGGTAGCTACACAGTAAGAGCCTATACCAATTGGATGGGGAATTTTAATAAGGATCATTTTTTTCATAAGCAGTTTTACATCGGGCGGCCTGCTGCAGATTCATGGCTCATATCTTCATCGCACACTCTAAAAAAGGTAGCAAACGGCACCGAGATAAGGCTATCAGTGCAAATTAAGGATTTGCAGCAACGGCCTGAAGGCTATAAGGACGTAGAACTGCGGGTACTTGATGGCAATAAGCCGCTATTTAAAAGTATCAGCGTAACGCCTGATAACGGTATTATTAACACCGCTTTTACTATCCCGCAAAGCAGCGATACGGGTAGTTTTAGCATCAGCCTGGTTAACCTTAAAAATAAGCAACAAAACATAACTTTCCCTTTTTACAGCGGCATGGCGCAAAATATTGATGTGCAGTTTATGCCCGAGGGCGGCAGTTTAATTGCCGGGCTATATAACCGCGTAGCATTTAAAGCCATTGGCGAAGAGGGCTTAGGCGTAAACATAAGAGGCAGTGTTTTTAATTCTAAAAATGAAGAAGTTAGCGTATTTACATCCCTGCATAATGGTATGGGCATGTTCGCCATATCGCCGCAAGCGGGCGAAATTTATACGGCCAAAATCTGGCTGAATGATAGCACGCAAATTAACAGGAAATTACCGCCGGTTAAAACGTCAGGCCTGTCTTTACGGGTTGATAACATATCTAAAGCAGATTCGGTAGTGGTGCAAATTACGGGTACGCCTGATATGGCGGGAAAGCCATTCTCGCTGATCGCCCAGTCGCGCGATGTGATGTATTTTGGATTGCCGTTAACGCTTAACAATGGGATGTATAATCGATCCGTAAGTAAAAAGCTTTTTCCGACCGGCGTAGTGCAGGTTGGCTTATTCAATGCTCAAAACCAGCCGCTTAATGAGCGCCGTTTTTTTGTTGACCACAACGATACCTTGCAGGTTTCAATGGATAAAACGCCAGGCTATTTGCCTCAGGATAGCATCGGGGTGAATTTAAATGTAACAGACCGTGAGGGGAAACCGTTAGCAGGCGCTTTTTCTGCATCGGTTACTGATGATGCGCAGGTAAAGCAAAAAGAATATGCTGAAAACATAATGAGCCGGATGCTGCTGACTGCTGATCTGAAAGGAAATATTGAACAGCCCGGCTGGTATTTTAAAGACGATTCGGTAACAACCCGCCGCGCGCTTGATGTTTTATTGCTTACCCAGGGTTGGACAAATTATACTGTGCAGGATATGCTTAAAGCTGACATTGAACCAAAGTATATTGCCGAGGCAAATAACAGCATAGCAGGCAAGGTGATCAATTTTTTCAAAAAACCGATGAAGAACGCTAAGGTCACTATCATGTCTACCCTGAGCGGCGACCTGTTTGTTGAGGACACGCAAACCGATGATAACGGTTTATTTGCTTTTACCGATTTGCCGGCGGCCGATACCGTGGCTTACACCTTAAAGATACATAACGCCAAAGGCAAAGTACCCAACGGCAGCATACAGGTATTTGAACCATTGGCTATGTGGCCAATGGCTGCTCAAAAACAGCGGCCTGCTCCTTGGTTTTACAAAAGCGACCCTACATTGCTGAATTATCTGCAAGCCAATAAGCAGCATGTAGCAGATAATCGGAAGCTAAATGCCGGTAATGTTAAGGGCGCTCTGCTCGATGAAGTAAACATAAAAGGTAAAAAGGCCGCTAAACGGATTGGCATGGTTTGGGCTACGCCGGTAAAGCAGATAGATGAAAAGGAGTTGATCGAGGCCAGGCGCACAACGCTTAAGGATTTGTTATACAGCAAGCTGAAACGTTTCCGGATATCGAGTACATATTCTCAAACTATATTTACCAAAATAGGCCTTCAGCGCCAGGAGAACTATGTTTATGAGTCGACCCTGATAGGCGACGTGGTAGTTGACGGTATGAGCTTCAGGCGGTTATTAGGCGACGCTATACCCGGCGATCCAACAGGGAGCGGATTTAGCTCCGCAGCTCCCGATGAATTTTTTACTAATATAAATTCGTTTTTCACCCGTTTAAGTGCCGAGGACGTTAAGGATATCCAGATGATGCGCTCAGATGTAAGTTATATTCTATCCATTAGCACCCGTGGGGGGGCAGGGCCTACCCTTAGCGGCAGCAGTTTTGGTAGTTACGTATATCGCCCTATGCCTCTACAGCCACGTAAGGATTTTTATCGCCCGCGTTATCTGGTGCGTAACACTTCGGTATCTGATCTGCGTTCAACCATACACTGGGAACCTAATATAATTACCGATGACAAGGGCAAGGCAAGTTTTTCATTTTTCGCGGCGGCAAAACCGGGCACTTATACGCTGGTAATTGAAGGAACTTCGTTAGACGGGCGTTACGGCCGGAAGATTGAAAAGATCATTATTAACGGGCAGCAAAAGTCAAAGTAAATCCGGTTATAGTATTGTTTATTAACATTGAAAAGATACTGCATGCAATAAAAACAGCATAAGCAAAGCCATAGGCAGCAGGCAAAGCGCAACTATTATATTAACGGTTTTAGTCATGACGCGAATACAAATAAAAAAAGCCGCTGTACCTAAGTACAGCGGCTTTGCTATGAAGATTAAATTTACTAATGCTTATTTTGAATCTTCCTGAGATTTGCGGGCTTCGCTTTCAGCGCCTTCCATCTGTTGTTTTAATTGTGCAAGTACGCTAAGATCACCTAAAGTAGATTTCTCAACAGAGTCTTTCACTTTTTTAACAGCGTTGCTGGCAGCTTTAGCTTCCTTCTTGCGGTTCTCAAAGTCCTGAACGCGTGCTTCAGCGCGTGCTTCTTCCCAGATGCGTGAGTGAGAGATAACGATACGTTTGTTCTCTTTGTTAAACTCAATGATCTTGAATTCGGCAGTTTCGTCAGCTTTAACGCTTGTGCCGTCCTCTTTAACCAGGTGTTTGGTTGGCGCAAAGCCTTCAACACCGTAAGGTAAAGCTACGATAGCACCTTTGTCAGTTACTTTCAAAACGGTACCTTCATGTATCGAGTCGATAGTGAATACAGTTTCGAAGGTATCCCAAGGGTTTTCTTCAAGCTGTTTGTGGCCTAAGCTCAGCTTACGGTTGTCGGTATCAAGTTCCAGAACTACAACGTTCAGTTTCTCGCCAACTTTAGTAAACTCGTTAGGGTGATTCACCTTTTTAGACCATGAAAGGTCAGAAATGTGGATCAAACCGTCGATGCCGTCTTCCAGTTCAACAAACACACCAAAGTTGGTCATGTTTTTAACTGTAGCTACGTGTTGAGTACCAACAGCGTATCTTTCGGCAGCTTGTTGCCATGGATCAGGCGTTAATTGCTTAATACCTAATGACATTTTTCGCTCTTCGCGGTCTAAAGTAAGTACTTGTGCTTCAACCTCGTCACCTACTTTCAGGAATTCCTGAGGGTTACGCAGGTTTTGTGACCATGACATTTCTGATACGTGGATCAAACCTTCAACACCAGGGGTGATTTCAAGGAATGCGCCGTAATCAGCAACGGTAACAATTTTACCTTTAACTTTTGAACCGATCTGGATGTTTTCATCCAAATTTTGCCAAGGGTGCGGGGTAAGTTGTTTTAAGCCAAGGGCGATACGTTTTTTCTCGTCATCAAAGTCAAGTACCACAACGTTGATCTTTTGATCAAGTGCAAGTACCTCACGCGGATGCTCGATACGGCCCCAAGATATATCGGTGATGTGCAGTAAGCCGTCAACGCCACCAAGGTCGATGAATACACCGAAGTCAGTGATGTTTTTAACGGTACCTTCCAATACCTGTCCTTTTTCAAGGCGGGCAACAATCTCAGTTTTTTGGTTCTCCAGGTCGTCCTCAATAAGAACTTTGTGAGATACCACAACGTTTTTGAATTCGTGGTTGATTTTAACAACTTTGAATTCCATAGTTTTACCAACGTACACATCGTAATCACGGATAGGTTTGATATCGATTTGTGAACCTGGTAAGAAGGCTTCAACGCCCATTATATCAACAATTAAACCACCTTTAGTACGGCTCTTAACAAAACCGGTGATGATTTCATCGTTATCTAAAGCAGCATTAATGCGCTCCCATGATTGTTGTGTTTTTGCGCGTTTGCGTGAAAGTACTAACTGGCCGTTAGCATCTTCCTGCGATTCAACAAAAACTTCAACTTTATCGCCTACTTTAAGGTCAGGCATATCACGGAATTCAGAAGCCGACACTAAACCGTCTGACTTGAACCCTACGTTTAACACAACATCTTTACTGTTGATGTTTACTACAGTACCTGTAATGATCTCGCCTTTAGTAATTGAGCTGAAAGTACCATCGTACAGTTGCTCAAATTTCTGGCGGTCTTCGTCATTGTAGTTACCGAATTTTTTGTCATCAGCATCCCAGTCAAAATCTGCTGATGGGGTTGCCAGTTGTAGTTTGATGTCGTCAATAGAAAATGAATCAGCTTCTGATTCAATTGTTTCTTTTTGCGCAGAGGCATTTACTGAATCAAGTTCAGCTTGCTTCGCTTTTAATTCTTTTTCTGCTTCTTGTTTTTTTGCCATTAAATAAATTTTCTCCTTTTCCCAATTATAAATTGGGACTGCAAAGGTAAGGATATATTTTTAGTACAAAAAAATTTATTTAACGTTAAATGTTGATTTTTAGATAGTTTTTATTAACATCAGATGATCTTTTCGGCATTGGAAGCCAATCCTTCGCCTACAGCGTCAAACACCGTTATGTAATTATCATTGATTTTTTGGCGGTAGTCGATAAGCACATGGTCAATGGCCGTTTCCTGCGCCGGGGTAAAGGGCGTAGGCCATACGCGCATGCATATACGTTTAAGCGCGTAGGCTATCTGATGAGTTTCGGCATAGGTGTGCAGGTAGCGTTCGCTTTTAAATCGCTTAAAAAAGTTTAAAAAAACTTCGGGGCGTTCCATTCCGCTGAACGTTAAAAAGCCGGCTATCGTATTGTCAGTGCAGGAGTCCAGGTGGTCATAAAAATCATCAGGGTTTACCTCGCCAGTGGTTATCAGCAGGCTATCTAACAATAGTTCAATGGCGATATGCCCTAAAAAAAAAGGCTTTACGGCCGTGCCCTCAACTATTGGGGCGAGCTCGAGCTTGAGTGCGTGCGAGTGTTCCAGGAAGAAAGCGGATGAGTGAAAAAAACGGTCAACCTCCAAGTGTTTCTTCCAGCCGGCTATAAGCGAACTGATATTTGCATCCGGGTGATCGAGTTTTTCGGGATGGATAATTACATTTTTATCGGCATTCTTGAGCAGGTCGGGGAGTACGGTACCCAGCACAAAGTAGCAGTTTGTGTTATCTCGCTCGTAATAATAATGCGACAAAAAATTCATAGGTGGCGTTTGAATTAAACTTTACGCAATCATCCCAATTTACTAATTTTTAATGAGAACGGTGGCAATAATGTTATTATTTTATCTTTGCAGCTTTTGAAAATCAAGTACAATGAACTTTGTTGAAGAATTACGCTGGCGGGGCATGCTGCATGATATTATGCCCGGAACTGAGGAAGAACTTAATAAGGGAATGGCCTCGGGCTATATCGGTTTTGACCCTACCGCCGACTCGCTGCACGTGGGGCACCTTACCCAGATCATGACGCTGATCCATTTTCAGCGCGCCGGGCATAAGCCTTATGCGCTGGTAGGAGGCGCTACCGGTATGGTGGGCGACCCATCAGGCAAATCGCAGGAGCGTAATTTACTTTCAGAGGATGTGCTGCAGCATAACCTGGAATGTGTAAAAAAGCAACTGGAGCAGTTTCTGAATTTTAACAGCGGCGCCAACAGCGCGCAAATGGTTAACAATTACGATTGGTTCAAGAATTTTACTTTCCTGGATTTTATCCGCGACGTAGGCAAGCACATTACCGTAAACTATATGATGGCCAAAGATTCGGTTAAAAAACGCTTAGAGGGCGATACCGGCATGTCGTTCACGGAGTTTACTTACCAGTTGGTGCAGGGTTATGATTTTTACTATCTCTGGAAAAACCATAACTGTATATTGCAGATGGGTGGCAGCGATCAGTGGGGTAATATAGTTACCGGTACTGAGTTTATACGCCGTAAGGATGCAGGTTCGGCCTTTGCTTTAACTACGCAATTAATTAAAAAGGCCGATGGTACTAAATTCGGTAAAACCGAAAGCGGCGCGGTGTGGCTTGACCCGGCACGCACATCGCCTTATCAGTTTTACCAGTTCTGGCTTAACAGTACCGATGCCGATGCCAAAAGCTACATCCGCATATTTACTTTATTAGATAGGGGAACTATAGAGGCCCTGGATGCCGAACATGATGCAGCACCGCACTTGCGCACATTGCAAAAAGCATTGGCGAAGGATATTACTATACGAGTACACGGTGAAACTGCTTATGAAAAAGCCATAAAATCGTCGGACTTTTTATTCGGTAATGTAGGTATAGAATTTTTGAATGAACTTACTGACGCTGAAGTAAAAGGCATATTTGAGGGTGTGCCTAACTTTAACATTTCACTTAACGAGCTTAACGAAGGTATTAACGCTACGGAGTTATTAGCCGGAAAAACCACCGTATTTCCATCAAAAGGTGAAGCTAAAAAGATGATACAGGGTGGCGGTGTAGCGGTTAACAAAAACAAGATAGCTACGCCTGACGATATTTTCAATGCTGAAAACTTAATTAATGGCAAATACTTGGTTGCTCAAAAAGGGAAGAAAAATTATTTTTTAATTATTGCTGAATAAACATAAATTTCGACATTTTGTATTTATATTTGTATGAATGTCGGAGTTATGAAAAAGGATACAAAAAATGAATTGAATGAGCCGATGGTAGCGTACCTGCCAACGCCTACGCCATACTATAATTTATTGGGTAGCAGTAAATCATTAAAATTCAATACCGAATTTGATATTATTACACTGGCAAGGCAGGGTTTCCCTAAACATGTGTTGCTTAGCCTTGCCAAAAAAATATCGCTGAGCATTCAGGAGTTAGCCAACATACTGCACATCTCTGAGCGTACGCTGCAACGCTACGAAGATGATGCCATCATTAAAAAGGAATACGCCGAAAAGGCGGTTGAGCTTGCCCGCCTGTACAAACGCGGTGAAGAGGTTTTTGGCTCCGCCGATAAATTCAGGCAATGGGTAAAAACACCATCTTATGTGTTTAAAGGTGAAACCCCGGTTTCGTTACTGGACACCTCAGCAGGTTTTGATATGGTGTTCCGTGAGTTGGGCCGCATTGAGCACGGTATATTCGCTTAAAACTGTAAATGATAGTTTACCGCATTACAAGCTGCGATTACGGGCGCGACCTTGCCGGTACCGGCGCACGCCTCTATGGCGGCCGCTGGAACAGCGAAGGCAGGCCGATGCTGTACACCGCATCATCACGATCATTAGCTATGTTAGAGGTGTTGGTGCACTTACCACCACTTTTAGTGCCTGATAATTATTGCCTGGTCGAAATTGAATTACCCGGTAACAGCATTTTGCAGGTAGCTGTTCAAACATTGCCTAATAACTGGCACGATGATATATCGGTATCAAATTTCACCAGGCGTATGGGCGATGAGTTTTTGAAAAAGCAGGAATATTTAATTATGGCGGTGCCATCCATCATTGTTCCGGCAGAGTTTAATTATCTGATCAACCCACGCCATGCCGACATGGAAAAAGCCCGGATTATACATGTTTCTCCTTTCAGGTTTGACGACAGGTTGTTATAGCTGTTAGCTCCTATAATCTGAATTAATCAACACGTTCGGTTTCAGGTACAACTGATCGTGCTGAAAATCAAATACCAGGTTAAACCGCTTGAGCAGATCGTTGCCTAAATAATTTATTTCAAACCCAACCGGGTTTTTGCCGCTTAGCATTAGCGCAGGTACGTTATTGAGCCTGAACTTTCCTAATTGATATAAGGGTGCAACAACTGCTTTTACGGGATATTTCACGCCCCGCGGATCTAAGGCCTCTAACTGTTTAGCTACTTTTAAATTTTGCGGAAAATTATTGCGGGCTACCCAACTGCTGTCCAATATCATGGCACGGTCGGCACCGGTATCCATCAAAAAATCACCCGTATAGCGCTTGCCATTGATGAGGAAACTACCGCCAACGCATACAAACGAGCGGATAAATTTGAGTTTCAGCTTATCATATCCCTTTAAATAAGCCGGTAGTTGTGTATGGATCAGTAAGAGGTGCTTGTCGTAATTCACTTCAACAACCTTGCCTTCAAACAGGTTCCAGCCAAAGCGGCCATCCATTTCATGCGCGGTTTGGTTGTTTATGGCTACCTCGGGATTGTTCCATATCGTATTGCCCATTTGTATTTTACTGATCTTATCCGCCTTACTGAAATCAGGCTTAGTCTGGCCGCGCTGACCGGTAAGCAGGTGCGTTTTATTAAGCATAGCATCACGTATAATGCGGAAATCAAATGAGCCAACATCAAAATGCATGTTTAAGGTATCAATGTTATTTAATATGCATTTTACCTTAATGGCGTTAAATGCCGTCAGCTCAAACGGAATGGTATCAGTAGCGGCGGCAACCTTCTGTTTTGTTTGCGGCGAAATGGCGCTGGCTATCTGCGTATAACACGAATCAATACCATTAAGTAAAACCACAAAATTAAAACGGCTGCCGGGTGTAACCTTTACCCTGATGGAATCGATATCGGTATAAAAGGTAACCCACTTGGTTTCGCGGGTGCGTTCGGCTGTATAAACGTCGGGCCTTATTTGGGGCGACAGGTTCCAGGCATCTTTGTCCAGAAAGCCGCCGTCCCTTATACTTGCCTTTTTTGAGGTCGCTTTTATAACAGGCAGCTTTTGTTGCGCTAAGACCGGGTTAAGGTAGAGTGCTATAAAAAGCAGATAAATATATTTCATGCTTACTCCGGGCTTAGCTGCTGCTATTACAAATCTTTAAGTAGTTCCAGCTTTTTTTGGTTATACTCTTCCTGCGAGATCAGGCTGTTGTCAAAAAGCATTTTCAGCTTCTTGAGCTTTTCGGTCAGCTCATCGGGTTTGGCAACCGGTTCTTCCTTAACAGGCTCCGGTACCAGTATAGGTTCGGGAGCAGGGGCAACCGGGGCTGGTACAGGCGGCTGTATAGCCACATGGCCGGGGTTATCAATATTAACTGAACCTGATTCGGCGCGTTTTTCTTCCAACTCGCGCAGGCGGCGGGCTTCACGTTCGGCCTCTTTGCGTTCCTGTGAGTACTGATAAAGTTTGCGCGCCTGTACTTTAGGCAGGTAATCAACACCCATTTCGGCACCGTTAACCGTTTTTACGGTGAATACCGCGCCAATGATCTCTTCCTTGGTGTATACATCCACAATATCCTTCCAAACAAAATCGATAAACTTTATGGAAAGGCCTAGGTTAGCGGGGGTAAAAAATAGTACCCGCTTATTGGTAAGCGCGATACAATCAGGAAACAGGTTTACCAGCGGTTTTTTTTGTACGGCTATGTACAATATTTCTTCGCCGGTTGTAAGCAGGTCAACCAGGCGCGTATATACTTTTTCAACGGCAGCGGCATCCTGCTGATCGTTAAGATACTTTTCAATCATAAATTTAGCTTTGGGCTTTAACGCAAAAATAGTAAAATACTAATATGCGCAAATTAAGTTTTAGGCTATCAGTAAATTACAGCCGCGAATGTCCGAATTATCAAAGCGTCCAAGTATCTCAAAGGAGCCGTCGGCATAAACCTTACCCAAATCCTGCGTGGCAATAAAAGAACAGGAGTTGATATTAGCCAGATCAATAATGTTAACGCCGCCCGTTTTGCCCGTTTCCATTAAACTTAACGGGTCATTTGGGTCGCGGGTGATGATGCGCATCCAGGGCGGGCAGTTAAATACACCCTCGCCTTTTGAATAAGCCTGCGAGAGCAGTTCCGTCATGCCGTATTCCGAATGTATCGCACTAACGCCAAAGCCCTGGCAAAGCGTAGCGTGCAGTTCATCACGGATCATTTCCTTACGGCGGCCTTTCATGCCCCCGGTTTCCATCACAATCAGCTCCGGGAAATCTATCGGGTAGAGCTCAATGAAATTGAGCAGGGCAAAGGTTACGCCTAATAATAATGTTGGCCTTTTAAGCTCCTGCTGTTTTTTAAGCTGATGAAACAGGTCGGCATGATTGTACAGGTAAAAACCGCTGTCGGGATTGTTTGATTGTTTGATCAGATCCTCAGCCATATAAATAAGCGATGAACCTTCTCGCTCCAGGTAGGAGGGCAGCAGGGCCAGTACCGTATAATTCTTTATATCGCCATAAAATAAACCAAATGCCTTGCGAAAACTCTCCACATACCAGCTTACATCGGCAACATGGTGGCAGCTGGTAATTATGCCGGTAGTGCCCGAACTGGTAAAGGTAACCTCAATATCATCGTGCGAGGTAACTACCGCCTGCGATTTAAAGAACTCCACCGGCAAAAACGGAATGCTGCTAACCTTGTTTACCGAAGCTGCATCAACATTTAATCCGCTTAAAAACTCCTTGTAAACAATGTTATGCTCAGCCTGGTAACTGAACACATCAATTACGGCGCGGTTAAACTCAGCATCATTGTTGATAGAAAATATTTGTTCTTTACCGGGTTTGTTCATCACTGCAAAGATAATTAAATGCCCGGCCATGCAAATTTAACGCCTGCCCGGCCTATCATAATAAAGTAAAATGCGCGTTTAGGTAAACAAGCGTTATGCTTGTTGGTTGTAATATTGCAGCTAAATACTTAGACGATACCAAACATTTAAAGAGCTTATGAAAACGTTAAAATTCTTAAAACTCCCGCTTTTGTTAAGCGTGTTTTTTATACTGACTTCGGCCGCTGACGCAGGCAAGGAAACTGAAAGAATAAACAAATCAACCGAGGTGCTTACGGCATTTACCAAGATGAAAGAGAGCATACCGCACGAATTGTTGCAGGAATACCAGGGCCTTGTTGTAATACCCAAGTTGATTAACGCGGGCTTTGGCATTGGAGGTAAACGCGGCAAAGGCGTGGCCATGGTAAAACTGGCCGACGGTAGCTGGAGCGACCCGGTATTTATAACCATGACCGGCGGTAGCATCGGTTTCCAGATTGGTGTTCAATCGGTGGATCTGGTGCTGGTGTTTAAAAGCAAAGGCGTGCTAACCAAGGTTAAAAACGGCGACTTTACCATCGGTGGTGATGTGTCGGCAACGGCTGGTCCGGTTGGCCGCAGTTCGAGCGCCAGTACCGATCATGAGTTGGATGCCGAGATCTACTCTTACTCACGTAGTAAAGGATTGTTTGCCGGTATCAGCATTAATGGTTCAAACCTGGCAATAGACAAAACATCCATCGCTAATTTTTACGGCGCTAATGCTACCTCGCAGGATATATTCGCTTCATCAAAAAACAGCACAGAAGCGGTAAAAACCTTAAAAGCAACGTTGGCTAAAATGTAAATTATATAACAGGTTATTTTAGAGCCGGACTGAGAAGTCCGGCTTTTTAGTTTGATATGAGGCTCGAAACAATATTGATGCTTAGCGCAACAATGGCGGTATTAAAAACAAAGGACACGAGGCTATGTACCAGCGCAAGCCGACGTATGCGGCGCGAGGATATTTCCACATCGGAGACCTGGAAAGTCATGCCAATAACAAAGGAGAAATACACAAAGTCCAGGTAATCGGGTTGTGATTCATCAGGAAATTGCAGGCCACGGTTGGTGGCGTGCAGTTGTGTATCATAATAAATATGTGCGTAGCGTAACGTAAAAATGGTATGCACCAGCCACCAGGATGTTATTACCGCGCCTAACGAAAGAAACACATGGGCCGCTATTTCATCATCGGTGTGCCATTTGGTTGATTTTAGCAGAATGTATATAGCGGCCAGACTGATGATGGCCGAGCACAAAACGATGATGAAGATCAATGTACGGCTCGAATCTTCAATGCTCGCTATCTTTCGTATCTCTCGCGGGTGAGCGCCGAATATCACTATCCAGTCCAAAATAATAATGCTGGCGGCAAAGCCGATCCAGGTAGTAAGTATAGTTGCCGGTACTGATTTATTATGGAAGATAAAATACGTTCCGCCTGCTACCAATAGCGCGAAAAGGATACGGTAATGCGCGTCGATCCGCAGAAAGAAGCCTTTAGGTTTATGCAATTTGGGGTTGATACCGCTCATGTATCAAATATGAATAAACGCCGGTAAATAATACAGTTGCCGGCAACGAATTTTAGTCGCCGATGATTTCGGCAACACGACCAACCTGCCCATCCTCTAACCTTACTTTTATACCGCGCGAATGATAGGCCGCGCTGGTGAGCAGTTTTTCAACAATGCCGCGGGTGCGTTTGCCGCTGCGCTGATCTTTTTTCAGGATGATATCAACCTCAAGGCCGGGGTAAATATCCTCGCGGCGCTGGCCGTTATTGCCGCCGCCTTCGCTGGTGAGCCTGAATGTGGGTATGCCTGCCATAATATTAATGTGAGGATACAAATTTAAGCCCAACAATTGAACTTATCAGCGTGGCGATAAAAAATAAACGCCAGAAGCTGGCCGGCTCTTTAAAAAACAGGATACCTATAATTACCGTGCCTACCGCGCCAATGCCCGTCCATACGGCGTAGGCTGTGCCCAGCGGCAGCGTTTGGGTAGCTTTGTATAGCAGGATCATGCTCACAGTTAAAAAAAACAAAAAGCCGCCGATCCACGACCAATACAGGCTGCCCGAAGCTTCTTTGGCTTTACCCAAACAGGTGGTAAAGCCAACCTCGCAAAGGCCGGCTAAAATGAGTATAAACCAGTTCATCGTTATCGTATTAAACCCGCTACCGCCTGCTCAACTTTATCAAAATTAAAGCTTGATAATAATTCATTGAACGCCGCGCTGATGTGCTCATTGCCGAGGTTGCCAATGCTACCTTCGTGAGTATGATTTACTGTTTTTTCGGGGTTAAAGTTACCTTGCTCAATAGCTAAACCTACCTGCTTGTAAGCATCACGGAAAGGTACGCCGCTTAATACCTGTTTATTCACTTCTTCTACGCTGAAGAGGTAGGTGTACTTGGCATCATCCAGAATATTGGTTTTTACCTCGATGTTTTGCAGCATAAAGGTGGCCATGTGCAGGCAATTTTTTAGTTCCGTAAAGGCCGGGAACAATAGCTCTTTTAGCAGTTGCAGTTCGCGGTGATAGCCTGATGGCAGGTTGGTGGTCATCATGGCTACATCATTGGGCAGGGCTTGCAGGCGGTTACATTTACCGCGCATAATTTCCCATACATCCGGATTTTTTTTATGCGGCATTATGCTGCTGCCGGTGGTCAGGTTTTCCGGGTAGCTTACAAAGGCGAAGTTCTGGCTGAGGTACAGGCATTGGTCCATTGCCATTTTAGCCAGCGTTGCCGCTATGGATGATAGCGCCTGTGCGATAATGCGCTCGGTTTTACCCCGGCCCATTTGTGCGTAAACTACGTTATAGTTAAGGCGATCAAACCCCAGCAACTGGGTGGTAAGCGTGCGGTTAAGCGGGAACGATGAACCATAACCCGCCGCCGAACCTAATGGATTTTTATTGGTGATCTTGTAAGCGGCCAGCACCAGTTCCAGGTCATCGGCCAGGCTTTCGGCATAAGCGCCAAACCACAGGCCGAACGATGACGGCATAGCCACCTGCAAATGGGTATAACCAGGCAGTAAAACATCCTTATGCTTTTCGCTCAATGCTATTAATTGCTTGAACAAACTTTCGGTTTCAGTAACCACCTGCTGTAACTCATGGCGAAAAAATAATTTCAGGTCAACCAGTACCTGGTCGTTACGTGAACGGCCGCTGTGAATTTTTTTGCCGGCCTCGCCAATGCGGCGGGTAAGCAGCAGTTCTACCTGCGAGTGTACATCCTCAACATGGTCCTCTATTACAAAATCGCCGTTGGCAATCTCTTTATAGATGTTTTTCAGCTCGCCCTGTACCAGCTTAAGATCCTCAGCACTCATCAGGTTGATGCTTTGCAGCATGCGCGTATGCGCCAGCGAACCTAATACATCAAAAGCGGCCATCTGGCGGTCAAACTCGCGGTCGCGGCCTACGGTAAAATCTTCTACTAACTGGTTAACGTTGGTGGTTTTTTGCCAAAGTTTGCTCATGCTGCAAATATGGTAATTTATAGGGAATGTATACCCCTCCTAAATCGTCCCCAAGGGGGAGGACTTAAAAAAATCTTATTAGGTCAAAGTATTAAAATGCTCCCTCTCCTTTAGGAGAGGGATGGGGTGAGGTTTATGCGCTCTACCACATTTTTCCCACTGCTTAGCGCCGCCTCAACGGTGCCCATGGCGGTACCGTCGTACAGGTATTCGCCGCAAAAATACAGGGTGTCATCAACCGGTTGATCGAGTATCTTTCGCGCCTTGTCGCTGCCAACCATGTCATAAGCGTATGATCCGAGGGTGAAAGGGTCGGCGGTCCAGTTGGCAATGTTCCAGGCTATCAGTTTGCTTTTTAATACTTGGGGCGCAATCTTAAAGATATGGCTTAATGATGTTAGGGCGAGTTGCAGCATATCATCATTGCTTGCATCCTTTTTATCAAACGCTGCCGGGCCTCCCAGCCAGCCCGTAAGTACCGGCGTAGCATTTGGGGCTTGCGTCCACCAGGTAGGTACAGCTTCGTTGCTCAGCAAAAATCCCATGGTTTTCAGATTGGCGCCTGCCAATCGAGCCACCACTTCACTATGCCAAAAAGCTTCATCAAACTCAAGCAGTATTTTTATAATAGCGCCAAATCCTATATCTCGTATAGCATCTAAATGGGCGGGAATACCCGGATTGAACCTTACCGCACTCGATGCCGACGCAGGCGCTTTTAAAACACCCAGCGGCAGCGCAATGATAGCTTTCTCTGCTGAATAATGATTTCCATCAGCGCATATCGCCGTAACATTGCCCGCCTGCCAACGTAATTCCTTAACTAAGGTGTTTAACACAATGCTGCTCCCAGCCGACTTGCATGCATCTGCCAGGTATTTTATCATGCGGCAATAACCCTGTGCAACACGGTATTGGTCATCCTCTTCGTTAGTCCACTCGTTGCCAAGGGCTTTGGCGCTGGCCAGGGCAGGGTCGGCAGTATCATAGCCGGATACAAAACGAATGGCACTTTTACGCAGATCGGCATAACGCTCACTGGCAAAGTGTTTATTCAGAAACTCGAGCAGGGGCATATCGTTGTCAAGCTCATTTAATTTATCCAGCATTTCGTCCCAGCCCGCGGTTATCTCGTCATTTTGCGAAAAGCGGCCGTTATCATACCGCCACATCTCAAACCCGGCTTGCCGGTATTTTAAACCGGCTTCATCCAGTAATTGAAGGGTTACGGGCAGGTTGCCATGCACAAACTCAGCGCCTAATTCGGCCTGCTGAAAAAACAGTTCGTTATAAATGGTTTGAATACGCCCACCCGTGCGGTTGCGCGCCTCGAGCACGGTTACCGTTTTGCCGGCTTTAGTTAATTGATAAGCCGCCATTAAACCTGATGCACCGGCGCCAATAATCAGTACGTCTGTTTTTTTCATAAGGTGAAGAGATCGAGGCCAATAAACAAAACCTCTTTACTAACAACAATCATAACGCCTATGGGTTGTTACAGTTGATAAATAATTATGCAAATGCCCGAAGGCCCAACCATCATCATCGCCAAAAATAACCTGCAAAAATTCATAAACAAGCGGGTTATGGCAGCACAAGGTTATACCCCTGCGTTTGAGCCTGCTATACTGGAGGGTAAGGTGCTTACCGATATTAAATCCTGGGGAAAGCACCTGCTGTTATGTTTTGGTAAGATTACCGTACGCGTGCATTTTATGCTGTTTGGCTCCTATAAAATTGATGAGCGCGGTAAAAATAACGCCGTGTTGCAACTGGAGTTCACCAATGGCACGCTATACTTCTATGTAGCCAAATTGCTTTTGATTGAGGATGACCTTGACAAGATATATGACTGGCAGGCCGATATCATGAATGATGATTTTAATCCTGATAAAGTCATTGAAAAAATAAAAGCCAAACCCAACCGTATGATCTGCGATGTGCTGATGGATCAGCAGGTATTTTCGGGCGTGGGCAATATCATCAAGAACGAGGCGCTGTTCCGCTCAAAGGTACATCCGGAAAGTATAGCCGGTTCCATTCCCGCTGCTAAGCTAAAGCAGTTAATCAACCAAACGGTGACTTACACCTTTGAGTTTCTCGACCAAAAACAAGCCGGAACGTTGAGCCGCAACTGGCAAGCCTATGAGCAGGATGAATGCCCGCGCAACCAGGTGCCCTTTATAAAGCAGGAACTGGGCAAAACCAAACGCTGGTGCTATTATTGCAACAAATGCCAGAAGCTGTATAAATAGGCGTTTATTCTTTTTTAAATATGGTGCCCCTGCTGCCCTGTTCAATGTTCAGCTCGCCTTTCGCGGTATCAAAGGTAATCACGATGCCTGCCGGATCGAAGCCGAATTTATCCGTGCCGATAGGTTCCAGCGGGAAATCGCTTTGGCCGGTTGCCTGCGCGGTAAGTACGCCATCCTTTTTTGCGATGGTGATTTTCATGGCGGCCTGTACTATACCATAAATGCCGGTATACTTTGTCAGTTCAGCATCCGTCAGTTTTACATTGCTGAATACGGGTAGCTGGTAAGCTTGCCCAAAGTAAATTTTCAAACTCGCCAAAAGCAGGTTGTCAACAGAAAATGTTCCGCCGTTACTGCAAATAGCTACGGTAAACTTTTCATCCGGAAAATAAACCAAGGCTGAATTGAAGGCATCGATGCTGCCGTTATGGCCAAAGGCAGTTTTATTATCAAAGCGGTAAGCAAACATGCCAGAGCCGAAGTTGCCATTAAGTCTTTTCATTACCTTCAGGCTGCTATCGCTAACCAGTTTGCCGTTAAATAATCCCTCTATAAAACGGGTGAGCTCGGCGGGTGTGGAAACAATGGCGCCTGCACCGCCCGGTATGCTCATATCGGTAGCGGTTTCCGGTTGCCATCCGTTGCGGTATTTAAAAGACTGCGCTTCGCCTTTCTTTGTATTAATGGCACCGCCAGCATAGGTTTTATCAAGGCCGAGTTTACCGGTTATACGTTCTTTTATCAGCTGTGCGTAGCTTTTGCCGGTAACTTTTTGCGCTATAAAACCCAGCAGCACATAGTTGGTGTTGCTATAAGCTGATTTCGTATCCGGATCAAACGCTTTTGGTAATTTTTCGAACCGGGCAATCTGCTGCTGCTCTGTTTGCGTTTGTTTATAGTAGGTAAGGTAAGTACTATCATTAGTAAAGTTGAACAGACCGCTGCGGTGCTTTAACATCAGGCCGATGGTTGTTTTATCCGCCCCGGGTATTTTAGGGTACCATTTAGATAATGGATCGTTCAACTGAAGTTTACCTTCATCAATCAATTGAAAAACGAGGGTAGCCGTAAACATTTTACTGATAGAGCCAATACGGTATTTGGTTTCTACAGTAGCCGGCATATCGGTTGCCGCAATGCCGGTAGCTTTTTGATAGATCACTTTGCCGTTTTGGGAGATGGCCACACTTGCCATTCTGCGGTTGTTTGTTGCCAACACCTCCAGCAGGTTATCGAGCTTCGCTTTATTAAAGGTGTTTTGTGCGAACGCGTTTATGGTTAACGTGATAATGCATGTTAAGGCCAGTAGTGTTTTCTTCATCATGTGATAATTTTCAGTTATGAGACTACATGGCCGCGAGATAAGTTACAGCCTGTTAGGCAAAAGTTTTATATGCCGAATTTTTATACCGGTTTCTAACAAATTTTAAAAACTACCGTCAAATAAGTTGTTAACTAATTAACTTTATATTTGAAGATTATTATAGGATATCGCAGATGCCGCCAAGAGGAAATCAGTTTAAAACCAATACTATAAGGGACGAAAACAAACCCCGAAACCCAGGCACGAAGCCCGAAAAAGGGAGGGTGTTTAAGGTAAATCCCGAACATTTACCTACGTTCGACCTTAAGAATGGCCGTGTTATAAAGGTTGCCGGTTTGTTTTTTTTGATCCTCTCTATCTTTTTCTTAACGGCCTTTACCTCGTATCTTTTTACCTGGCAAGAAGATCAGAGTTATGTATCAAAAGCCAATGGCGGATGGGACAACCTGTTTAAAACCACGCAGGAACTCGCCCTTAAAAACATTGACCCGGTGGTTGATAACTGGCTGGGCAAATTTGGCGCGCTGCTGGCCAATCAATTCATTTTCGAGTGGTTTGGCGTGGCATCGTTCCTGTTCGTTTTTGTGTTTTTTGTGATGGGTTACCGTATGCTTTTTAAGGTGCGGCTGTTCTCCACAAGTAAAATGCTGGCCTATACGCTGTTTTGCATTGTATTTCT
This sequence comes from Mucilaginibacter defluvii, assembly GCF_039543225.1. Classification (NCBI taxonomy): domain Bacteria; kingdom Pseudomonadati; phylum Bacteroidota; class Sphingobacteriia; order Sphingobacteriales; family Sphingobacteriaceae; genus Mucilaginibacter; species Mucilaginibacter defluvii. The sequence continues at coordinate 823,219 of NZ_BAABJI010000001.1, forward strand.
GTCTGTAGCGTTTGGCTTTTTCCATTCATTTATCAGGGATACGCCGCATTACCTGGAAGGGCAGTTTGGCTTTTGGAGCAATCGCTTACTGGAAGCGCAGATAGGGCAGACCGGTGTTTTGGGGATATTGGTATTTGCCGCGTTAACGGTATTGATAATTGCTTATAACCTTGATTTTAAGCTACCGGAGCGCAAAGTGAAAGTGAAGCCGGAGGCTGTGCCGGATGTAGTGCCCGAACCGGTAGATTTGATAGACGAAGAGCCATCAGCGCCGGTTGAATGGCCGCGCGCCAATAACCATGGCACCCTGCGCGATAAATTGGCGGCCAACGTACCGAAAACCGAGCCTGTAAGGCCGCAGCCGGTGGTTCAGGAAGTGCCTGTTTTCCATGAACCCGTGGTACTTACACCCGATCCGGTGTTGAACGAACGCGTGATACATGAACCGGAAGAAGAAGAGGAGATACCTTTAACCGTTGAAACAGAACGCCCCACGGCCATCCTGAATATCGAGAAAAGCGATTCGGACAAGGCCAATGACCTTGTGGAGCAGTTCGGTACGTTCGACCCGACGCTTGATCTGGCCAGCTATAAATATCCGCCGCTGGAACTGCTGGAGAACTATGGTACCAATAAAATAGCCGTAAATGCCGAGGAACTCGAAGCGAATAAGAACAAGATTGTTGAAACACTCAATCATTATAACATTGAGATTGATAAGATAAAGGCGACCATCGGGCCAACCGTTACGCTGTATGAGATCATCCCGGCGCCGGGGGTGCGTATCTCCAAGATCAAGAACCTGGAGGATGATATCGCCCTTAGCCTTGCCGCCCTGGGCATCCGTATTATTGCACCAATGCCGGGCAAGGGTACCATTGGTATCGAGGTGCCTAATCAGCACCCTGAAATGGTGTCGATGCGTTCAGTACTCGCTACCGAGAAGTTTCAGAACACCACGATGGATCTGCCTATCGCCTTGGGTAAAACCATCTCTAACGAAGTATTTATTGCCGATCTGGCCAAGATGCCTCACTTGCTGGTGGCGGGTGCTACCGGTCAGGGTAAGTCTGTTGGTATTAATGCCATCCTGGTATCGTTGCTATACAAACGCCATCCGGCTGAGCTGAAATTCGTATTGGTCGATCCGAAGAAAGTGGAGTTAACGCTTTTCCGCCGCATTGAGCGACACTTTTTGGCTAAACTGCCTGACGAGGCGGATGCTATTATTACTGATACTAAAAAGGTGATTAATACGCTGAACTCGTTATGTATCGAGATGGATCAGCGGTATGATTTGTTGAAGGATGCACAGGTACGTAACTTGAAGGAGTATAATGCCAAATTCATCAACCGTAAAATACCTAACCCGGAGAAGCACCGCTTTTTGCCGTTTATAGTACTGATAGTGGACGAGTTTGCCGACCTGATGATGACCGCCGGTAAGGAGGTGGAGATGCCGATTGCCCGTTTGGCACAGCTGGCCCGTGCGGTGGGTATTCACCTGGTTATTGCCACGCAAAGGCCATCAGTAAATATTATTACGGGTACCATCAAGGCAAACTTCCCCGCGAGGCTGGCGTTCAGGGTACTGTCAAAGATCGATTCGCGTACCATTCTGGATGCAGGCGGTGCCGATCAGTTGATCGGTCGTGGTGATATGCTGCTGTCAACCGGCAGCGATCTGATCCGTTTGCAGTGTGCTTTTGTGGATACGCCTGAGGTGGAAAAAATATCATCATACATTGGCGATCAGCGGGGTTACCCAACGGCGCACATGTTGCCTGAATATGTGGGCGATGGCGATGACAACAGCGGCCCTAAAGATTTTAATCCGGACGACCGCGACCCGATGTTTGAGGATGCCGCAAGGCTGATCGTACTGCATCAGCAGGGCTCAACCTCGCTGATACAGCGCAAGCTTAAACTGGGGTATAACCGCGCCGGCCGTATTATCGACCAGTTGGAAGCTGCAGGCATAGTCGGTCCGTTTGAGGGCAGCAAAGCACGTGATGTGCTTTACCCGGATGAGTACAGCCTGGAGCGCCATTTAGAGGCGTTATCGGGCAAGGGGGAGTAACCAATCCAACCCTCCCGAAGGGAGGGCTTTAAATCGAGGTGAAATCCGTCTGCGTTTATAGCTAAGCTACAGATTTCTCGCTATCGCTCGAAATGACATTGAAAATTAAGAAATCAACTTATGTTGCTATTTGCCATCATACTCGCATTAACCTTTATCAGCGGCTTATTTTTGCCCTGGTGGGTAGCCGTGCTTATTGCTTTAGTAGTAGCCTATTTTGTAAAAACTACAGGTAGCGCATTTTGGTCGGGGTTTGCAGGGGTAGGGCTGGCCTGGCTGGCATTCGCGTTACTTAAAACCCTGCCGAATGATAATATTTTAGCCACCCGCATGGCAACGTTGTTCCATCTGCCGCACTGGCTGTATTTGTTGCTGGTAACTGTGGTAATAGGCGGGTTACTGGGTGGTTTTGCGGCGCTTACCGGTAGGCTGATGAGTAAAGCGGTGGAACGCCCGCAATCAGCTTAATCAAACAATCCCTTTTCCTTGCCGATAAATTTTGGCCGCATCAGGTTTAATCCCAGTTTTTTGTTGAATTGATCCGATACATAATCGCTCAGCTCAGGCGAGTAACGTTCATCGTGCTGGTGCATAAAAAACCAAACGGATTGCAGCCCCTTATCAGCCCATTTTTTTATGCGGTCAATCCATTCGTCAACCCGCAGGTAGTCGGTACGGTCAAGGCTGTTGCCTACAAAACGGATAAACGCATGCGGCGTTGGCAGGTGCATGTGCACACAATCTCGTCGGCCGCTGGCATCGGTAATTACCGCGCCTATGTTGAGTTGCTTAAATAAGTTGAAAACCTTTTCGTTGTTCTCGGGCACTGCAAACCACTCCTTGTGCCGCAGTTCTACAAATACAGGTACATCAGTTGGCAGGTGTTCCAGGTATGCCTTTAACTCGGAGAAGCTTTTGGGGGTAAAGTTATCGCTCAGTTGCAAAAACAGCGGCCCCAGCTTATCGCCAAAGGCGGTTATGCCCTCGTAGAAGCTGGTAGTAATTTCTTCGGCGTTCTTTAACCGGCGGATATGACTGATGCTCTGAGAAAACTTGGGGCAAAACCTGAAATCAGGGTTGATAGCCGCCTTATCACGCCATTTGGCGATGGTTTCGGCACCGTAAACCTGGTAAAAGGTGGCGTTAAGCTCGATACAGTCAAAATGCTTAACGTATTCATCTAAAAAGTTAGCGTCTTTAGTTTTGGACGGATATATTTTACCAACCCACTCCTTACGGCCCCACTTGGCGCAACCTACGTGTACCTGCAAGCCGCCCTGCCGGTTTGATGCCGCAAGGGTATCAATGGTGATCTGCGGATCAGCAGGCAACGAGAAGTCTACTAATGCCAGTTCTTCGGGGGCTACACGACCAAATTCCATAAGGGTAGGGGTGTGAATAAATTAACTGCCTAATTCAACAATACGGTCAAACTCCTCGGGTTTTAATGACATAACCGACAAGCGGCCCTGACGTATTAATCCTATATCTTTCAGGCGCTCGTCCGCCTTGATCTGCTCCAGCGTAACCGGTTTCTTCAGCGCCTCAACCGGCGACAGATCAACCACCACCCAGTTGGCATCATCCGTAGTAGGGTCCTGGTAAAACTCCTTAACCACTTTGGCAATGCCCACAATCTCTTTACCCTCATTGCTGTGGTAAAACATCACCAGGTCGCCCTCTTTCATGCCCTTTAGGTTGTTACGTGCCTGGTAATTACGCACGCCATCCCAAAAAGTGCGGCCATCCTCATTAAATTTTTCCCAGCTATATTTAAACGGTTCGGATTTTACTAACCAATATTGTGCTTTTTTCATACTAAAAACAGGGTTTTTGTGCTATCAGGTGCCAAAATAGGTGCCAAAAAAAGGTGAAATTCTACACGTCTAAAAAAGGGCAGAAAACCACCAAAGGTTATCTTTTTACTAACCAATACTGTGTGTTTTTGCTAATGTCTGACGTGTTTTTCATCCTAAAGGTGCCAAAATAGGTGCCAAAAATAACTAAAAAACAGGAACAAAATTCCAGCTTTTTAGGTGTAGTTGTTTTTGGTCAAGCGGTCGGATTTTGCTATATTTGGGCTGTGTTTCGGAAGAACGCTTTTTAAAAAAGCCCAAAAAGAAAATCTGAATTTAGATTTTACCTAAAGGGCTGGTTTTAAAAAAGTTATGGAAAGCACAAAGACAACCTACAAATCATTACTTGTTCAATCTTGGGATAAGTATGAGTTCAAGCTCTACCCCGGTAAAAAGCCTTACATCTATTTCAATTTCTTAAACCCTGAAACGGGCAAAGAAGTACGTATCAAGAAGCTCACAGGTTTAAAACCCGGTTCATCAAAAACGGAATTAAAGAAACAAGCCCATGTTACAGTTCAAGGAATCATTGAACTATTAGCTGAAGGTTGGAATCCTGTCACTGATACTTTCAATGATTTACCGATAACACCACTATCACCAATAACCGAATGCCTTGATTACTGGTTACGGGAGCGTGAACGCAAGCGTGACAACAAAGCGATGAAAGATAAGGCACTTACAATGAATCAGTACTTAGTGACATATTTCAAGAAGTGGTTATCAGCTAAATCTTACCTATATCGTAAGCCTAACACATTCACTAAAATTGATGTTGATACTTTTTTACAGACTACAGCAAGTGAGCGCAATTGGGGCAAGGTTAGTTATAACTGTTACCGTACTGATTTAGGTACTTTTTTCAACTTCTTAAAAACGCTGAAGATAATTTCTGAAAATCCGGTTGAATCATCGGCAAAAAAAAACACAAAAAAGGACTCATCACGATTCAAGATTTTTGAGGCTGATGAATTAACAGAGGTAGTAAAGTTAATGGCGGGTGATAAGGCTTATTTGGGGCTGTATGTGGCATCCAAACTGATTTTTCACTATAATATACGTCCAGTGGAAATAACACGCATACAAGTAGCGGATATTGATTTTGAGAAAGGGCAATTAGTATTACCTCCATCAAAAACGAAGAATGGTAATGAGGCAATATTTAAGCTGAACACTGAAATGTTTAATCTGTTGGATGATTTAACCTCTAATTGTCCTAATTCTTATTTTGTTTTCGGTCATAGGTGTGAGCCGGGAGCAGAACAAATACACCAAGATTACTTTGGGCAAAAGTGGCGTATGTTTAGGAATAAATATAAACTGCCAAAACATCTAAAGCTATATGCGTTAAAGCATTCATCAAACTATTACGATATAGAAAATGGTGCCTCTTATGAAGAAATAAGGCAACGTAACCGTCACGCCAATTTGCAGGTAACTACGCTATATGTTAGAGAAAGATTGTTGAAGAACATCATTCAACCCTCGGCAAACAAAATGTTTTAATATTAGACAGGGGGCATGGAAAATGCCCCTTTATTTTTTACGATTCTTTTTTAGCAAACCAGCCTTCACATTTTCAATTTTTTCTCTGTTGCTTAAATCAGATTTCTTAGCCGTATCCGGGTTGTGTGTGTATTTTGATTTTACAAACTGTACAGCCTCTTTGATGTCGGTAAGGTCTTGGTTTCTCATTTGCCTAATTTCATCAATAATAGCTTGCTGGTTGAATAACTCAGACTTGTAAATGATAATCTGTGTATCAGGATTAAAGTTAGCTACAGCCGCTTTAATCGCATCATTGCGGATTGATTCTAATTTGCTTTGATAGGCATCTTCAGCAAGTTCTTTTTTAATTCTGAATATTTGTTTAGCTAATTGTTGTAACTGTTGCTGCTCAGTCATTCTCAAACTTTACGTAAAGATAATTCCCTGTTTGATTAGTATTAATTGACAGTTTATATAAATCACAGATATTGTTATAGATTTCTTTATTTTTAATAGGTTCAGTACCATACCAAAAATAGGTACTTAGATTTTCACTCTTCACACCTATTTTACTTGTTATGCCGAACTCAAAACACCCGTTTATATGATTACCTATCACATGTAATATTTCCGTATATATTTGATTTAAGTTCATTTAAAACCGTGGCTGATGTTGAATAATCAATTCTTGAATTTGTCTCAAGTTTTCGATAGAAATTCCATTTGCTTCGATTCTTAGATTAGCTGCAAAATTTTCAGCATCTGGATAATTTTCAAACGTAAATTCATAAAATCGATTAAGTATAATTTGGACATCAAATCTTTGATAATGGTTGACAATGTCATTATTAAACCCTTCAAAATATCTTATTGGAATGTGAACTCTAATCATATTACTTAATTGAATGCTAACCATACTTTATAAATCTTACACAAAGATATTGAAAAGTGAGCAAATTTCCAAATATTTTTTTACATAACTAATTGATAATCAAACAAATGTATAAAATATTTTTTATATCTTCGTTTATGGTAGTTGAGTTATAATTGATTCAAAATAAGTGGTTAAGGCTATAAGAGCATGGCGATTCGCCATGTGCTATTCAAGAGGTTTTTTGCCCAAAAGAAAAATGAAAATTGTACATAAACTGCTTTGCAAGTTGAGATATTTTACCTTTTAACATTAGTAATTTTAAGATGATGCTGGAACGGCATATATGGTAAATCATTGAAGTTAAGAAGTGCTTTGCACATTAAGATTACTTAAAATAAATAATGTACTTATACATCAAGGTGGTACAAATTCATAAATACCACCATTTCATTGATTTATAATATCTTTTATCTTTTAACTATTAAATTATTATCTATATATCAAAGTATCATTTGTGGTACAGGAATAAACTATCAAAAGAGGTATGATTAGTGGTACTTATGGATTTGTACCATCTTGAAAATATATATCAAGTCTGAACTTGACAAACAAGATTCTTAATCTATATATGTATTAATCATTCTTTTGATACTTTTTATTTTTTCAAAGTATTTATAGAAAAAAACATTTAATTCCCGGTAGCAGGTTTCCATATTTCAATGCTATCGGGATTATCCCATTGGAAACGGGATTAGGAAATATGATTTAAGGGATAAAACAATGTTAAATGAATTAAAAGATGATAATCTAATTATCTTCAACACTCCTGTAGGTTTCAATGTATCAGATGTTTTTTGTGATTTCACAAAGAAAGACTTACCAAAAATTGAATATTTACTCAACCAAATTAATTGGTGTAAAGACATAAGGGGCTATCAAGTCCATATAGGTAATCACGCTTGGTCGCTATGTATGAGCCGGGGTGAAGTATCTAAAATACTTTCACGTTTAGTTGAACACAAAATCATAACTAAAGCTTCAAACCATAATGCCGGAGTTAATAGTAATGGTTACGTGATGGTTAAGCCTTATACTAATGATAATTCAGTTAAGAAATTCTACCATGTTCAAGATTATCTGTTTCTACAAAAGCTACAAGCCGATAAATGGATTGCGAAAGGCAAAGAACATTCAGCTTATATTAAACCAGCTTCAACCAATACAGAATCAGTTGTCAACTTACAAGCCCGGATAAATCAATTAGAGGCATTATTAATTGAAAATGGTATCTCAATTCCACCAGCGATGGAACTGGTTAAGAATAGTTCAACAAGCAAAAAAATATTGCAAATTCAAAAGCTGGAAGTAATTAGTGAAGCAAGAGATGAACCTGTAGTTGTTAATCAACCTAATCTAATTATCGATGAATTAAACAATCTTAATCCATACCTGAAATTCACTGATGTTGGTAACGATATGGTGGAGTATAGCTATCATTCAAAGCAGGGCTTGATTACGGACTTTAGCGAGCTATCACCTATCCTAAATAGATTAACTATACATACCAAATTTAAATTACTCTCAGACGTGTTAAACAATACCAGTCCTGTGTTTACTTTTCCGCTTATTGGTACTGGTGGTAGGTTATCATTGGAAACCGTTAATCAAGGAGGATATACAATTATAAGTTTCAAACAATTGGCAGCATAACCATTGTAAGAAGTTGAGTAAATTTATATTTTCGCCCTCAAATTTATTACTTATCACAATATGAAAAGACTTTTACTGTCATTAACGGCAATACTTGCCTACTTCAACTCATTTTCTCAGGAGAAATTTACCGGTATCGGTGTTTTCAAAATAGGGTCTGATTCCTCAGTAGTATATAACTATGCTGAAGAAAAATGTAAAAAGGTTAAGGTGATTTCATCTATACCCGTTTTCGACAAAAAATACATCGCAAAAATTAGTAAAGGTGCAGCAGATATTATTGTTGACCCTTGCCCGGATGTATCTGAATACAGATTGGCGTTATATGAAGTTGCCGGAATGAAACTTAAAAACGTTGAATTGACTTTTTATAAAAATAAGCTAATCAAGTTCAGGAGCGATTATAGTACCGAAGTGGTAAATGCGCTTGACCAAAAATATGGAAAGTCTGAATCAACCATCAAATATGATACTGCATCTTGTGTATATCAATTAACCGGCATTACAAGAAAATTAGTTGCAAAAACGTATCATAACAACCGTGAATCTGATGATATACATTTTTCAGCATTTGTGGGCAGTTACTATGATGATAAATGTAATGAGCAATATTATTCAGGTTTATCTTATTCGATACAGGTCTTGGAACAGCTAAAATGTTCAAATGAGGCATCAAAAAATAAGTACACTCCAAAACTTAAAGATGAAAAACAGTTAAAAGATTTATAAAAGCGTTTCAACAATTTAAAGCCTCTCAGATTAATTTTTGAGGGGCTTTTTTTATGAAAAAAAATATTTGAAAAAAGTTTATTAAAAATGTGACTTCTATTTTTTATCGATGTATTTATAGATATGGAAGCAGTTAAAATAATTAAGTTTTATGGGTGCTATTTCATAGCAGACCTCCCGGCAGACTACTATCTGATGATAGACACTCAAAATGATAAAGTAAGATTGATAGACAGTGATTGCTATGGCATCATTGAAATCCTTGATGAGTTAAAATATGATATTAAGAAAATATGAATGAATTTGAATTAACAGAAAGCGTTGGCAGGAAAAAAGCCAAAAGATTATTCAACAAGTATGAGCTTGTTGAGAGCGATAACATATTTTCTTGCTGGGATTTTTCAGGCAGAACTCAATCAATAGCAGATGAAGCGGTGAATTATTTTATTGAGGTTAAAAATCGTGATTTAAAATCAACAACCTACGATACCACCTTTTTAGAAGTTGAAAAATTAAATGCTTTAAAGGCTGTAGCAGATGCTAATGAGAAAGCGGCTATATTCTATTTATGTTTCTTCAACGATGATATAGCGTACATGTTCAACCTCCGTAAGATTGATATTACTAATGTAAGCATATTTCAAATGAATCTAAGGCATAAAACCGCCATTGATGTAGGTATCAAACAGAAGCTTTTGATTGAAATTCCGTTAGAATTAGGTAAGCGATACAAAGTCAATTAAGATGATTTTCACTAAAATACTCATAGTAGCATTAACAGTAAATTGGTTACATACGTTACCAGTTTTTCAAAATCTGCTTACATTGTTAAAGCCATCAATAAAGCTAATGCTATCAGTAAATTCACTTGCTTGGTGGGTTTCAATAATCGCTTTTTTCTATACAAAAGAAGCCTCATATCTCATAGTTGCAGTAACCGCCCCGGTGGTTGCTACTGCTATTAAACACCAATTGCGGGTGTTATCAACTAAATATTAATGACTAATCAACAACAAAAGGAACAGATAATAAATGAATTTTACCGTACCGGACGTATAGACGGTTACTACTTAGGGATTAAATCCAAATCAAAAGAAAACCCCATAAAGCAATATATTAAAGGGTGCTTGTATAAAAGTTACCTACTGCAAAATAATGGTGTACAGGATAATGATTTCATAGAAGATATTTACCAAGAAGCATTCCTGCACTTATGGAATTACGATACTGATAATTTTATTGATGCTTATCAAAATTCAAAGGTAAAAGGCACTCGGATAATAGCCCTGTTAATGCGCATCATAGTATTAAAATGCTTTGCGATTGATAAGAGAACTAATAACCCGAAATCCTGCTTAGTATCAAGATTAGGTTTTGGTTCAGTGTTTAATACTACGAATTACAGCATACCACCGCTGGAATCGCTTAGTGACGATGATGGACAGGAAAAGCAATTAATAATTTTTGATGATGCTGAAGCACAATCAGATTTTGAAGCTGAGTATGGTTTTACACCCGAACAGATAATTGAGCAGCTAAGTCCGGAGGCAAGATTTGTATTTTACCAACTGCTTGGTAAGCAAAAGCCAGGTTCACCATCTAAAGAGCGGAAGCAAGCCAAAGAAGATATGATAAGAGAGATGCAAGTGATTCAAAATCAAATTAAAAAACAATAATTAGTTTTTCCTTTTTAGACTTAATTGTTTAATATCACTTTTATAGTATATGTCATTTTTGTTCTCTTTCTCATCATAAAATATTAAATAGCTATTAGTTTCTCCGATATAATAGTTGCTTGATGTAGATATGACCTTATTGGATGATGTAACTATAAACGTATTAACTGTAGTGTGATTGTAACGGACGTTAAGTGCATCATTATAAGCATATAATATATGTAATATGAAATAAATTGGTAATATCCAAAGTATTATAAATGTGGTTCTACTAAATGATTTCAGGTTGTTTTTAAGGTAGTTTAATGGTATTTGCTGTGATGAGATAATAGCTAAGGATGCAGCGCACATAGATAACATTGTGCGTTTCGAATACATACTCCATTTACCATAAAAATACTTATACAAAGTAAGTATTGTAAGTATGCCTAATATGATATAGCACAAAATCTCAATTAATTTTATAAATGATTTCCCTTTTTCAAAAAGCCATTCCTGTGAACCTTTTGGGTGAATACTCGTGTCTGACGAAAACTTGTAAGGTGCTTTTATTGATAATCCAAAAAGAGTAGCAAAGGACATTCTAAATAAGTCAGTTAAAGCCTCAACTACGAAGTCGTTTAAATCCGTATATCTGAAGATGTTTAAATCAAACACCTGATAGTAAGACCAAAACTTAACACAACTAAATGCTATTATAAACGCAGTAAAAGCAGGAATATACTCAATTACCTTTTTTATATTATCCGTTTTTTCGTCGCTCATAATCTAAACTATCAATATTGGTAAATGTGGAATGTTTCCATGTTTGTTTTTCTCCAAAGTTTGGACAAATTGATTTCCATCTGAATTGTTAAATGAAATTTTTAACAGTAGATGTTCATATTCTCCACGAGAAATTTTTTCTTCTTCGATAGGATTCAAATCGATTTTTAAATCTTTGCCATCGTTTGATTTAAAAGTTTCTTTCCTTGTCGGAATAGATATAACCTTAATGCCTTTAAAATTGATTTCAATGACTTGGAATTCGTAAGCTGTTGAGCCAGAATTTCTTAAACTTACTACGTTATTCCAATCATTTCCCACCCATATATTCCCTACTTCTATACTCGGCATTATATTATCACGTCTACTTAATTCATATAATTTAGCAAGTTTAGAGAGGGAGTTTACTTGTTGCTGGATTTTATCAGCATCCTTACGAGTGTCCCATAAAGTATAGACTGTTGCTAATAATGCAAGTCCCGAAATAATTGCTGACACCCAATTTGCATCAATAGTATTAAACATAAGGTTGATTTTGTTGATAAGGTTAAAAAAGCCTAAACATTATAAATCATCTATAGCTTTTGCTTTTATTTTGGCTGAATTTTCTTTGTCAAAATAGGCTAATTTGACATAACAACTGAAATTCTTATAAGCTATTGATAATTCTATGTCGCCATTTTTGGTAGTCCAAATTGAATTATACCTGCATTTGTCATATTTAACATTACGAAATTTGGATTCGTCATCTTTCGGTTCAGAAATAAGACCATCAAATTTTTCTACGACATCAGAAGGCTTACCGTATTTTTGCGTTAGCATTTCTTTCAAATTAAAGTAATCACCTGAAAGGCTTGACCAAGTATCTTTCTCTGGAAAAGCAACGCCAATTTTGTACACCAAATCTTGCTGGCTTAATGTTCCAACACTAACAATACAACTTTTGTAGCCTGCAAAATCACCTTTTAGTGCTGCAATCCCACTTTCGGTTCCTAAATGTGTAAAACCAATATTTTTAATTTTAGAAATAAACTGATTGAGTGTTCCGTCTATTGGAACGCCCTTGAAAGAAAGATGCTCAGTAGTTTGAGCAATGGTTAACATTGTGGTTAATGCGAAAATCAAGGTCAGGTATAAATTCTTCATATATCTATAAGGCTGTAAGTTCAGGTCTAAAATACAAAAACTCATAAATTTTTCGGGCGCAATTCTCAATCTGCTCTTGCACATACTATTTATTCATAACAGAAGATAAATAGATGGGATTTCAAAAGGGGAGAGCGAAAACCGGAGGCAGGAAACCGGGCGTTAAAAACAAAACTACACAGGAAATTAGGGATAAGATACAGCTTGTGCTATCCAATAAGATTGAAGAATTAGAAGCAGACCTTGAACAAATGAGTGAGTTCAAGCAATGGACTATTCTTAATGCGGTTGCTAAATACGTTATGCCTCAATTATCCAAATCAGATGATACAGTTGAGCATTCAGGTGAAATTAACATCACCGTGAGCTTTACAGATAGTCAGATTGATAAACCTAATGATGATGCCGGGCTTGATATTGAAGAACCGTTTTAATCATCGTTAAAAGTATATGCCCCATGGCGGGATTATAAGAATAAAACGGTACTGTCTAAGCCGTCCGGCTGCTAACTGGTTTAGGAATCACTAACCAATATATGCGGTTTTTGATACTGTAAAGGGCATCTTTTGGTGAAAGGTGCCAAAATCGCAGCCAATTCTCATATAAAAGCCGGAAAAATCAGGACTCCACAAATGTATTGGACGTTAATATAAATCTACCTAAACCACATACCGGACAGCAAAAAGTACTTGATAGCAAAGCAAGATTTAAAGTACTCCTATGCGGTAGGCGTTGGGGTAAATCGCTGATATCTCAAATCATTTCAATACTTGGTATGCTTAACAAAAAGCATATCGCCTACGTTACGCCAACATATCAATTAAGTAAGATATTTTTTCAGGAGATAATCAAGGTTATTCCGGTTCAACTAATTCAATCAGCTAATAAAACCGACCTTATTATTACGCTTAAAACCGGTGGCTCACTAAGTTTCTTAACTGGTGAGAGGTTGGACAGCTTTAGAGGTAGAAAATTTCACACCGTAATAATTGATGAAGCTGCTTATATCTCGGACATAGAATCAGCTTGGTTAAATAGCATCCGACCATGTTTGACGGATTATGCGGGTGATGCTTTGTTTATATCAACCCCACGTGGTAAAAATTACTTCTACAGCCTTTATCTAAAGGGCTTGGATGAATCCAATACAGAATGGGAATCATTCCATTACAGCACTTACGATAACCCATACATAAGCAAATCAGAGATTGAATCAGCAAAGGCTTCATTGCCGGATTCAGCATATCAACAAGAGTATTTAGCGATTGCAAATGCTAATAGTAATTCAGTTGTTGCATCACATTTTATTGAAGCTAATACCATCACAACCTTATCAAAAAAAAAGCCGGTTGTATACGGGATTGACATTGCCAAGTATCACGATTATACGTGTATTACTGGTTTAGATTCGGATGGTGCTATGTGTTACTTTGAAAGGTTCCAGCGTGATAATGAATATACCAAACAGCGCATTAAAGCATTACCATCAAGCATATTGAAAGTAATTGATAGCACACATGGTAGCGTTGGTGATGGCATATTTGAGAGCCTTCAAAGCGAGGGAGTACCAAATATCCTGGGATTTGAATTTACATCCGCTACAAAGCCAAAGTTAATCACGGAACTCATTCTGGACATTGAAAAAGGCAATCTTAAATTCAACGAGATTACCGCAAATGAGCTTTCAATATTTGAATATAGTTATACAAGTACCGGCTACATTAAATATGGTAATGCACCCGGTGGGTTTGATGATTGTGTAATAGCCTTAGCCCTTGCAAATCGCTATAAGAAGCAGATACCGATAAATTTCTTGGCAGGGTTTAGCTTTGGTTAACTATATTTGGAGAAACCTTATTTATGAAACGTTATCTAACTATTATCACCTTAATCGCATTTCTCATTTCTTGTAAATCTAAAGAAGAAAAATTAAAGGAACAGTTCCTACCCATTATTTCAAATGTCGTTAAGCAAGATAGTTTGATTTATAAAATGGACTCATTAACGATTTTCAAAATAGATACACTTAGTGACTTAAAAATCGCTCAACAGCAGATTTCAAATAAATCCAGAGACTTTGAATTTTTTATGTCAATGGTAAAGTCATACAATTCACAAACAGAATTAGCCTATAAATCTGCGAGTTTGAACGCTCAACAAGCTTCATTATACTATAACATTCTCGAATCAGATGTTTTAGGAGATATAGCAAAGGACAAGGTGAAGACTGAAGTAAGTAGAGCAAAAGAGTTAAGTGCAAAAAGTCAAAAATATTTAGATTCAGCTAAACTTGTAAACTCTCAGATTGATAATTTAGATAAGAAAATAAAAAACAAAAAAATTAATACTAAAAACTTCAAGGGCTATGTAGTTTGGTTCAACCTACTTGGTTCAGATAAAAAGAACATGGAAGTTCGTAGGGATTCACTTTATATATTTATTTCACCATCTTTAAGAGTTATTCCAACGAGTAAAGTCTAAAACGGAATATCATCAATCGTTTTAATTTCATCATCAATAATGGGATTATTAAGTTCGGTCATTCCTCGGTTATCTTGGACAGAGATTAAGCCCTCATTAAGGAATGCAATAAATTCATTTGTTTCTATCTCTAAATACGGCGGAATATATGGTACAAAAGAATTTTTAGTAAAGCCTACAAAAGTCAGTGGTTTAATATTGGAGTGATTTTCTGACCGTATTTTTTTTCCGTTAGAATCAGACGGTAAACCAAAATTAGATTCATACACCTCTCCATCAAGTTTGCTTTTAAACGTTCCTCTTATTACGTTTGGTGAAACAACACTGAATGTAATATCATAACTTTCATTTTCAAATTTGTTACATAAAACCTCATTCATAAATTCAGGATTGCGGCTATGCTTAATTTGTTCTTTATTGAGTTGTTGCATCATTATTAAATCAATTATTGTAAATATAAATAATTAAATCAACTGACTATTTATAATCAAAGCTACAATGCAATTGATTGATAAATTACCGACCAGCTACCACGATATAAATTATAAAACCTACATTAAAGTCATTCAATCTATACCGGCAGAATTACCGGATGGATGGGATGAAGAAGAATTTAACAGCTACATCACATTAATACCGCTATCAATATTTCTTGATATACCTGTAATTGATTTGGAACGCTTACCAGCTACTGAACTGGTGCCAATGCTTCAGCGGTTGCAGTTTCTGAATGAGGCTATCCCGGAGGTTAAAACAACGCTTAAATTAAAAGCTGATACTGAACTTACCTATGATGAATTTGTGAGTTATCAGAAGTTGAGGTTATCCCAATGGGATAACATGGAAAAGATATTAAAGCTGATTATAAAAGATAAAACCGCTGATGAGTTAAGCCTTTTGACAATCCCGGAGGTGGTTGCTTGTTTTTTTATGCTGAACAAGCTAACAAACAAATCAATTCAATCATTGAAACGCTCTTTGGGCAAACAGATGGCGAAACAGAATCTGAAATTGATATTGAAGATGTGCAAGGCTCGGTAATGGGTGAATTGCAGAAGCACACTGAAGATAAATTTAAAAATCAATGGGGGTGGATTGACCTTGCAATGCAGGTAGCAAAAGAATCTTTAACCAGCTTTTTTATCGTGATGAATAAACCGGTTTTAGAGGTTTTGACATTAGCCGGGTATTTATCGGCAAAGGTAGAACTGATAGAAAGCAGAGCGAAAAAGTAAAAAAGCGGACAAGACCCCCTGTCTTGCCCGGTGCATTAATCAATTAAGATTAAATATTTAATCTAACAATAATCCAATTAATACAACGCAAAATACGAATAATGGCAAGACAATCAATCACCAGCGCATCAAGGCAAGCCCGTGCTGATGCTCTATCACAGCTTGATAGCATTGGTTCCAGCCGTTCAGAGTTTTCAACTGAGGAAGTTTTTAACACTATGGAATCAGATGTAGCAAACTTTATTCAACGTGTACAGCAAAACATTAATGCTGTTGGTATTGCCAACACTGGTGAAATAGCCGATTTAAGGATGAATGTATCTGATACCGGCATTGATATAATAGGCAAGCCTTATCTAATTTATGTTGACAAAGGCGTGCAAGGTGCTGTAAGTAATGTAAAAGCACCCAATAGCCCTTTCAAATACTCTGATAAGAAGCCTCCGGCAAGTGCTTTTAAGGATTATATCAAACGTAAAAATTTGAATTTAAGAAATGAAGAATTTTATGATTCAAATGCGGGTTCACCTTTTAGTGATTCAGAAGGTGATGAAGCTGCAATTAATAGCGTAGCCTTCGCCATGGCGAATTCTGTTTATCAAACTGGTTTTGCCCCTAAAAATGTCTTCTCCAAGGAACTGCCAAAACTGGTTGATGATGTAACAAAATCAGTAACAAACTTTGCTGCCAGTTTTATCACATCATCAATCAAAGACCAGTATGGTACTGATTTGGTTAAAAAAGCCTTAATTAAAAGATAGGTCTTGAAGTCTTTCAAATGTTATAATTAAGCTTGATGGAAGTAACCCGACATAGACACTTAAATAGTTTTTTATAAGTTCATTTTTAAGTGAATTTTCGTTTTTATACCTTGAAAAATACGTAGGATAAGTGGCTTTGTACAAAGCTACTATCACCTCTTTCTTAGCATTAAGATACCACTTAGGTATTAAGATAACTTTTTTATTGTAAAGTGGTATTTGTACCAATACATTATCTTTAATGTCGCCTTTATCTGCATTTTGACTAAGATTATCTAATACAATGTTAGACAAGTTTTGAAGTTGCAATTCGCTTAAATCTTGGTACTTCAGAAAATCCATCGTTTTATCTATTCCAAACTTCTCATTGTGATTCGGATGATTTTCTTTTAGAAGGAATAACGCAAAAAATAATGGGTCAAAAATATATGAATCAAGGTTTCTTCGTTCCTTTTGACCTATTACTATTACTCTTTCGTTTTCCTCATTATTCAAATCATAATCTATAACCCCAGCAATGCTTTTATTACCACTATCATACAAATCTTTTACTATTTGCCGCACTTTTGAGTAGCCTCCTCCTGAGTTGTCTTTATTGCTTGCAGTTGATATAAAATTTAGTGAAATGTCTGGTTCTAATTGTATTTTTTCATAAACCGATTCTAAGAATTTAGCGTCAATTGCTGCCTCTACAAAAATTTGTTTTTTATGAGTGTAATAGATACTAAGGTTTTTTAAGCCAACTGTTAGGGACTTAATAGCAGTAGCTTTATTTGATTTTTGTAATTTTCGATTACGCATTTCGAAAATGCAATCGTCGTTAGGTGCAAGCGCAACGGTTGTTGGTGAATGAGTTGTAATAATAACTTTTATCTTATTTTCCACAATAAAGACGTTATTCACTACTTCAAAAAAGTCTTTACACATTGTAGGATGTAAGCTTGCATCCGGTTCATCGAGCATAATTACTTTAGGAAGCGATTCAATCAAACCGGCACTTGAGTTGTATAAGGCAAAAATTAACGACATAATTACCTTCTCACCTGACGACAAGAATTCAAATCTTATTTCTTCCTCACTTTTGTTCAAAAGAACAACATCGAAGACATCAGAGGTTATATCAGGTGTCTTGACTTGGTAAGCCGAATTAGCTTTTTTTAAAATCTTATTAAGGAAAATCCAAGGTGCTTCGATATCTATCGGCTTTTCAGTCTCAAATCTTAGACGATAAATGTATTGTTTAAAAATCTGTGACAGATTAGCTTCAAATATATCATAACCAACTATTGGCTGATAAATAGTAAAATCATAAAACTTTAAATCCTGAAGCCTCTTTTTACTGTTTTCTGCCACACTATTTAAAAGGTGAGCCTCAGATGAATCAACTTCAATCACCGCATCATTGTAATATGCTTTATCAGGTCTTAAAAATGAGTTTCTTAATGTTTCATTAATTATATGATAGTTCTTGAAATCTAATGTTGGGTTTATTTGAGAAGCAACAGATAGCGTCTGGCAAACTATTAGTAGTTTTTTTAAATTTGAATAGTCTTGCTGAACAGATTGTTGCCCACCATTTGTGGGATTAAACCTTTGGTTCGGTATGTAGTGAGCATTTAAAGTCTTACCATCTTGGATGAAGTTGCCCTCCATTTCAACAGTTGACAACAACTGACTTTTACCGGAACCGTTGGCACCGGTAATTATAGTTAAATCCGGAAGCTCAATCTCAAATGGCGTTTTAAGCATTGCGCCGTTCCCTTGGAATTTTAATAGCATATATTAGGGTTTAAGTTTTCTCAAATATAATGACAGGCAGACTATTTATTTGAAAGCATTTGATGATTTCAATAGATAAGCAACCACAAAATTTTACACCGGCTAATTCACCCATACAATTCAAGTTTACTTCAGAAAAGCCGGGTACTTTATATTTCAATGTTCAAGTTCTTGATGGTGAAACCGGGGGCTTAATTGCCAATCAGAAATATCAATCATTGCCTAATTTGAACAATGGTGCTGTATGTGATTTATCTTCAGTATTAAACTCTTTTGTTTACAGTCAATTATTACCATCGGTTGACCTATTGCAGCCTGTCAGCAAGCTTGTAAAAGCGTATCAATTAAGTATTACAGATAACTATCTTTCCGGAAGCACTGTTGTTACTGGTTCAACCCTTACAACGGATATTTATAATGTTTGGAACGCCGAATTTGACAGAATTCAATTTACTGATTTTGCCTATATGGATTATGCAGTTAATGCACTTTCCGCTACTATAAAGTTCCTTAATGATAAACCACAAATAAGTAATACTTATAGGGGAAGCAACGAGTATTTATATTTTCTTAATGCTGGTATCAATGGTAAAGTTGAGTTCAAGTTTTATGGTTTTGGGCATACGCTTTTGGGTTCTCATTCGCTATCTGGAATTACAGCAAACACTAAAGCTTACCGGTTGAACGTAAGTCCTAACGCAATCCAAAATTACTACGGTAATGCTCTTTCAAACTTGTATGGTAACTATTCATTTGATGAAATGTTCACTGATACGTTTGGTTCAAATTATGGAATAAATAATGCCAACTATTATACCGTTCAGATTCTTGACAGTAACAATAATCCAAAATCTGAACTCAGAACATACATTTTAAAAAATGATAAGTGCATAGGTGAACCTGTACAAATTGTATTTAGTAATCGCTTAGGTGGGTTTGATTCCGTTACCATGTTCAACCCGGCTGAAACTATAAGCGTTGAAAAATCTATTATCAAAACATACCCATATCAAATTAATTCGGCTGGTGACTACACCAATATAACTGATGGGGTTTATAACGAAACGGATGTTGTTTACCACAAAGTAAGTGAATCAACTTATAAAGTATTCTCAGATGTCCTGAACATTAAAACTGCACAATGGCTTAAATCAATTATTGATTCTGAAAAGGTGTATGTGAAGTTAAGCAATGGAGTTTTCTTACCTATCACGATTAATAACAAATCATATAACTTGAACAACAAGCAGTACTCAACCGGAAATAAAAGGTTGGAATTGGAATTCAAAGTAAGTGAATCAGGCTTGAAGTTCTAACCCGTAAACAGACTATTTATCTCAAACAAAGAGATAAATGGACATTTCAATTTTCGTTTCCGGTGTAACAGCTAATATATCTAACAAAACCGAACCTAAATCTATACCGGCATCAACTGTAGGTGCTGCTTTTTCAGAATTAGCTAACCTTACTAAGACTGCTGTTGAAGCCAAGTTTGATTTAACAAGTGGCGCAACATTGGTAACACAAGTTTCAAATGTAACTGCATCAGTTAATTCTTTGGAATACCTCAAAGCTTTACAGCAAAGCGATACCGATTTATTCAGCATTCAAGATTCCAACGGGTACAATGCTTTAAGATTAACAATTGATGGTAATCTTTTATACCGCAATAAAGTCACCGGGGCAACGGATAGCTGGAACAACCTTAAAGGAAAGAACATAGCTTTCTTAGGTGATTCAATCACTACTGCACCACGTTCACAAGATGGCATAACAGCTAACAATATCTATTGGGGTTTAATCCGTGATAGGTACGGTTGCAATGTTTACGCTAATGGAGTACCAGGTTCTTGTATAGCGCAAAAATCCGGAGTATCAGCCTTTACCACTGATAGCCGTTGGCAGTCTTTAAACTCAACTTTTAACCCTGATGCGGTTGTAGTATTTGGTGGTACTAATGATTTTGGTGGTCAGAATATTCCTTTGGGCACTTATGCCGATTCTGAAACAGGCAAAACCACTTTTTATAGTGCATTAAAGTATCTGTTTCACTCATTACAAGACAGATACAAGGGTTCAAAAATCTTCTTTATGACCCCGATGCAAAGGGCAGATAGGGGTTTTCCATCGCAGAATGCTACTACAGGCTTTTATATGTCGGATTATCAGGATGCGATTCAAAAGGTAGCTAAGGATTACAGTATCATTATTATTGATACCTATCAAAATAGCGGGTTCAATTACTACAATATGGTCAGCGGTGGTACTTCGCCTTGGTCACCGGATGGTCTACACCCTAACATAGCAGGTCACGCACGATTAGCGGATTATGTAGGTAATATTCTCAACCTACACTTCAAACAAGCAGCTTAATAATGAAATTCAAATTAATAATAGAAGGAGCTGATTTCAGTTCTTTCGGGTTGGGTCAATCATCAGATGTATCAACCTATGTAAATAACTTTAATGCTTTGGGTGGTGGTACGCTAACCACAAACGAAAAAACAGCATTACAATCATACTATGATGGTTTAGTAACTGCTAACCTATGGGATAAGATTGAAGTTTTATATCCTTTTATCGGTTCAACAGCAACTTATCATAAATACAATTTCAAGAACTACCAAGATACCGATGCTGCATATAGATTAACATTCTCAAATGATGCTACCAGTGCGCACACTGCTAACGGCTTTGTTGGTGATAGAAATGCGCAACGTTCAGCTAATTCAAATTACTATTGGACTGGTACACTGAGCAGCACTTGTGCAGGTTTTTACAATACCACTGGTGAAGTTGCTGATACCAACAGCCGGGTTGTAATGGGAGGTGCCAGCACATCATCCGCATCAACAAGTATCAGCAGATTAGTTTTAGCAAGGAACTTTTCTAATATTACACAGGGTGAATTAGCAAGAACTACAGGCGGTTTAACATCAGGTGCCACTTTAGACAGAGCAAAAACCGGATTCTTAGCGGTATCAAATAACAGCGGAACAGTAAAACTTTGGGACGGTAATACGATAGCTGGTACTGCAAGTGCTACAATACCACTTACAGGTGGTAATGTACCAGTATATCTATTGGCTTATAGAAATAACTCCATCGAGTTAAACTATTTTTCGGATGTAACTTTAGGTACTGCTTTTATAGCTAAAGGATTTACAGATTCTGATATGGTCAATTTTAGCAATCTAACCAAGGCATATAATCAAGCTTTGGGTAGATAGCGTTATATTTCCTCTGTAATTTTGAAAAATCTTCTATCGGTTAGATAGTTAAAAAATTCAGGGGCTATTGGGTCATCGTCATAAGCGTTAATCTTAAAGTTATAATTGTTCTCCACTAAATATTGCTTAAATGCGTTATATGCCATGTATTGTTGGGTATTCGAATACTTTAATGGTTCGATTGATAAAAATGTTACTATAAGCCTATTCAAATCATTAATTGTTAGATTGGGTTTTTCGTGTTTTAGATAATATTCAATACTGAATTTTTCAATGATTTTAATATAAAATGGATTCGGCACTGTAAAGCTATTTTGCCTCGCAAAAGGTATAAAATAATGCTTGACAAATCTATCTTCATCTTGTGTTAGACCTCGCTCTTTATATCTTATACTAAGAACATCCAAAGTGTAATCCAAAATTTCATCTGATGTTGACAATGTATATATTAAATCAGGTGTTTTCATAATCACCTTTAGCAAATTCTCATTTTCCAAAAATATAGACGGTTGATAAAACTTAGTTATTAAGTGATAAACAATGTTTTTGTCACCTATATCAACGCTATCTAATACATCAATGAATAATTGAAGTTGGTTTTTAGGTGCCGTTTCTTTGGCGTTTATAAAAGGGAAGTAAAGGTTGAAATGTGAAGGATTTTTTAAAATAAGATTTAGGATGCTCTTCAATTCTTCGTCCTGAAGGTCTTTAAAAAGCTGACTCAAATTATCTTGCATTTTATTCGAAAGATTTTGAACATCAACCTTCACTTTTTCAGTTTTGCTTAACGCCTCATTTACTTGGGTTAAGATATTTTGTACTGTAGTTGCCCTATTACTTATCCAAAACCCCAAGCCCGTCAAGGATAATGCTATTATACCTAATGTAATTCCAGCACTTGCTAATACATTTGCAACAGAACTGCTATTACTTGATATGTCGTTTTGAGCAATCTCAACTGAGTGTTTGAGTTCTGCCAATTGCTTATTAACACTTATTAAGCTGTCTTGCAGTTGCGCAACGCTCTTTTTAATATAAGCACTGCTATCAATTCTCTCTTTATTGGCGAAGCAATTGAATGCGATACAGAGAATGGTAAGGGTTAGGTAAAATCTGATTTTCATTTTATGTAAGCATACTATTTATGGTATGCAGGGCTTAAACTACAAGATTTATTTATTAGAACCTAATGGCAATTATGCTGAACTTGATACTGAGGGATTAGATATCTCAACCACATTTTCACTTACCGATATAAAAGACATATCACAGAAAAAAGACACCTTATCAAAGAATATCACATTTGCTGGAACCAAGAATAATAACAGGGTATTTGGTAACGTATTTAATCAATCCCGCCATGTTGACCCTAATATTCAAGAGAGCTTATTTGTCAATTTCTCAGTTAATAAACCTGTTGAATGCTTGGTGCTTGAAAACTCAACGCCCATATTAAAAGGATATTTAAAGTTTAGTAACGCTATAATTGATGATGGTAAAATAAGCTATGAATGTATCATTACCGGTAACATCTTCAATTTTTATTCGCTGTTGGGAGATAAGCTATTATCTGAGTTAGATTTTACTGAATATAACCACCAGTTTGATGTAAGACATATTACTGATAGTTGGGATTCTAATATCACAATAAGCGGTAACACCGTTGCCATGGAAACCGGTAAAGGATATTTATACCCGTTCATAAATTATGGTGATGTGAGTTCACCATACCCATCAGACGTTAATAAAATCCACATTAATAATTTCAGACCAGCCATTTATGTCAAAGAATATTTGAATAAAATATTTGACCAGCCGGAGCTTTCAGGATTCACTTATGAGGTGAAAGGAAACACAGAATTTATTGAAGACTTTAACAGGCTTATAATACCGAATGACAGTGATGTAATGAACCAAAATATGGCTGGTGATACTTTTTTAATGATGTCCAATTTGTTCACTATTCCGGTAAATAAAGCAAGCGGTGATTTACAGGAGCAAAGACGTTATTTAAGGTTTCCATACCGGGTTGATTATTTATCCAGCATTGAAGGCAATAGCACTCCATATCCAAATGAAGATGGTGAAACTGGTAACGTATTTACAGTTGTAAGGGAGTTTAAAACTGATGGTAAGGTAAGCTTCAATTATTCGGCAACCCTTAATGGTAATGCTGATTTCCGTATCAAATTATTGGAGCGTTCAAGCACAACAGAGGAATTTACGGTAGTGGTGGAAAATCTGTTTATGAGTTTAAATAATAACAGCCAAAGCAAGTATGTAGAGTTAATAATTCCGCAACGCACGTTTCAAGTAGGTAAACAGTTTGCTATAAGACTTGACTTCAATGGTTCAATTATTAACCTAAATAGTAACATAACCAATTTAAAATTTGAAACTGGTGCAGTTGTAAATTATAACGTAAAATCCGGTGATTATATAAGCCCGGCACCAGTTACCAATATCAAGCAAAAGGATTTTGTTAAAAGTCTTTCTATGCTATTGAACCTGTACACCTATTCAACGCTTGATAATCCAAAGCATATCATTTTCCAGACCTACAATGATTATTACTCTTATTGCAAGCCTGAAAATATACAATCAACAGCCTTAGACTACACCAAAAAGGTTGACTATTCAAGTAAAGTAACTTTTTCATCTTATGGAGAATTGGCAAAGAAATATTCTTTCACTTATAAAGCTGATTCGGATTATTTCAACAGTCTATACACTTCTAAATATGGTGAAATTTATGGTGCTTATGCTGAAATAGATAGCATAGGTACCGCAGATGAAAAGAAAATTGAATTGGTTTTTTCACCAACGCCTTTAGTTCAATACAATAATACCAGGAGAATTACACCGGAGATTTATAAGCTGGAATCCAACAATTTTAGAAGTACTTACAAAAGCAATATCAGGATTATGTACTACAATGGTTTGAAAGATTGTGAGGGTTATCAAATCGGTAATATGAGTTTCAACGGTAGTACTTTCAACTTCACACCTGAAATACCTATTCCATTTGAACCTAATCATAAGTTTACCTTTTACCCACAAGTAGGACATATAAAGTTTGCTACCGGATTAACAGATAATACTTACATGGCAGACTTGAATTTTGGTATTGCTGCTCAATACTATTTTCCGGCTGATGTTCCACAAGTGCAAGCAATACCAAATAGCTATGATAGGTACTACAGCAACCAAATAAAGGAGCTTACCGATTTGAACAATGTATTGCTGGAAACTGATGTGCTGCTTAGTGAAGCAGATATATCAAATTTAGATATGCGGGTGCCGGTATTCATCAATAACCAGTACGGTAATGCTTATTACAAGATGTTAGAAGTTGAATATAAAAATAGGTTAGAGCCTTCAACTGTCAAGCTGCAAAAAATCAATCTTTAAAGCTTTAATGCGGACTATTTATCCGAAAGGAATAGATGGCAAACAACGGAGGTAATACTCAACAATCTAACGTCTTAATAAATATTGGGGTTCAGGGGCAGCAGCAAATTCAGGCAGCTACTCAACAGGTACAGCAGCTAAATAACACGGCGCAACGAACAGGGCAGGCCAACATGGCCGCCCCTGTGAGAACTTTGCGCCAACAATTGCGGGATGCTAATAACGACCTTCAAAGGATGGCTTCGTTAGGGCAGCAAAACACTGCTCAATTCGCTCAAACTGCATCAAGGGTTGCTCAACTTAGGAATGATATTGATGAGGTAAATAATTCAATTTCCAACTTCAACGGCGAAAATCGTTTTAAGGTCTTTGCAAATTTTGCAAGTGCCGGTGCTAAAGCCTTACAAGGTTACACCGGGGCTATGGCTTTTTTAGGTGTTGAATCTGATGATGCAGCTAAGACTATTGCAAAGTTGCAGGGCTTGATGGCTTTTAATGATGCACTCACATCATTGGATGATATAGTAGATAATTTTAAAGATTTAGGCAGATTATTAGGCATCACCACTACAGCTACACAAGCTCAAACCCAAGCGCAAAATGTACAGGCAGCAGCATCAACAGCACAAGCAACAGCGACCCAAGGTGTAACAGCAGCAAATAATACAGCTACAGCCAGTGCTATTACCCTACGTGGTGCTTTATCCGCTATTGGAATAGGTTTGCTTATTTCAGCCGTAGCTTATTTGGTTACTAATTGGGATAATCTAAAAGCGTCTGTACAAAAACTGATTCCAGCATTGAATGATACTAAAGGTGGTTTTGATAAGATTATGCAGGTAATTTATGGGGTAGGTAATGTTATCATAAATGTACTTAAAGCCCCTATTGATGCACTGATACTTCAATTTAAAGTCCTGTACAGAGTAATGACAGGTGATTTTAAAGGGGCGATAGCTGAATTTAAAGAAGGGGCAAACCAATTGGTTAATGACTTCAATGTCATAAGTAATTATCAATCCGGTGTAGCATCAAAATTGGCAGACCAAAGAGAAGCTCACCGCAAAGAACAGCTAACAAAAGAGGTTGAAAATCTAAAGAACCGTATCGAAATTCAAAAGGCAGCAGGTAAAGATGTTACCAAGCTACAGCAACTGCTTTACAAAGACCAGTTAGAGCTTGCTAAAGGTAATGAAGAGGAAACTAAAAAGCTTAAACAGGAATACGCAGTAGCACAGGCAGCAGAACAAAAAAAGCGAAATGATGAAGCTAAAGCACTTGCTAAAAAGTATTCTGATGATGCTAAAGCTAAGTTAAAAGCTGATTTAGATGAACTTAAAAAGCAAAATGATGATGCTAAGAAAATAGTAACTGATTCAAGTAAATCTCAACGTGATATTGAACTTGAAAACCTTGATATAAAGTATAAAAAGGAGTTCACGCTATTAGAGAAGCGGAAAAAAGATATTAAAGATTATAACCAGCAATTTAAAACCCTGACAGAAGCCCGTAAAGCTGAAGAGGCGGTTATCACGAAAAAGTATGATGATTTAATTAAGGCATACGATGATGAAGTTCAGACTGCTTACCTAAATTCTTACGAAAAAAGAGCGATTGAAATTAATAAAAAAGCTGATGAACTTCTAAAGAATGCTACACCGCAACAGCAGGCAATTATTCAGCAAGATAGATTTTTTCAACTCAATCAGAACACAGCAGAAGCTAAAGCGTCAAGCACCAGCAACAAAGCCCAAACTGATTTAGCCATTGCTGAAGATATAAACCGTCCAAGTGAAACTGATACGCCGGATGAAGCAAGGATTAAGGTTGAGAATTTAGCTAAAGCCCGCTTTGATGCTGAAAATGCCGCCTTTGAACTTAAACGAACACAGCTTGAAGGGCAACAAGAAGAAATTGAACTGTTAACTGCTGAACACAATAAAACCTTAACAGATACGGAGAAAGAGGCTGCTGATGCTAAGAAACAAATAGCGCAAGCTGAATTTGATAATAAGCTTAAAATGTATGATGCCGTTGGAGCAGCAGCAGGTACAGCATCAGAAATTTTAGGTCAAAACACATTGGCAGGAAAATCTTTAGCGGTTGCATCTTCTCTTATCAACACCTATTCAGCCATTGCGGGACAGCTAAGAGCATTTGCAGGTGTACCCATACCGGGTTATGCAATAGCGCAAGCGATAGCAACCGGTGCTGTAGGCTTTGAACAGGTACGTAAAATAATTGACACAAAAGTTCCAACTGTTGGTGGCGGTACTGGTGGTGGAAGCGTAACCGCACCTGTGATAAACAGTCAGGTAATAAACCGGGAGAATAATGGCACCAATGAAATCAGGCAATCAATTGATAATACTGCTAAACAAACTCGAAATATAAGAGCATACATCGTTGATAAGGATTTGGAAAAGCAAAAAAGCAAGACCAATTATTTCAATTCTCAGTCAACAATCTAAACCTAATCACATAAAATGAAAAAATTACCACTTATAGAACTAACCATTAATCCTGAAGATAATTCATTTGTTTCGGCTGTAGCTTTAGTTGAAAACGCTGCAATTGAAAGCGATTTCATTGCATTTTCAAAAGATACAGCAATTGAAAAATTTTCAATTAATGATGAGCGAAAAGAATTGTTAGGTGCTGCTATGATACCTGATGTGCCTATCTATAGAAATTCAGAGCAAAACGGGGAATACATGGCAACGTTCTCAAAGCAAACAATTCGTCAAATTGCGCAGGTCTTTGCTCAAAAAGGACTTTTTAATAGCACCAACATTGAGCATACATTAATACCAGCAGAATCGCTAATATTTCAATCCTACATTACCGACCAAGAAAAAGGAATCAACGCACCCAAAGGGATTGATTGTCCTGATGGTAGCTGGATTATAGGGGTTAAAATCCTTAATGATTCAGTTTGGCAGAATATCAAAGCTGGAAAAATTAAAGGCTTTTCTGTTGAGGGAATCTTCAGAGCAATCGATACTCAAACTACTGTTGAATTATCTAAAGCCAATGATTTTGATAAAGCTATTAATGAGGTGATAGCATCCATTAATGAACTGGTTAATTAATTAGCCGGGCTTACATACTATTTATGGTATAAGCCAAAAAATGGAAAATAAGAAATTAGAAAAATTAATCGGTTCAGTTGACAAGCTTTTAAAGTTTTTCACTGAAAAGAAAGAAGTTTTTGAGGCTGTTAAGGTAAAGGATAGTGATGTTTCAATTGAATCTGCCATGGAAATTGGTGCTGATGTTTCAATCTCTACATCCAATGGTTCAGAGCCAGCTACTGATGGTGTTTACTCATTAGAAAATGATAAAGTAATCACTGTTAAGGATGGTAAAATTGAATCAATCCAAGGTGGTGAAGAAGCAAAGCCAGCAGATGAAGAATTGGCTGATGAAGCCGGTGCAGAATCTACCACTGAAGATGAAAAACCCAAAGAAGACGAAGCT
Source organism: Mucilaginibacter defluvii (assembly GCF_039543225.1). Lineage (NCBI taxonomy): Bacteria > Pseudomonadati > Bacteroidota > Sphingobacteriia > Sphingobacteriales > Sphingobacteriaceae > Mucilaginibacter > Mucilaginibacter defluvii. Next base: position 851,920 of record NZ_BAABJI010000001.1, read on the forward strand.
GTAAAAGCTTTAGAAGGCAGGGTTAAATCTTTAGAAGACACCATAAAAACCTTAATGGATTCAATCAATGCGGTACCATCAAAACAAGATGTATCGGAATTCAAAAATCAGCTATTAACAGTCAATGATTCAATAATAGCATTATCAAAGATACCTACTGAAAAATCCCGGGATTCTCGACCAGAGATGAAGGATAGTCAAGAGGATTCAATAAAGAGAGTAGCGAGCCTATTCTACAAGCAATAACGGATTACAAAAAATGGCATTTGATGTTACCAAATTACCTGATTATACTAATCAGGATTCAACAGAATTTATTACCAAGAGTATTTTAGGCGCAAGTACGCTATCAATCTTAGCCCAAAGTGGCAAACTATTAACCAACGTTAAAGGCAAACAAGCTATTCCAATTTCGGATGTTGATGTTGTTTTACAAGACAATTCAACTGATGCAGGAGAACGTAACGCCCAAGGTGGTATGGTGATTGACCAAGTTATCATTGAACCTGCTGAAATCAAATCTTTAACCAACTGGTCAAACCGTCAATTAACTGACAAATTTACCGTTGAAGAATTGAAAGCTAAGTTCAAAGGTCAAAACTATGATAACGCTGCTTTTGCTGAATTTATCGGCAATGAACAAGCTGCTGCAATAGCAAGTATCAATGAGCAGGCTTTATGGCAAGGTGATGTTAATTTACCGGGCACTGGTGCAACTAAAAATCTAAACAGATTTGATGGTTTCTTAAAAAAAATGAAGGTATCAGGCGCAACCGGCGTAGCTATCAACTTATCAGGTTCAACTACTGGTGCTACCATTGTTGACAAACTTAAAAATGGTTTCTTAGCTACTAAAGTTGAGGTAAGAACACAACCGGATTTCCGCTTATTTATCTCAAAAGCTGACTACCAATTATACATCGCTGCTTTGAGTGAAAAGAATCTTTATGTACCCGCAACTGAAAAAGTTTTATTTGGTACAGATTGCCCTATGGAAATTGTTGAAGGTTTAGTGGGAACGGGTACAGTTGTATTTACAAGGCTTCGCAGCTTATACGCTGGTACCGATATGGATTCTGATGCTTCGACTGCTACCAAATATTTTTCACCTGAAACTAAGCAATTGTACATCGATTTTCAATACTCTTTAGGTACTGCTACTGCTATGCACAATGAAATTTTCTACTCTAAAGTAGCTTAATAAAAAGGATAGGAGAGGGTGAATTATGTGTGAAACATTATTACAAACCGCAAGGGATTGCGGAAAAAATACAAAGGATGGTGTAAAATCTGATGTGTACTTGATTGCTTTTGCCGACTTGAAAGCGGTATCAGGTAGTACAGAGGTTTATTCATCATCTGCATCAGGTTTAATAACCGAAATAGCTTTAAAAACAGGCAGTACAAAATTTGTCAAATTCGGTACTGTTGCTAAACAAGCATCAATTAAGGAAACTTACACCTACAACGATAACGGAAGTTATGACATAACCAAAGAGTTAACTTTTACCTTATCAAATGTTGGGTCATTGGCTGCAAGGCAAGGTGTTGAAAAACTGGTATCAAATCCGGTTGCTGCATTAGTTCGTTTGGAAACCGGTACATGGGTAGCTTTTGGATTAAACAACCAATTTATGGCTAAAACCATGGAAGGTGCCGCCGGTACAGGTTCAAATGGTAGGGTTATCACTTTAGCAGGTTCAGATACTGAATTTCTGCAACCAGTAGACCCGGCAATCATTTCAGCATTGATAGCAGCTTAATAGCTTAATCAGGCTTAATCATTCAACCTCTTAGTTAATCGCTAAGGGGTTTTTTTTATGCCCCCGTACTATTTATGTCAAGGGATTATGATACTGATTGACACAGCAAAGCCAAAGCAAAAACTAATACTCACATTAAGTGAAAAGGTAACGGTAAATCAGCCGGAATACCTGTTGGCTTTTACTGGTGATGCAACTAATGATACTTATCAGATTTCGCTTTCTGATAAGCTATCAGCTTCAAATAGCAGGTATGATTTATTTACCGTTGATACTTCGCTTTTCAACGGCATTCCAGCCGGGTACTATACTTACCAAGTTTACCAATATGCAAACAGCATTATTGAAACAGGTAAACTATTAATTCAAATCAAAGAAGCTGAACCTGAAATCATAAGCCCTATCAGAAGCGAAGAATATTTGATTTACAAACAATAATGAGTGAGAAGAGTGCGGGAGATAAAGGATTTCAGGAATTACTAACGTTTGCGAGAAGTATTACACCATTACCTGATGAAGTAATACAAAGTACCAGTGATGATAGATGGGTGAGCTTTGGTACAGATAATTTGTACCCCAACTTTCTTTTAAAACTCTATGGTGAATGCGCATTACACCGGGGAATTGTTGGCAAGAAGCTTAACTTCTTAATGGGGGATGGTATTGTAACCAAAGCCGAATCAAAGCCATTTATAGCGAACATTAATCAAGTTGATTCAGCGGAAGAGTTAATACAAAAACTTAGTTATGATTTTATACTTTTTCAAGCTTTCGCAATTGAAGTGCAATATGATATACTAAATAATAAGCCACTTTATTTTAATCATATTCCTATCAACCACATCAGGAGCAACAGGAGCCGTACAAAGTTTTGGGTATGTCAGGATTGGTTTAAACGCAGGGATATATTAACCTATGATAGGTGGGTAAAGGGTGTTAATGAAGACCGTAAGTCCAAAATATTTTACTATACCGGCTACGCACCAAGTGTAAATAATATATACCCTGATGTTGATTATAAAGCATCAGTTACCGCAATGGTAACAGATATGCTCATTAACAATTGGTTCAAGAATAATATTGAGGATGGTTTTAGCCCTGCTCACATCATCAGCTTTTTCAAAGGAGTTCCAACGTCTGAAGAGAGTAGGGAATTTGAAAGAAAATTTAAGTCTACTTATTCGGGTTCAGATGGCTTGAAGTATCTTATAAATTACAGCACAGGTGGCGATTCTTCAAGTGTTAAGATTGATAGTATTCCAAGCGATGACTATGCTACCAAACTTACAGAAGTCATTAAAAAGGTTGAAAATTCTATTCTTCAATCGCATTCAGCTACTCGTTTACTTTTTGGTGTTGAAACTGAAGGTTCGTTAGGCGGTAACGGTACAGAGCTTGAAATTCAATATGAAATTTTCAAACAAACGTGGGTTAAAAATACCCGGAATGTAATTGAATCAGGATTGAACAAGTTGTTTGCTGATGCTGGTTTACCTTCAATTGAATTCAAAGACAAATCATCATTGTTCAGCAGTTCATTGGATAGTACTACTAAAGAAAAAGTATTAACCATTGATGAATTAAGAAACATTGATGGGAAATCACCTTTGCCTAACGGTGCTGGTCATTATTTAATAGGTGCAACCGTCCCTAACATGGAAAACGGTTTTTCAAATAATGGCAAGAAGCTAACCGGCGAAGATTTTGAATTGGTTAAAGATTTTGGTGTCCATCGTGGTGAATTTGAATTTGTAGCTGATGAAGCTTTAAACTTTGCTGGTGATGATGCTATTGAGAACTATTTAATTTCAGAAAAGATAGACGGCAAATCCATCGCTACCATCAAAGCAGATATTCAAAATGCTTTAGGCATCGATACAACCTCGGAAGCAATCACTGAAAAGATAAATAAGCTCACACAAGCAAAAATAATTTCAAGTGATATAAAGAATGGTAAAGTAAATATTAAGCCTGTAGAGCAGCCTAAAGTAAGCAATGAAGTGCAAGTGATGTATGAATATGTGGTACGTAGCGGATATGGGAAACCGTTGATTGCTACGTCGAGGGATTTCTGCACTAAGCTTATCAATAATGACCGCTTGTATACACGTGCGGATATTCAGCAAATGAGTTCAATTTTTGGATATGACATATTCAGGCATTGTGGTGGCTGGTATTTCAATGCTGATACAGGTAAAGCGGAAAATCAATGTAGGCACGAATGGAAAATGGTTAAAGTGATTAGAAAGGGTAACAGATAATGAAGAGAGTACAGTTTTTAACCGTCCAAGAATTAAAGGCGAATTCAATAATTCAAACTAATGTTGATGAGAAAATCTTGAATCAATGTATCGTTGAGTTCCAGGATTTAGAGCTATCTCAAATTTTAGGTAAAGCCACTTATAAAAGACTTGTAAATGTATTGATTAGCGGTGCAACCATATCGGGTTATACTTATGCTGAAGATGATGTTTTATTACTTGAACACATTAAGCCCGTAATGATATATGGAAGCTTGCTTTATAGCTTATCACCGTTACAGCAAAAGGTAAGTAATAAAGGAATTCAAAACATCACTGATGCCAACGCTCAAATGGGTGATGCTGATAAACTTAGAAATAACTATAATTCAAAGCTGGAAGGCTATAAAAAGCTTTTAATGGAGTACATGGAAACGGATGATAATCCGGAAACTGTACCACCTCAAAATATTGATACCAGTTTTGCTTTTACCGGGATTTCTATTCCGGATAATCAGTACAATGAAGCGGAAGCTTACCGGGATGCTGCTTATAAAACCGGTTATTATAGAAGGGTAATTTACTAATGATAACCATTAACCAATACCTAAAATTAATTGAAAACTTCTTAAAGCAGCATCATCAAATCAACACGGTCATTACATCCAATGAAGCTGATTTTACAGCTTATGACAATGTTGTTTATCCGGTCGCCCATATTGATTATGTAACACAGAGAATCAACGGTGCCAATGTTAGTCACCAGTTTGAAATCATCATTGGTGATTTATTCGACCCTAATATACCTGAGACTGAATTTGAGATTTATTCAGACTGTAATTTGATTGCTGATGATGTGGTTACTTACTTCGCTAATCAGTTTGATACCGGTTATGAGGTTGACGAAAATGTAAGTGTTCAAAAATTTACTGATGCTAATGTTGATAGGGTAGCGGGTTGCGTGTTTGTATTAACCTTTAATCAATTCCGTGAGGCGAATGCTTGCATCATTCCAACTAATGATAACACCCGCCCTTTTGGTGAGCAATTTAATCAGGAGTTTTAAAACTCCATCCCCTTTTCTTAAACATTAAGTAAGCGAATAAAAAACCCACTATTAAGCCGAAATACATTCCGAAAGTAGTTGAGTTCATATCAGATATGCCTGATGCTATGAATTTAAAACTAAATAATATTGGTATTATCACTGCTAATATCCCTGCAATCATTTTAGGTGCCGGAGCAATTGCACAGGCGATGATAGGAACCAAAGAATAAATAAGTCCGAACAAAAATTCAAGGGGTTTAGAACCCATTACATATGCAAACAATACTGCGCTGGAAAAAGCGACTGGAAATAATGAGATAGGTATGCAAACTATCCAACGGAGAATTTTGATAGCCAGCTTCATCTAATATTCTTCAATGGTTTCTATTTTCGCAGCTTTATTCCAGCCTTTGTTTTTGAAGTAGTTATAACTAATCAAGATTCCAGTTCCTAAGCCAGCAGACAAGCCTATGTTACTGGATATACCTAAATAGTTATAAGACTTTAACAAATAAGTTACTGCGTAGATAGAAAATATTGCGCTGACTATCGTTACTGCGGTAACACCCCATTTCTTAGGTTTGGGCACTATCAAACAAGTGATGATTGGTAGCAAAGTAAAACTTATGTATGGAGCTATAAAGTATAAAAAACAACCAATTACTACATCTCCATTAGTTTTTATTTTATGCGAAAACTCGGTTGCGCCCGTGACCTGAATAAGTAAATACAAGAGTGAAACAGTGAGGGCTAATGCGAAAGGAATGCCCAATGACCATCTTAATATCTTAATGAGGTTCATACTTAATATTCTTCTAATTCTTCAACTAAATTTGCCTTATTCCAACCTCTATGTTTAAAAAGCTTGTAGCTTACTAAAAACCCTAATACAAATCCAGCAGTTAAGCCACCCGTGACACTAAGTATTAAAGGGTCCGAATATGCTGATGATACATTGGCAATAAATATGTTAAGAAGCCGATTTCCAAGTACAACTTCACCAATTACAATAACTGCTACCGCACCATATTTTTTAGGTGATGGTACAACATAAGTAGCAGCAATAACCGGAATAAAGCCAATTAATACACAAATTATTACAAAAAAAGATAAATAAGTTGATTCCTCTAACTGGTCAATTCTAAACCTTAGTATTTGAGATAAAATGTAAAAAAATAATCCTGTGATTATATAAGATAAAGGTATGCCAAATACCCATCTAAGAATGTTGATAAGGTTCATAGTTTAAAAATGATATTAACCGTGAAATCCAAATTGCATTGCTATACCCATCAATAGTAAATAACCAAGTATTATTCCGGCAATCCATAATAGTATTTTTGTAATAAGGTTCATAAGCCAAATATAACATAACCCGGACTATTTATCCTGTGAGGATAGATAAAGCGGGAAGGGATTTCATTTACAAAGAAGAGGGTGTTAAGCTTAAAGCTTACCTTGATGTTGCCGGTGTACCCACTATTGGTGTAGGGTTTACTTACTATCCACATGGTGGCAAAGTTAAATTAGCCGATATAATCACTTTAAAACAATGCAACGAATACTTTACTACCATTGTTCAATCTTTTGAAAATGCCGTTTCTAAGGCTGTTAAAATTAATCTCAATCAACATCAGTTCAACGCACTTGTATCATTTTCATTTAACGTAGGTATACAAGCGTTCAAGAGTTCAACCCTACTTGAAAAAATCAATGCTCAATCAACTGAACAAGATATTAGAGCAGAATTCTTGAAATGGAAGCGTGCCGGGGGCAAAGTGGTTGATGGGCTTCTTAAACGCAGAATGAGAGAAGCCAATTTATATTTTACTGCCTAATGTTTAACCTGTTTAATTTCTTCAATGGCTTATGGTCATTTATCAGCAAATTCCTTTTATGGTTCCTTGTTTTTACCACGCCAATACATCAATTCTTGATTACTATTTATGTATTGTTACTGGTTGATTTAATTACCGGTATTTACTGCAAAGTAGTTATCAAAAGAGAGCCTTTTACCAGTAAGCGGTTGAAAGATACCACTGTCAAATTTATTGGTTATTCCATGGCGGTCTTTATAGGGCTTATGGTAGATATAGCGATGCTTGGAGATAGCGCATTGATGTTAGCCCGGATAGTTGCTGGTTATATTATGCTAACCGAATTCCAAAGCGGAATTGAAAACATAAGCATCATCACCGGTACCAACTTATGGGTAATGATTAAGGATAAAGTAACTGAGTTATTTAACTCAAAAATCATTAAACAAAAAGATGAAAATAATTAAGATATTAAAGCTGATAGCGGAAATTGCTACCAGCGTTTTAGAGGCGATTAAAAAGAAGTAACAATATTATTTAATTTTCACAAGTAACTTTAATGACGGAATTGGCTTGCGGGTGTTGTAAGTATTTAAGAAGATGGCTTAGACTTTCTGCAACAGAATCCTCGTCGTTATAAGTTAGTGTAATTTTAAGGAAATGATAAAATTCTAAATCATCTTGAGTGAAAATTACATTGTCGACATTTTCGAGATAAAACGTTACCCTAATGTTCTTCAAATCAGGTTGGAAATAGACGTTAAAGCCTTCCCAATTCCTCGCGTCACCATTTATACTTTCCTCAGTGCCAAATAATATCTCGTTGGCAAAAGTTATTTTGTTTTGGGTTGCATTTACATATAACTCTGCCAACTCTATCGCTTCTTGTGCTTCAATCTCACTTGGTCGTTCATAATAATGTTCAAGCTTATTACGCAAATTTCTAATCTTAGAAATTAAACCAATTGGAGCAATGCCTAAAACTTCAACAAATACTAATGCTCTGTTTTCTCCGTCTTTTGCTTTACGGTTATTCGATTCAATGAACTTATTTATAATTGCTGAGTATTTTTTTGAATTAGATAGATTGAAAATATTTAAAATTCTATCAGTTTGACAATCAATTGCTCGTTTAGCGTTAGTGATGCAGTTCAAGAATCCCCGGAAATTACTCTCTTTTAAGTCCTTTTTTGCATAATTGAGGTAATCAATTGGCTTTAAGTTATAATGAAATGTCAAACCTGTACCTCCTTCATTCGAAATGTATAGATTACTAAAATTGATTTTCGATTTTAACAAAAGCTCCGTAAATTTTGGAATAGAAGGCAATGGAGGCTGTATATCTGACATAAATGTTTAAAGTTTTAGTTGTAATAATGCTAAAAAAGTTAGCAGATTTGTAGGGTGAAATCCCCTGCTAACATACACGTCTTTAAATTTAAAAGTTCCTTAACAGAACTGCCATTGTTTTTATCCACAATCCAATGTGGTTTTCCATCCCCGGCAGAAGATTATTTAGAAGAAGTTTTATCACTTGATGATATATGTATCAGCAATCCGGCAAGCACATTCTTAGGCAGGGTATCAGGTTCATCACTTAAAGATATTTGCATCTATTCGGGTGACATTGTAGTCATTGATAAAAGCCTTACTGCTGTACACCGGGATTTAGTAGTATGCGCTATTGATGGTGAATTCAACGCTAAGATTTTACATATAGACCCTTTGCAGGGCATACGGTTGTTATCGGCTAATTCTGAGTTTGCACCAATTGAGATAAAGGAGTTAACGGATTTTAGGGTATGGGGTGTTATCACTTTTGTGATTCAGGATATAAAGAACCGGAGCAATGATTGGCATTATTGATTGTAATAATTTTTATGCTTCGTGTGAGCGTAATTTTATGCCCTCATTGAACGGTGTACCTGTAGTTGTATTTTCCAACAACGATGGTGCTATTATAGCCCGGAGCGAGGAAGCCAAAGAGTTAGGTATTGATATGGCAGTACCCATATTTGAGGTTAAGAAGTTGATGAAGGTTTATAACATCAAAGGGTTCAGCAGTAACTATACCTTATATGGCGATATGTCCAAGCGCATAAAATACATCATAAGGAAGTTTTTTTCAGAGGTTGAGGATTATAGCATCGATGAATCTTTTGTTAGCTGTAAGGGCTTTGAATACCGTGATTTGTTTAGTTATGTTAAGGATGCAAGAGATAAAATATCTCACTGGTCAGGCGTGCCCGTAACTATAGGCGTAGCACCTACTAAAACTCTTTCAAAGCTTGCTAATCGTATTGCAAAAAAGAAATTTCGGGCTATTGGCGTGTATATAATTGATAGTGAAGAAAAGCGCATTGATGCTCTTCACACCACTGATATAAAAGATTTGTGGGGTGTAGGCAGACGAATAACAGTAAGGCTAAATAAGTTTAATATTTATACAGCTTATGACTTGTCAAAAGTTGACACTGATTGGGCTAAGAAAAACTTTAGCGTAGTGTTGCAGCGTACCGTTTATGAGTTACAAGGTATAAGCTGCATACCGTTAGAACTGGTTGAACCAGCTAAACAAAATATTGCCTCTCAAAAAAGCTTTGGGATTTTTCAAACTGAATTTGAGCCTATGGCAGAAGCATTAGCTAATTATACAGCAAGGGTAGCAGAAAAGTTGAGAAGGCAAGGCTTTGTTGCCGGGGGCATTACTGTATGGTTAGGCACCAATAACTTTTCAAAAACAGATAAGCAATATTTCCCTGAAATAAGCACCGTTTGCGATGTGCCAACAGATTACACACCTTACCTAATTAAACGTGCTGTAGAGGGCTTAAAAGTGATTTACAGAAAAGGTTATCTGTATAAGAGGGTAGGCGTAATGCTTACTGATTTAAGAAACAATTATGATGGTACTCAAAATCTATTTCATTCAAATAGCCGTGATAAAGAAATCGAAATTATCAGGAGAATGGACAGAATAAACCGCTTGAATGGTAGAGATACAATCAGGTCAGCGCAACAGGGATTTAATCACGAATGGAAAATGAGGCAAGAAACATTAACACCAAAATATACAACACGTTTATCAGACATAATCATTATCAAATAACTATATTTAAGACACTAAACTTTATTCAACATGGTTGACTATCTAAAGAGAGTTCTTGTCTACTTAAAGCAAGAATTACCAGTACGATACAAAGACTACGTAGAACTTGATGGTTGGGTAATCAAGTTTGTCATTCCGAATGACGTTCGGTTTGATGATGAATTTGCAGATATTGAAAGGGTTACCGAAACTTACGTAAGAGCTATAAGAGAGCGAAAAGCTGATTTAAACTTCACAGTTTGGCGACCAAATCAGTCAAGAGATTTTATTATATATAAATGAGTTTTATGAAACAAACGTTAGTTGGGCACATTCACAAAACAGGATTCTATCCACCGATAATAAATCATTTTTTATCTGTCGAAGAAAGTGCTGTTTATAATATTAGGCACGAATTACGTCATCCCGGTGCTATTTTCAACATTACCAGTAGCTATTTAATAAATAGTTTAAGCTCATTGATTGATACTTATACTGATGAAGAGTTGTATGATAATACTGATAAAGTAATTTTTGATAAAATCTTTGACAAGTTCCGATTAGTGATTTATGACTTGTTCAAATTCTATGATTCTTGTTTTGAGATAATGGCTTGTTTCTGTGATGCTCCTACTAAACCAATTAAATTTATTGATAGATGGTTGAAGAAAGAAGCTAAAGTACTGTTAGCAGAAGAATTCGAAGTTCAGTTGAAAGAAGATAAGTCGTTTATTTATTTAACGTACAACAAACTTAAACATACAAGTAACACCATCGCTTGGGCTAACTTAATAAGTGAACAGAAGAGATGTATTGGCTATTACTTAGAGGCGCAAACTGCTAAAAGTTTTGTAGGTTCAACGAATGATTCGGAGTTTCCAATTTCTTTGAACAGACAGATTCGTAACATATATTTTTTTCTTTTCAAGATTTCGGAAACATTATGTAATATTCTAAAGGTTCACACTGCGTCTAATAATATTCCTTTCGCATTCAACACAGGAGTAGCTGATGATACGACATGGTGTGACCTATATTACAAAGTTGAAAGTTTGGATAATATTTATTTACCATCAGAAACTGGTAAGTTGATTTATTTTCCATTTTTAGAAAATGAAGCGTTCTACTTCATTGAAGACGTTGTAGACCATTCTGTAAGTTCCAAAGAATTTTGGGAAAACGACACCGAATTTCGGCTTAATTTTGTTACGAGCGGTGATAATTACTCTAAAAAATTCAGTCATCCGCACATGGGTTTAATATAAACCCAGCAAATTAATTCCACTGATTAAAAGCTTTAAAAAATAAACTTCATAGTACAAAAAATAACCTTGAAATAGGTGCCAAAATAGGTGCCAAATGGAGCTTAAAAATTGAAAAATTTTCACTTGTACGTGATAATTCAATAAAGAAGTTTCTATATTGCATCACCGCTTTTGATATCTGCAAAAGCCCGTTTTTGATAGTGTTAAGGCTGTTTTTGCTTTGAAAGATGACACGCAAGGTGTCCATTTGAGAAGGGTTACGAAATAGCTAAAATCACTGAAAAAAGCCCCCCGGTTAAGATTTTACTAACCAGTAGTTCATGTGTAATAATTAAAGTCCAAAGGTGTCAAAAAGAGGTGATAATATAAAGGCCAACTATAAAACTTGAGTTTTTAATATTTACTAATTTTTACAATGATGAAAGCTTTGAATCCATTTTTTGTTCTCGGTACGGTTGGCGTTGTAATTACAGCCATTCTGCATGTTGTTGTTGCTTTAGTGCTTTCAATACCTACGGCTCATAAATCCATCTTCGTGTTATATCCCGTGTTTATTTCATTTCTCGCTATAGGAGCAGGACAAATAATAAAGGGAAGTAAGGCTGTTTCGGAGAGCTAATAATCACTCTCTCAATGCAATATCTTGAACATCAGCTCCCGCATCAACTCACCGGGAGGGAGGTTTGATTCTACGCCTTTGCTTTTCAGGTCGTATTCGCGCAGCAGGCCGATGATCTGCATGGTTTTGGCAAAGTTGTAGTTGCGGGCGGCTTGTTCGTAATCCTTTATAAAGTAGGGGTTCACACCCATTTCCTTAGCCAGATTTTGTGGCGTTTTGTCCTTTACATAATGGTACACCAGCACCTTGCTAAAGTAGTTGTTGAGGTTGCCAAAAAGCAGCACAATGGGGTTGGCCTTAGGGTTGGCCTCAAAGTAGTTGATGATCTGGTTGGTTTTCAGTACATCCTTTTTACCCAAAGCGGCCTGCAGCTCAAAAACATTGTACTCCTTGCTGATGCCAATGTTATGCTGGATGTGTTTCAGGGTAATTTCTTCGCCCTGCGGTACGTTCAGCATCAGCTTTTCCAGCTCGTTGGCAATTTTGGATAGATCGTTACCCAGGTAGTCGGCCAGCAAAGCGGTAGCCTGCTGACTGGCGCGATAGCCTTTCTCCTGCACAAAGGCCTCTATCCAACCGGGTATCTTATTGTCATACAAACTGGTCGATTCAAATACCAGCCCGTTCTTGTCAATGGCCTTATAAGTTTTTTTGCGCTTATCGAATTTGCCGTATTTGTGGCAAAACACCAATATGGTGCTGGGCAGCGGGTTTTCAAGGTAGGCCAGTATGGGGTTAATGTGCTTCTTATCATCGTCGTCCTTACCCCATTTCATCTCCTGCGCTTCTTTTACCAGTACCACCTGGTGGTCGGCCATCATAGGGTAACGCTTGGCGGCGTTAAGCACGGTCATGATGTCGGTATCCTTGCCGTACAGTACGGTTTGGTTAAAGCCGCGCTCGGCGGCGGGCAGGGCGTTATGTTCAATGTAATTGCTTATCAGGTCGATATAATAAGGCTCCTCGCCGTGCAGCAGGTATACAGGTTTAAACTTACGGTTTTTAAGGTCCTTTAGAATATCAGTAGCAGTCATAACTTAAGGTCAAAATTAAGCATTACAAACCGCAAAGGCACGGTATGCCATCGGCATTTTAAAATTACTTATAAACCTTTCGTACCTTGCGGCACTAAATTTTTTGTGTGTAACTGATATGAGTTTGCTGCAACCGCTGGCCCTTCCGCCATACCCTTTTAAAATTACCGAAGCTAACGGACAGCTTACCCTGTTTGATGAGTTGCGCAAGCGAACCATTATTATTACGCCTGAAGAATGGGTGCGCCAGCATTTTGTACAATACCTCATTAACCAAAAGCAATACCCTAAAGCTTTAATGCGATTGGAGGGCGGCCTTAAGCTGAACGGCATGAGCCGCCGTACCGATATTGTGGTATTTAACCGCCAGGGCGAACGTATTTTAATGGTGGAGTGTAAGGCCCCATCAGTAAATATTGACCAAAAGGTGTTTGACCAGATAGCCCGTTACAATATGGCGCATAAGGTGAGTTTGCTGGTTGTTACAAACGGTTTAAGCCACTATTATTGCCGTGTAGATCACAAGGCGGGTAGCTATCAGTTCATACACGATCTACCGGGATTTAATGAGCTTTAGCTGGCGAGGGCTGCCAGAGTCTGCATCTTTTCAAACAGATCCTCAGGCTTAAAGGGTTTTGATACGTAGTTGTTCATGCCCGATGCGTATACCTGCTCCTGTATATCAAACAGGGCCGAAGCTGTAAGGGCGATGATAGGGGTACCTGATTTTTTAGGGTCGGCAAGTTTGCGTATCTCCCGGGCAGCCTCAAAACCATCCATCACCGGCATTTGCAAATCCATCAGCACGATATCGAAATTACCATATTGTAGTTTTTGCACGGCCATGGCGCCGTTCTCGGCAATGGTTGGTACAATCTTCCATTTCGAGAGCAGTTTTTTCATCAGCATTACATTCACCATGTTATCCTCGGCAATTAACACCTGCAGGTGGCTCAGGTCGTTAGCGTCGGACGCGGGGCTGGTGCTTTCAACCGGCTCGGCAACTTCGGTCGATACATCAAACTGCATCTGGAAAGAGAATTCAGAACCTACGCCGGGTTTACTGTTTACATTTAACTGTAACCCCTGTAGCTCAAGTAAACGCTTTACAATGGCCAGGCCAAGCCCGGTGCCGCCGTACTGACGCGTAACGGTAACATTTTCCTGCGCGAAGGGCTCAAATATAGCTTCGAGATTATTTGGAGAGATGCCGATACCAGTATCTTTAACTGAAAATAGTACAGTGCTGGTATTGTGCCTGTCCTCAATGCAGGTAGCGCGCACCCATACGTTGCCCTGCTGGGTAAACTTAATAGCGTTGCTTACCAGGTTAAAAATGATCTGGGTGATACGGGTCGGGTCGCCAAAAAATACCTTATTGCGTAGGCGGCTGTCGATATCCAGCTTAAAAAGCAGGCCTTTTTCTTCAGCCTTTTGGGTAAAGCCGCCGCAAATATTATTAAGCAATTCGGGTAAATTGATGCGTATGTTTTCAAACGATACCTTGCCCGATTCTATCTTGTTAAAATCAAGCACATCATTTACGATTGATAGCAGATTTGACGCGGAGAATTTCAGGATGTCAAGATTCTCTTTCTGATCTGTCCGCGGCTGGTTCATGAGCAACAGGTTCGTCATGCCTATAACCGCGTTCAGCGGTGTGCGTATCTCGTGCGACATGGTCGACAAAAACTCTGATTTAGCATGCGACGACTTCTCGGCCTTATGCATAGCCAGCTCCAGTTTGTTGTTTAGGCGGGTCTGTTCATCACCTATATTTTTTAACTGGCGCATGCTCATTACAAAAGCGTGGTAAAAGTGGCTGATCACGAATATGGTAAGCAAAAAATTGGCAAACACGCAGATAATTACGGTAGATTGTTCAATTTTTTCGGGCTTGAAATTGATGATGTAGCTGGTTTCGTATTGTAATACAAAAAAGCTCAGTATGGGCAACAGGTTGGCCAGTGAATAGAATATGCCCCAGCGATGCCCCAGCATATAAAAGGAGAACAGCACGATCAGGATGATGATCTGTACTGTAATCATGTTTACATCCTGCAGGGTGATGAAAACATTCTCAAGGTTGATAAGCGTACCTATAATCAGCATACCGTGCGATATAAGCGCCCAGTCCGGTTTATAGGTAAGGTACTTGAACATACCCATAACGCTTAACAGAAGCGCCGCTGATGAAATAACAATGGCAGGCTGACTTTGGTAATTAACGCTGGCGAGCAGCAGCAGCATAGACACCATTACGAATAAAAGGCCGTAATAAAGCAGTTTAATACGTGCCTGATCGAGCAGGGACTGCCCGTTATGTAAAATTCGATTTAGTGAAAAATTTAAAAAGCCGGCCCGATTGCTCATGGATAATTTGCGTTCAAAAAAATCGGAAGCGGGTGGGGTAAACCCGCCCCCGTTAATTTATACATGCAATTAGTTAGCCAAAGCCGCGAGGCTTGCCTCAACCACGGCCAGCTTAGCTTCGGCATCCGCCTTCTTCTGCTGCTCGTTTTGTATCAGATCAGGTTTGGCATTCTGCATAAAGCGTTCATTACCCAGCATTCCGTTAACCTTGTTTAACAAACGAGATAACCGCTCTTTTTCTTTTTCCAAACGATCTTTTTCAGCTTCAATATCAATATTCAGTGCAAGGGGCACAAAAAACTCATCGGTATAGGCCATAAAGGCAACCGCGCCATCAACTTTGGCATCCACAAAACTGAAGGCGCTAACGTTGGCAAGCTTTTGGATTACACCGGTATAGCGCTTGTAATCGATACCTGAATTTATTTTTCCCGAAAGTTGTAAACTTTCTTTGGGGGAGAGCTGATTTTTGCTCCTTACGTTACGTACTTGCCCTATAATGGATATCACGACATCCATGTCGCTAATCAGCTGTGTATTTACTTCCCCATTTGCAGGCATTTGCGCCACAATACAACAATCTTTTTCCCCACGTTCGCCAAACAATTTGTCATGCCACAACTCCTCTGTAATAAACGGCATAAACGGATGCAGCAATTTTAAAATATCTTCAAAGTAGCTGATGGTAACGTTATAAGTATGGCGGTCAATAGGTTTTTGATAAGCAGGTTTTATCATTTCCAGGTACCAGGCACAAAAGTCATCCCACACCAGTTTATAGGTGCTCATCAACGCTTCAGACAGGCGGTATTGCCCAAAGTTATCTTCAATTTCAACCAGGGCCTGATTAAAGCGGCTTTTAAACCACTCAATGGCAATGTTGTTAGGGCATTCCAGGCTATTATCAACTTCCCAGCCTTTAACTAACAAAAAGGCATTCCATATTTTGTTACCAAAGCTGCTGCCCCATTTGCAGTGCTCCTCGTCAAACATCAAATCATTACCCGCCGGTGACGAACGCAGCATACCAATACGCACGCCATCGGCACCATATTTTTCGATCAGGTCAAGCGGATCAGGCGAGTTGCCTAATGATTTCGACATTTTGCGGCCAAGCTTATCGCGCACAATACCGGTGAGGTATACATTGCGGAAAGGTATCTCCTGGCGCCATTCCAAACCCGCCATAATCATACGCGCTACCCAGAAGAATAATATCTCGGGCGCGGTAACCAGGTCGTTAGTTGGGTAGTAGTATTTTATCTCCTCGTTATCCGGCTCGGCAATGCCGTTGAATACGGATATTGGCCATAACCATGACGAGAACCAGGTATCCACCACATCGTCTTCCTGGCGCAGCGTAGTAAAAGTTAAGCCTGCTTTTTCAAATTCATACTTTGCTTCATCTTCGGTTTTGGCAACTACCCATTCGTTTTTCTCGTTGTACCAGGCCGGTATACGCTGCCCCCACCAAAGCTGGCGACTGATGTTCCAGTCCTTCACGTTCTCCATCCAGTGGCGGTAGGTGTTGATGAATTTTTCGGGGATCAGCTTAACCTCGCCGTTCAAAACCACATCAAGTGCGGGTTTCGCCATCTCGCTCATTTTACAGAACCACTGCATGGATAGCTTTGGCTCAATAATGGCATCCGTACGTTCTGAAAAACCTATCTGCGATTTATAATCCTCCGTTTTAGCTAACGAGCCGGCTTCCTCTAAAAGTACGGCGATCTTTTTGCGGGCGGCAAAGCGGTCTTCGCCAACCAGTATCTGCGCGCTTTCGTTCAGCGTGCCGTCATCGTTTAATATATCAATTACCTGCAGGTTGTGCTTTTGGCCCAACTGGTAGTCATTCAAATCGTGCGCCGGGGTAACCTTTAAGCAGCCTGTACCGAATTCCATATCCACATACTCATCCAGTATAACCGGTATTTCGCGGTTAATAAGCGGTATCAATACCTTTTTACCATGCAAATGCGTGTAGCGTTCATCATTCGGGTTGATGCAGATCGCGCTATCCGCCATAATGGTTTCCGGGCGCGTGGTGGCGATGGTGAGGAAGTCCGAAAATCCGGAAGTCGATAAGTCCGAAAGTACTTCTTGTTCTATTGCAGTTACTTCCTGCTTTTCATCATCACCTATTACAACCTGTGGTTTTTCATCTTCACTTCCGTCTTTCTGACTTTCGGACTTCCCGTCTTCCGGACTCAAAAAGTACTTGATATAATACAGCTTCTGGTTTACCTCTTTACGGTTAACTTCCTCGTCGCTAACGGCGGTTTTGCCTTGCGGGTCCCAGTTTACCATGCGTACGCCGCGGTATATCCAGCCTTTTTTGTACAGGTGGATAAACGTATCAATCACGGCCTCGCTCATGTGTGGGTCCATAGTGAAAGCGGTACGGTCCCAATCGCATGAGGCACCGAGTTTTTTAAGCTGTTCGAGTATGATGCCACCGTATTTTTCTTTCCACTCCCAGGCGTACTTCAAAAACTCATCGCGGGTAATATCCTTTTTGTTGATACCTTTTTCTTTGAGCATGGCCACAACCTTGGCTTCGGTGGCAATACTTGCGTGGTCAGTACCCGGTACCCAGCAGGCGTTTTTGCCTTTCATGCGGGCGCGGCGTATCAGCACATCCTGAATAGTATTGTTAAGCATGTGGCCCATGTGCAGCACACCGGTAACGTTTGGCGGCGGGATCACAATGGTGTAAGGCTCGCGCTCGTCGGGTACCGATTTAAAAAACTGCTGCTGCAACCAGTAGCTATACCATTTATCTTCAAATTCCTGTGGCTGATATTTACTCATAGTGCGCAAAAATATATAATTGGCATCATAGTTTATAGGTTGATAGTTAATGGTTCATGGTTCATAGTTGTAGAGCGCAGTAAAGTTTACAGTTCATTGTTGGTGAAGGTTTGTCATTACACAGATTAAATTGATGCCTGCAAAACGCCAATCTTCCCCATTTTACCATTAACTATGAACCATCAACTATAAACCAACTTTCCGCCCCACAATAATTTTACAATTACACAGTTATTGATAGTACATAACTTTTGATAGCATGAAAGCACTGTCGTTCAACAGGTTTGTACACGAGATGTTTAAAAAATCGGGGCTTGAGTTCCTGATCAACTGGTTTAACCGGTAACAGCAATTGCGTAATTACATAGCATTTGCATAACTTTAATTTCACAACAACTGACCACAGATGAAATTAAAGTACCTGAGTTTAGCACTCCCTGCATTGCTATGCGCTTCTACAGCTACGTTTGCCCAGAGCGGCAGCAATAATCAGCCTCAAAAATTTATTGATACCCAAAATATGGACACCGCCGTTAAACCCGGTGATGACTTTTTTGAATATGCCAACGGCGGCTGGCTTAAACGCAACGAAATTCCCGCCAAGCAAACCCGTTGGGGCAGTTTTATCATGCTGAGGCAGGAGAGTACCGATAACCTGATCAGCATCCTGAACGAGGTGAGCCAACAAAGCAATCATCCAAAAGGCAGCGTAAAACAACGCACCGGCGATCTGTATGCCAGCGCCATGGATAGCCTCGCCATCGAAAAAAAGGGTTATATCCCTGTTAAAACCGACCTGAAACGTATTGACAAGATTGCCTCTGTACAAGGTGTTGTTAACGAATTGGTTTTTCAGCGTGTTAACGGTTTGGGTAGCCCGCTGTTTGGCTTTGGTGTGGGGCAGGACTCAAAAAATCCGACCAAATATATTGTTAGCCTCGGCCAGGGCGGTACTACGTTGCCTGATCGCGATTATTACCTGAAAAACGATGCCCGCAGTCAGAAAATACAGGAAGCGTATAAAAAATATATTGTTGAATTGTTTAGCTTAACCGGCGTTGCCGCCGATGCCGCGGAGAAGAATGCCGCAGCCATCTGGCAAATAGAGAAAACGTTGGCCAACGCCCAGCTGTCGCGTGTAGCCATGCGCGACCCGAATGCTACTTACAATAAGTTCACGGTAGCAGATTTTAGCAAGACCACGCCAAACCTTAACTGGGTTGTCCTGCTGCCCAAGCTGAAAACCCCGGGGCAAGACTCCATGCTGGTATCAAACCCGGCATTTATGAAAACGGTGGATTCACTGCTAACTGCCACCCCGATTGCCGATATAAAGGTATACCTGAAATGGAATGTGCTTAAAGGCGCGGCCGGTTCATTAAGCTCGCCCTTTGTGAAGGCTAACTTTGAGTTTAACAAAGTACTTAGCGGCCAAAAAGTACAGGCGCCGCGCAGCGAGCGCATGTCGGCCCTGGTTGATGGCAGTTTGGGTGAATTGTTAGGACAGCTTTACGTGGATAAGTATTTTCCGGCTGCGGCTAAGCAGTATATGGAAAAACTTGTGAACAACCTTAAAGTGGCCTACGCCGAGCACATCAAAAACCTGGATTGGATGAGCGACGAAACCAAGGCGCGTGCCCTTAAAAAGCTAAACGCCTTCACGGTTAAAATCGGTTATCCGGATAAATGGCAAACCTATGATGGCCTGAACATTAGCCGTAATGATTACGCGGGCAACCTGCGCAATATCTCAATATGGCGATATAATTATATGGTGAGTAGGCTGGGTAAACCGGTTGACAAAACCCGCTGGGGCATGACACCGCCAACCGTTAACGCTTACTATAACTCGGTAAATAATGAGATCGTTTTCCCGGCAGGCATACTGCGCTTTCCGTTTTTTGATTTTAAGGCTGATGATGCTATTAACTACGGTGGTATAGGCGCGGTTATAGGGCACGAGATCACCCACGGATTTGACGATCAGGGCCGTAAGTATGATGCCGATGGTACCCTGCGCGACTGGTGGACTGCCGCCGATGCCGAAAAATTCAAACAACGCAGCGACAAAGTAGTGGAGCAATACAATGTCCTTGCTGTGTTAGATACCATGCATGTAAACGGCCGCTTAACCCTCGGCGAAAACCTGGCCGATTTGGGTGGGTTAAGCATTGCTTACGATGCCTGGAAGAAAACAAAACAGGGCCAAAGCGGCGAAAAGATTGATGGCTTTACGCCCGATCAGCGTTTCTTCTTGTCGTGGGCGCAGGTATGGCGCAGCAAGCAATTGGCTGAAACCGCCGCCCAGCGCATCCTGACCGATCCGCACTCGCCCGAGGAACACCGTACCAACGCCCCGTTAACCAATATTGATGCCTGGTACAAAGCGTTCAACGTTCAGCCCGGCGATAAAATGTATAAAAAACCTGAAGACAGGGCGAAGATATGGTAAACCCACCCAACCCTCACCTCATCCCGGCCCTCTCCATTAGGAGAGGGAATTGGAATTTACAGTTTAGAAAGAGGGCTTAAAAAAAGAAAATAAAAGTCCTCCCCATTGGGGAGGATTTAGGAGGGGTGACTTATCTTTGCGCCGACTATGTTCATCAATCAATTTTATGACAAGGGCCTGGCCCACGCCTCGTATGGCATTATTCGCGCCGGTAAAATGGTAGTTATTGATCCTGCCCGTAACCCGCAGCAGTATTATGATTTGGCCGCGCTGCACGAAGCCGAAATAGTAGGGGTGATAGAAACCCACCTCCATGCCGATTTTGTGAGCTCGCACCTGGAGATACACCAAACCACCGGTGCTACGGTTTACATCAGTAAATTGGCGGGTGCCGAGTACCCGCACGAAACGTTTGATGATGGAGATATCATAGATCTGGCAGATATCGAACTGAAAGCCATCAACACACCCGGCCACTCGCCAGATTCTATTTGTGTTTTGGTTGAGGATGAGAACGGCAGAGATACCGCCATATTTACCGGCGACACCCTGTTTGTAGGTGATGTTGGCCGCCCTGACTTGCGCGAGAGTGCAGGCAACATCACCGCTAAAAAGGAAGAATTGGCGCGCCAGATGTATCATACCACCCGCCATAAACTGATGATGTTGCGTAAGGACGTGATCGTTTACCCGGCGCATGGTCCCGGCTCGTTATGCGGTAAAAACATGAGTGCCGATTTGCAGAGTACCATCGGTCGCGAAGTGGGCGAAAACTATGCCCTGAAAACCATGGATGAAGCCGATTTTGTGAAGCTGTTAATTGCTGATCAGCCCTTTGTACCTAAATACTTTGGGTATGATGTGGAAACCAATAAAACCGGCGCACCTGCATTTAAACCGGGTATTGATGCCGTTAAGATAGTTGATAACATTAGCGCTCAAAAAGATGTGCTGATAGTAGATAGCCGCCCGGCTGAACAATTTAAGAAAGGCCATTTACCCGGAGCCATTAACTTACAGGACGGCGAAAAATTTGAAACATGGCTGGGCTCAATCGTAGCTCCTGATGAGCAGTTCTATTTGATTGCCGCCAGCGAACACTGTATTAACGAAGCCATTGCCAAAGCAGCCAAAATAGGTTACGAAAAAAATATCATCGCCGCATCAACCGCGTTAAAAAGCGACTTGGTACAAGACGATGTTTTTGATGATGACCTTATAGCTAATCAAAATAAATACACCATTGTTGATGTGCGCAACACCGGCGAAATCGCTAAGGGCAAGGTGTTCGAAAATGCCATCAACATCCCGCTACCCGAATTGCGTGAACGCGTGAACGAGATACCGACCGGCAAACCTATAGCGGTACATTGCGCGGCAGGCTACCGCTCGGCTGCGGCAAGCAGCATTATCGAAGCCACTGTAACTAATGTGCCGGTGTTTGATTATGGGGAGCGGATAAAAGAGTTAATGGTTGCTGGTTCATAGTTCATGGCAGCTCTAACATTACTATGATCTGTCAATCATGAATCAAGAACTTCAAATAGTTACCACTGCTGATGGCTCTAAAACCATCTACAATCCTGCTGTTGGCGAGAATTACCATTCCAAACATGGCGCTTTGCAGGAGAGTCAGCATGTTTTTCTGAACTCCGGATTACGGTATTTTTTGGCGGGCGAAGAGTTAAAAGAGGCTTCGGTACTTGAAGTAGGATTTGGTACAGGCCTGAATTTTTTGCTGACTGCCGATTTTTGCTCAGCTCAGCAGATCAAACTGAATTATATGGGTATTGAGGCTTACCCGCTAACGCAAGAGTTGTTGCAACAAACCGGTTATGATGCCTATTGCTCGCCTGCGTTATGGCAGCAGTTTACAGGCAATTACGAAAATGCGTTAACCGGCGAAGCTAAGTTGAATGAATATTGTAATCTCGAAATAGCGCATACCAAACTGCTCGAATTTACATCGGCCAGGCAATTTGATGTGATCTATTTCGATGCTTTCGCCGCTATCCACCAACCCGAAATGTGGGATGAAACGGCCATTACCCACACACTGCAATTTTTAAAGCCCGGCGGCGTATTCGTTACCTACGCCATTACCGGTAACTTAAAACGCAGCATCAAAGCACTCGGTTTAAAGGTTGAAAAAGCGCCCGGAGCGCCGGGTAAGCGGGAGATGCTAAGGGCGGTGAAGGAAAAGTTTTAATAACTAATCACTAAAAGCAAATTCCGCAATCACCGTTCCATGCTCCGAAATCAAAAACATTCCGCAATCACCACTCCGAACTCCGAAATAACCTCTATCTTTGCCCAAAACATTGCATATGCCTTTAATTCCGCCTGTTACCGGTGCTACGCCGGCTGTTGCTTTTGAACGTTTGTTGAAGATCATGGATGATCTGCGTGAAAATTGTCCGTGGGACAAGAAGCAAACTATCGAGAGCATCAGGCACCTTACCATCGAGGAAACCTACGAGCTTTCGGACGCCATTTTGAGCGGCGATTTGCAGGAGGTGAAAAAGGAACTGGGCGATATTATGCTGCACCTGGTTTTCTATTCGCGCATAGCGTCCGAAACTAATGATTTTAATATTACCGATGTGCTGAACAGCATCAGCGATAAGCTCATCAACCGCCATCCGCATATTTATGGTGATACAGCGGCAGAGGACGAAGCGGCCGTTAAACGTAACTGGGAGCAGATCAAACTAAAAGAAGGCAATAAATCGGTTTTGGGCGGTGTGCCCGCCTCGTTACCGGCTTTGGTGAAAGCATCGCGCATACAGGAAAAAGCCCGCGGTGTAGGTTTTGACTGGGAGGACAAAAGCCAGGTATGGGAGAAAGTGGAGGAGGAGATGCACGAATTTAAACAGGAATTCAACCCGGAAGATCACCGCGACTTTGACCACGAAAAAGCTGAGGGTGAGTTTGGCGACCTGCTGTTCTCACTCATTAATTATGCCCGCTTTATCAATATCAATCCCGAGGATGCGCTCGAAAAAACCAACCGGAAATTTATTAAGCGTTTTCAATATCTCGAGGCAAAAGCGAATGAACAGGGCCGGAAACTGCACGACATGACGCTGGCCGAAATGGACGTTTTCTGGAACGAGGCGAAAAAGTTATAAATTTTTTCCGACGCATGTATCGTTTTACTTTAAGCTGCCGTAATGGTAAAAAAGCTTAAGGAAAATGAAAAGAAAACTGACTAATGTGATGGCCGTAGGCGCTTTATTAATAGGCGTATTAAGCACTGGTTGTTTAAAAAACAACAATGATGATGTAACCCCGTTAGCTGAACTTACAGGTAATTTTAAAGGTTCATATTACATCCTGAAAAGAAAAACCAATGGCACCGGTTTTGATACCGCGAAGAAAATTCCGGTAACCCTGCGCATGAAAGCCGATAGCGGATATACTTTGCGCACGGATAGCGTTAAGGTACACGCCAACAGCAACGGTAACTTTGCTTATGATTATTCATACATCCGGTTTACCGACAAAACGTACTCTGATACGTCAAAAAGAGGCCACCTGGTAGGTACTTACGCGTACTACTATAACGGCACCAAGTTCCAGGTAGCGCGTGGTTCAAATCCTGATACAACCAGATGGATCTATGATTTTAACAAAACGGCTAATTAAGAGCTGATTAATTGTGTCATTAATTACCTTTACCTTCCCCCAAAGGGAATACACAACTAATCCGTCTGAACAGTTAATGCATCTAACCAAAGGCATTGCTGAGAGTGAGCTCATCAGTCAATGTAAAAAAGGCAGCCTGAAATACCAGGAGTTGCTATACAAGCAATTCTATGGCTATGCTATGGGTGTTAGTTTGAGGTACAGCATTAACCGCGATGATGCCTTAGAGGTAGTTAATGACGCTTTTATAAAAGTTTTTAATGCTATACATACTTATAACGATGATAAGCCATTTAAAGCCTGGCTGCGTACGGTGGTTGTAAATACCGCAATTGACCAACGGCGCAAAGGCCTGAAGTTTATGGCGAATACTGACATTGATGAGGCACCGCCCATTGGTCAGGGTGCTACGGTAATAGGCAAAATGAACGCGCAGGATATTTTAAACCTGCTGAATTTACTGCCCGAGATACAAAGCACCATTTTTAATTTGTATGAGATAGATGGTTATAACCATGACGAGATCAGCAAGATGTTAGATATACCGGTTAGCTCATCGCGAGTGTACCTGAGCAGGGCAAAGGAGAAGCTGAGAAAAATTTTAAGTAAGGAGGAGCCAAACTTGTGAAAGAGGAGTTTGAGGACGACTTAAAAAGGCGCATCAGCGAGGTGTTTGATCAATATGACGATGCCGGCGCTGACGAAGGCTGGATGCAGCTCAGAGAGCGGTTTCCGGCGCCTGCGAATAGCCGCGGCGTTACGAGGTTGTGGTGGCTTTCGGCCGCCGCGGTTATTTTGCTGTGCCTGGGTGTAGGTTTATGGTTAAGGTTTGATAAACCCGCTGCATCAAACACAATCGCCGTTAACAAGCCGGTTAAAACCAAACCTGCTCAACCTGAAACGGCAGAGCGAATTGAGCCGGAGCCGGCTAAGGCTAACGGAGAGCGGCAAGAATCTGCAAGCCCTGACATCTATGAAAATAATAATGCCGCTATTGCCGGAGGCTTTATGCCTGATGAACCGGTACTGGCCATGAGGAAAGAGGCATCAAATAATAAACAAGCACAAGCTGTAACTGCGTATAAGCGCGGAGCTGCTGAAAATAACATTGTGGCCGCTGGCCTCATGGAATCAACTGTTAATAGGGGGAAAAAAGACAGTGTGATCAGCACTCCGCGTTCGCAGGCAGCTACTGAACAATATGCCGTTACCACTGTACCGGCACAAAAACCAACAACAACCGTCGACGTGGTTAAACCGCCGGTTGTTCAGCAGCCGGATGTAACGGCGCAAAAACCGATAGACCGCCTGTTCGCCCGTGATTATGCAAGCGATACGCAGAAAAAGCAGGATCAGAAAGCGGATAAGCTGGTAAACTTTGGCGTGTATGCGGCAACTTATGTTAACTATGCCAAGGGCAGCGATAACCGGGTAAATGTTGGCGCGGGTGTATCATCTGATTTCCGGATCTCAAAAAACCTGAAGTTATCCACCGGGGTGTCCATCGCGCAAAACTCATTCAATTATAACGTAAGCAGTCCGGCCGAGCTGCCTGCCGTGGCGGCAGATGCATCTGTGGTAGCTAACTCGTTAAGGGCCGCCGATGAAAAAGGCTTTAATACCTCGATAGCGCCGCCTGCCTTGCAGAACTATAATGCCAGTTTGGTTGGTTTAGATGTTCCGCTGAATTTGAAGTTTGAATTCGATCCGGATAAAAACGATACCTACATATCCGCAGGCGTAAGTTCAGGAACCTTTCTCAATCAAAGCTATAATTACCGTTACAGCTATTCGTCTATCTCCAGAGAGGATAACCGGGTAGTTAACGAAAAAATTGAGCAGGGCTTTGGCAACTTTTATTTTGCCCGTACCCTTAACGTGGCCTTTGGTGTGGGGTATCCGCTGGGTAAAAGCAACCGTTTGGTTATTGAGCCATTTGTTAAGTATCCGCTTGATGGTTTGGGTGCCCAGCAGATAAAATTTGGCGCAGGCGGTATAAACCTCAAGCTTAATTTCCAGGCACGTAAGCGGTAAATCAATCCGCATAACATAAAAAAAAGCAGAAGGAGCGGCAAATTTAGTCAGCTTCTTCTGCTTTTTTGTTAAGGACAGGGTTAAGGTGTTATCCACCTAAAGCTACAAACCAATTTTGAAATACACTATACCTACTTTTAGGTATTATAGCTTATGGTACTAAAAACTGAAGGTTGCCTGGTTGTACTTCAAGCTTCAGTTTTGCAGGTTGCGTATAGTCAATCAATTCATCGTCGGCATGTAAATCAGTACCCATCCAGGTAAGAGTAAAGCTCTTTCCGGTATAAGTTTCGTAAGGGAAGGCAGGGCAATCATTACCATCAATAAGGTGCTGCAGGTAATCAGCAAAATGGCGCCGCTGTTTTTCGGGCAATAAAACCAGCTCAAGCATGCCATCGCCGGGCGAGGCATGGGGTGCGAGCTTTAAATGGGGGCCTATCGAGCAGATGTTCATCACTTCAACAAGCAGGTAACACCCGCTAATTGTTTCGTCGTCTGTGGTAATCACACATTCGCGCGCTTCATAATTCAGTACG
This sequence comes from Mucilaginibacter defluvii, assembly GCF_039543225.1. Classification (NCBI taxonomy): domain Bacteria; kingdom Pseudomonadati; phylum Bacteroidota; class Sphingobacteriia; order Sphingobacteriales; family Sphingobacteriaceae; genus Mucilaginibacter; species Mucilaginibacter defluvii. The sequence continues at coordinate 878,648 of NZ_BAABJI010000001.1, forward strand.
ATATCCCGGAGTACTTCCTGTGCTTTCTTAATTTCCTTTTCGGGCGTATCAAGCTTGGTTTTGTCCACCAGTTTCATTTCGCGCATTAGCTGGGGGAAGATGCCATAGCCAAACCCCTCTAAAAATAATACCCGTTCTGTCAGTCCGCCAACATAAGTTACATCAAACGGGCTGGTATTTTTATTGTGCCAGGTGTGGATGATATCCTGAACCTCGCCATCAATTTCTAACGTTTTTGCGATGTTGTTCGCGGTGCCAAAAGGCAGCAGTCCTATTAGATGCGGCGCTTTTACATCATCTTTAAGGATGGCCTTGGCTGCTTTACGCACAGTGCCGTCGCCACCTACAATGGCAATTATTTCGGTATCATTGGTGATTTGTTCCCAGCCGTCCTCTTTTATCGACGAATAGTCACACTCAAAATTTTCTTTGGCAAAAAGGGCTATCAGGTTTTCTTTTGAATGCGCTTTATCGCCCGCGCGGGGGTTGTGCAACAGTTTAACTTTCGGCATCGGTAATGTGGTTTAAAGTACAATCAATTAAAACATACCTTTTGTTTTGTGGTTGAAATAATAAACTAACTGTTAAATGTTATGCGGATACTGATCACCAACGATGATGGAATATATAGCCCGGGCATAGCTGCCCTGGCACAAATAGCAAATAAGTTTGGCGAGGTAAGGGTAGTAGCCCCGGATGTAGAGCAATCATCAATGGGCCACGCGGTTACCCATTCAAGGCCGTTGAGTTATAAAAAATCACCCATAGAATTTCCGGGTATAGAGGCTTACCGGGTTAACGGTACCCCGGCAGATTGCGTGGCTTTAGGAACACACCTTTGGTCAAAAACTGATGTGGTGCTATCCGGCATTAATATGGGGCCAAATCTGGGTAATTCCATGTGGCACTCCGGTACGCTGGCAGCGGCAAAACAGGCGGTGTTATTCGGCATTAAAGGTATTGCGCTAAGCACGCCGGTTGGCAAAACCGAACCGGATTTTAAGGCGCTTGAGCCTTTTGTTGAAAAGGTACTAAGCTCATTACTGCAAGACGATAAGCTCGCATTATACAATGTGAACTTTCCTGAGCACCCTACGGATATCACCTGGACGAGGCAATCCGTACGTCTATATGACGGTACTGTTATACCCGGCACCGACCCTATGGGCCGCAAACATTACTGGTTTACCGTAACCCCGCTTGAGCCGGCCGACGAAGGTACAGACCGCTGGGCGGTTGAAAATGGACTGGTTTCCATAACCCCGCTAAGGCTCGATTTGACGAATGAAGAAGAGCTTAAACAAATGATAAAAACACAACCCGTAAGCTTGTAGCAAACGGGCTGCGTTTAATGAATTATTGCTTTGGTTTGTATAAGGTTTGCTCTAACTCACCTTTTCCATCGGCTTCAATAAGTGCTTTTACCTTTTTGTCTATCTTGACTTGATTTTTAGGATCTTGCATATATCGCAATACTTGTTTAGTTGCTTCCAGACCAACCTTTTTAGAGTCTTTTATTTCAGGCTGCATTATTTTAACCCTCACAAGAGCCGCCATATACATGCCAAGATTGTCGCTTTCACCCAAAAATGCACCGGCTGATTCATCAAGGTCAAATTGATATTTCGGTGTGCCTGTCATCCATTTTACCAAATATTGTAGTGATTTTAAGCGCTTAATATCATCTTTCTGGTAAGGCATACTAAGCAAATAGTTTGCAGATTTCAACGCGGCACTGTCCGCGGTAGCATTGTAATCTTCTTTTGTTTCAAGTTTAATCTGGGAAACATCTGGCAGGCTTTGTGCATTAGCGTCAACGCAGCATGTAGCTACGGCCAGTATCGAAATCAATAGTGCTTTTTTCATGATAAGGTACCAGTTCATTATAAGTTTAATACTGGCAAATATATCATAAAATAGCGATCATAATTTAAATGCGTTTTGTTTACAAAGCCTGTTCCAGCCGGCCTTCTTTGTAGGCAGCCATCAGCCGGTTCATATCGTCGCGCAGCAATACATAATTATCGTCGTTATCGGCATAGTCGAGCAATATTTTTAGTGCGCCTATTGATATCTTACGGTCATCCTCAATGTCCGGATTTTGAAGTTGGTATTTAGTAAGCGCGGCCATATACAGGTCGGTTAAATCCTTATCGTCCTCAAAATTTGCCATTATATCTTCGTCCAAAATAAACTCAAAACTCGGTGTTTCTTCCATCCATTTGTTTAAAAAGTTCATTGCACGCAAGCGGGTCGGGTCGTCCTTTATGGCTGGTACCTTGAACAGGTAATCCGCCACCGGCAGCGCTATTGAGTCGGCATCTATTGCGCCTTCTTCGGTCTCCAGGTCGTACCTGTCTAAAGCAGGTAGTTTTTGTGCGTATGTGGTAAAGGCTACTGCGCTGGTAAACAGTAGCATAAGCAGTAACTTTTTCATGGCTTTTAATGGTTTATTTATTAAACAATCAGTTGTTCAATAGGTTTAAAAATAGCGAATTTTAACCTTTTTATCAAGTGGCGTCAGTATGCTTCAGCGCAGGCTCGCCGCTTATATTGCGAGTTGGTTATATAAACGTTATATTTGATGTTTTAAGTAAGGTATATTTATATAAAACGTTTTAGTGCGAGTGCTTATTTAGGCCGGATTTTGCTTTTAAATTTAAAAAAAAGCTTTTTTGGCGTTCAAAGTGTTCGTTTTACAATAAGTTAATTATACATTTACCGCAATTTCTAATCAATAAAAAACACTTATGATCATTATTGCCGATGGCGGCTCAACTAAAACTAACTGGTGCCTGGTAAATGAAGAAGGCAAAAAAGTATATTTTAATACAGAAGGTTATAACCCTTACTTCGTAAGCAAGGAATACGTGATTAACTCATTACGTGAGAATCTGCCTACCGACCTGGAGATCGACAAGATTACAGAGGTAAACTACTACGGTGCGGGTTGTTCAACCGAGGAGAAACGTAACCAGATAAAAGAGTCGATGCAGGTTGTATTTACCTCAGCCAAAGTAAACATCGGTCACGATCTGCTGGCTGCCGCACGTGCGTTGCTTGGCCATACCGAAGGTTTTGCTGCTATATTAGGCACGGGTATGAATACCTGTACTTACGACGGCAAGAACATCATCCAGAATATTGATTCAGGCGCTTACATTTTGGGTGACGAGGGCAGCGGCTGCCACATTGGTAAAAAGCTGCTGGTTGATTACCTGCGTGGTTATATGCCAGAGGCTGTACGCAAGCTTTTTTGGGAAACCTTTAAGCTTACACCTGATGACGTGAATGAGCAGGTATACACCAAGCCATTGGCTAACCGTTTTTGCGCGAGCTTCAGCAAATTTGTGTATGATAATAACGTGCACATTGAGTACTCGCGTAACCTGGTACGTTCATCATTTGTTGATTTCTTTAAAAACGTGGTAACACAATATCCTGACTATCAAAAATATACATTTAACTGCATTGGTTCGGTAGGTTATAACTTCCGTAACGTGTTAGAAGAAGTAGTTGCCGAAAACGGCATGACGGTAGGTAAGATCATTCGTTCACCTATAGATGACCTGGTAAAATATCACCTTGAACTGGCTCCAAGCCAATTATAACAGGTTCAATAACGCATAAAAAAATCCCGCTTCAGTTATGGAGCGGGATTTTTTTTATTGTGACGAATATTTATTTTTCTTCGGATGCGGCGGCTGCAGGTAGCGCATCCATATTCAAATCGTTCTGGAATATCTTGTTGTATTTACGGCGATCGAACTTATACAGTTTGGCGGCACGGTATGACACGCCTTTTTGCTTCTCGCTCAGTTCCTTTAAAAAGCCGTAACTCAGCATTTTTTTGCGGAAGTTACGCTTATCCAGTTTTTTATTCAGTATGATCTCGTAAAGTGACTGTAGTTGTGTTAAAGTGAATTTTTCGGGCAGCAGGTCAAACGCAATAGGCTGATAGTTTAACCGCTTCCTTATTTTGCTGAATGCGCTCCTGAAAATCTCGGTGTGGTCAAATGCCAGTTTGGGCATTTCGTTAACCGGTATCCAGAACGCTTTACGCGCGTATTGAGTAATAGGAGTAAGGTCCTTTTGGCCGCTTATACGTATCAGGGCAAAATAGGCAACAGTAATTACTCGCCCCTGCGGGTGGCGGTTAACCTCGCCAAAGGTATGCAGCTGTTTAATAGGCATGTTGCGCAGGCCGGTAAGCTCATACAAAATACGCTTGGCGCCATCATCAATGCTTTCGTTTTGCCCGACGAAGTTACCCGGCAGGGCGTACCAGTCTTTAAAAGGCTCCTCATTTCGCTCAATAAGTAATATCTTCAACTCGCCGGCCTCGAAACCAAAAATCACACAGTCGATAGAGAATACGGAGTCGAATTTAGGTAGTACTGTTTCCAAAATATAAGTTTATAACAATAGGATAAAGATATGCGTTAATAATAAACAAAAAAATAAAAATAAATTTAATGGTGTAAAGTGCACACACTATCTTCGTACCGTAATTTCGAATACCAAATAAACGCAATGCAAAAACTTTCAAAGATAGCAGTTCTGACATCCGGCGGCGACGCCCCGGGCATGAACCCTTGTATAAGGGCCGTTGTCAGAACCGCGTTATATAATGGATTACAGGTAGTTGGCGTAAGGCAGGGTTACCAGGGCCTTATTGACAATAACATGTATGACATGAACAACCGCTCGGTTAGTAACATACTTAACCTGGGTGGTACCATCTTAAAAACCGCGCGTTGCCTTCCGTTCCGTACCGAAGAAGGTATGGAGCTGGCCTATAAGAATTTAAAAGCCCGCGGGATTGACGGGTTAGTGGTTATCGGCGGCGACGGTACTTTTACCGGTGCCCTGCGCTTCTCAAAAAAATTCCCTGATATTGCGGTAATCGGTGTACCGGGTACTATTGATAACGACTTGTACGGCTCAACCTACACCTTGGGTTTTGATACGGCCACCAATACCGTTATTGAGGCTATCGACAAAATTCGTGATACGGCCGACGCGCACGACCGCCTTTTCTTTATCGAGGTGATGGGTCGCGATTCAGGCGCTATTGCCCTGCGTGCCGGTATTTCATGCGGTGCTGAGGCTATTTTATTGCCTGAAAAGGAAACCGCTATCGAAGAGTTAATCGTGAGTTTAAAAGCAGGCCATTACAATAAAAAATCATCAAGCATTGTAATTGTTGCCGAGGGCGATAAGCACGGTGGCGTATATGATATTGCCAAGGCCGTTGAAAAAGAGGTTAAGAACTACGATATAAAAGTAACCATATTAGGCCACCTACAGCGCGGTGGCAGCCCCAGCAGTTTTGATCGTATTTTGGGTAGCCGTTTAGGTTTTGCCGCGGTAAACGCCATGATAGCCGGTAAAACCCAACAAATGGTGGGCTTGCAGGCAAACAACATCGTTTTAACCTCGCTTGAGGAAGCGCTTAACCAGCACGAGTTTAAACTGGAAGAGGATTTGATGCAGATGATGGAAATACTCTCGATATAATTAATGATAGCAGTTGTTTATAGCGGATCGCATTATGCACACTGGCGCCTTGCCGATAAGGGGCGTACTGTGGCATCATTTAAAACAACCGGTATAAACCCCTATCTTAATGATGAGAAACACATCATCCACGTATTCAATAAGAATATAAATCTCATTCATCACGCTGAGGAGATCAGGAAGATATATTTTTTCGGGCCGGGGCTTTCGTCGCCGGAGATGAAAGAAATAATTCGTAATGCTTTCACTGCTTTTTTTAAATTTGCCAAAATAACAGTAGCGCATGACATTGATGCAGTTGCACTTGCCGGTTGCAAAAATGAGCAGGGCATAGTTTGTATTTGCGGTAGTGGCACCAATGCGGCCTGGTATGACGGCCGTAAGGTAAAAAGCAACAATTTTGGCCTTGGTTATGTACTTGCCGATGAAGGATCAGCCAACTGGCTGGGCAGGCAGCTGCTAAAAGCATTTATAAGTAAGGCCCTGCCTGATAATTTGTGTAACAGGTTTGCAAAGAAGTACAATTACGACCGAAATGCCATTTTGGACAAAGTGTACCGCCAAAAGCAAACGGCACTGTTTTTGAGCTCGTTTAATGACTTCTTTATTGATAATAAGGATGATCAGTACATAAATAAACTGCTTACAACAGGTTTTGAAAAATTAGTGAATACTTACCTGATACCGCTACATAAACAATACCCTGATGCCCCGGTTCATTTTTCGGGCTCGGTAGCCATGCATTTTCAGGATATTTTGCAACCTATAACTGCCAATGCCGGTATTAGCGTAAGCAGCATTGTCAGGTCACCTATAAATAATTTATTAACGTATTACGCAAACAAAAATTAAACAATATGAAAATAGGAATTAATGGTTTCGGCCGTATTGGTCGCCTTGCTTTCAGAGCTGCTGTTGAACGCCCGGACATCGAAGTTGTAGGTATCAATGACCTTGTTGAGCCTGATTACATGGCTTACATGCTTAAATACGATTCAACTCACGGTAAATTCAACGGTACTATTGCTGTTGAGGGCGGTAACCTTGTTGTTAACGGCAAAACCATACGTGTAACTGCTGAGAAAGATCCGGCTAACCTTAAATGGGGTGATGTTGGTGCAGAAGTTATCATCGAGTCAACCGGTTTATTCTTAACCCAGGAGACAGCTCAAAAACACATTGACGCAGGTGCTAAAAAAGTAGTAATGAGCGCGCCGGCTAAGGATGATACCCCAACTTTTGTAATGGGTGTAAACCATAAACAATTAAAAGCCGATCAGCACATCGTATCAAACGCATCATGTACTACCAACTGTTTAGCACCAATTGCTAAAGTACTAAACGATAAATTTGGTATCGAAGAAGGTTTAATGAGCACTATCCACGCAGTAACTGCTACGCAAAAAACTGTTGATGGTCCGTCTGCTAAAGACTGGAGAGGTGGCCGTGGTGCTTACCAGAACATCATCCCTTCATCAACAGGTGCTGCTAAAGCTGTAGGCTTAGTATTACCTGAGTTGAAAGGTAAGTTAACTGGTATGTCATTCCGTGTTCCGGTTGCTGACGTATCGGTAGTTGACTTAACCGTTCGCCTTAAAACAGCTACTTCATACGAGGCTATCAAGGCTGCTATGAAAGAAGCTTCAGAAGGTGACCTGAAAGGCATCCTTGGTTATACTGAAGATGAAGTTGTATCAGAAGATTTTAAAGGTGATGCACGTACTTCAATATTTGATGCTAAAGCCGGTATCGCTCTGAGCGACAACTTTGTTAAAGTAGTTTCTTGGTACGATAACGAGTGGGGTTACTCAAATAAGTTGATCGACCTTGTACAAGAGTTAGGCAAATTATAATCGCCATATCCTTTTATAATACAAAGCCGGCCAAAAGCCGGCTTTGCTGCTTTTAACGCTTCTTGTACGCGTGGTTGTAGCGTTTTGCATTTTTAAGCCGTAGTGTATATAACCAATACCAATATCCTTTATGAGAAAGCTTTTGCTAATCTTTATAGCTGCAACCCTGTTTTCATGCAAAAAGGAAGCTACCTATGGCCCGCTGAAGTTAAAGAACGGACAGGAAGTTGACCTGCTGGTTGATCACCGTTATGGTGCTGATCAGGATGTTTTATTGCTGGCCAACAACAGGAAATCTGCTGAAGCCTATTTGTCCGGATTTAACGATCGCGAACCGGGATACAATTATAAGGTTAAAGCCAAGTTCCATTACGAGGAAAATCCACCTGCTGACGGCCCATCCTACTGGTATGATTTTGTTAAGGTAGAAAGCAAGGAGCAGTACAAGGGTGATGAAGCCTTTACCGTGCCGATGATCGTGTCGTATGTTCCTGGCGGACCGGTGATCAGGCTAAATAAAACAGGCAGTAACTATTACTTTGTGCCTGATAAGTTACAGTTTACTTATGCCGACAATACTGTGAAAGCTGAACTTGAGGAGATATGGGCAAACGTAGAGGAAGTGCAAAATAACGGGCAATTACCTAGATGGAAAGCAATAAAGGCAACGGTTACGCATGATCCTTCAAATTTCGGTAAAGCTTACTTAGTGAAGCAGATCGTGTTTACGCCATAACGGCTTGCTGATTTTACAAATGCAGCTGTAATGAATCATAAGCCAGCTCAATACCATCGGGTAACTCCTGCGAGATAACGTGGTGTTTGCCCAGGCGGTGGCTGATGTGGGTGAAATAGGTTTTCTCCGCGCCGATGCTTTGGGCAAAGGCTATGGCTTCATCAAAGGTAAAGTGTGATATATGCGTTTGCTTTTGCAGGGCGTTTATCACCAAAGTTTTAGTGCCTCTTATTTTCTCCACTTCCTCGGGGGCAATGGTTTTGGCATCGGTAATATAAGTGAAATCGCCAATGCGGAAACCCAGCACGGGCAGCTTGTAATGCAGTACCTCAATAGGAGTAACGGCCAGGCTGCCGATATGGAAAATATCTTCCCTACGGATAGTATGCAGGTTGATTTGCGGGATGCCGGGGTAGCCGGCATTATCAAATATATAGATGAATTCGCGCTTTAGGGCCTGCTGCACCCTTTCTATAGCATACACATCCGTTGGGGTTTGCTGCAGGTAATTAAAAGCGCGCACATCGTCCATCCCTGCCACGTGGTCCTTGTGCTCGTGCGTAAAAATTATTGCATCCAAATGTTGTACATCTGCCCGCAGCATTTGGTAACGAAAGTCAGGCCCCGAATCGATCACGATGTTCTTGCCCTCGGTTTCAATCAGTATCGAGCTGCGCAGACGCTTATCGTGCGGATCATGCGATTTGCATACCTCGCAATGGCAGGCAATAACAGGTACACCCTGCGAAGTTCCGGTTCCTAAAAAAGTTATGGTCACAGTTGCAGGTTGGTTTGTTTAAGCTGGTGTAAAAAAGCAATTTGCTTATCGTCCAGTCGTTTATGATCAATCTCTAACTCACGCAGCAATTCAACTAACGATTGTATACGGCTTTCCAGGTTCGAGAATTTGTTTACCACGATCATCTTACTGCTTTGCAGTAAACAGGCGCCGGTTTTAAAGTTGCCCTTTTCATAACGCACTTTGTAGCCGCCGCTTTTAAGCAGCAGCTCCAGTTTTTCGAGCGTATGGGTGGTTAGCGTTAGCATGGCAAATTATCGTATACTGTCAAAAGTAATAAAGAATGGTTAAGCACCATATGTTTGCGAAAAAGTTTTCGTTTGCATGATAAAACTGCAATTTTGCAGCCGTTAGTTAATCAAATCAATATGCGTATCAATATCATAGGGGCTTCCGGGGCCGGTGTTACTACGCTTGGGCATGCCCTGGCAAATGCAACCGGATATACCTATATAGACAGCGACGATTACTATTGGGATAACGCCGGCCATATATCACCATTTACCGTCAGGCGCCATGCCGATAATCGTAACCGGATGCTTTTGCAGGACCTGCGCAGCCATGGCAACTGGATATTGGGCGGCCCGGTGATGAGCTGGGGTATGCCGGAACATGTGAATTTTGATATGGTGGTGTTTTTGCAATTGTCACCGCAATTACGCATGGCGCGCCTTAAAAAACGCGAGCACGAGCGCTATGGCGATATTATTTATACCGATGCATCACGCAACCGACAGTTTGTTGATTTTATGAATTGGGCTGCCGGTTATGATGATAACACCGCGCCCAGCAGCCGTACCCTGCAAAACCAGCTGAACTGGCTGCAAACACTTAGATGCCCCGTTTTGCGCATCACAGGCGATACCACGGTTGATGATCGCCTTAACCGTGTATTAGCGGCAATGCAACAGGCTGGCACTTAGTTTAAACATCTTCGCTATCCCGTTCGGCTTCTTCCTCAAGGCGGTCTTTGCGCTCGTCTTTTAAATCCTTAATGGTGTCTTTATAATCTTCTTCCAGGTCTTTAAGTTCTTCCTTCATATCGTTACGGGCATCGCGGCGGTCTTCGGCATCCTCAAATTCCTCGTTATTAAAGTCGTCTATGATCTGTTTACGCTCTTGCAGGTAATTTTGCTCCTCGGTGTACAACTCCATTTCAAATTCGAATTTCGATTGCAGGCGTTCAAATTTGCGCTCGTTAATTCGGGTTGTGGCATCATCAGGGTTTTCCAAAACTTGTATCATCATGGCCGAAATCTGCCCATAATAATCCTTGGTCAGCTTAGCTATCTTTCCTCCGGATAGTTTGCCATTTACATCCACGGTTTTTAGTTTGGCCAGCTCCTTGTTTGATTTTCGCATCGCGCGGATCAAACTATCGCGGCTTTGCTTAGGCAGCATTTTCATGGCCGACAGGTCATGGAAATTGTAATTGGCTGGAGTGGTGTTTTTTTGAGCAAAGGCTGTGTTTGCTATTAAGCACACCAGAACAGCAAAAAGGAAAAGGTTTTTCATGATATAAGATTGGTTGGTTTATACAGGTTTGATAAAGCTACACATAAAAGGTTTAACGCGCATAAAAAAAGCGGTGCTTATTGGCACCGCTTTAAAAAAAACACTATGTATTGATTAGTAATTTGTTTTAAGTGTATCAGGCTCAAACTCGGTTTTTAAAGAAGTTGTGAAGCCGGTTCCGCCGGTAGCCCCAGGGTCGTTACTAAATAACTTGCCGGTCAAAATGGTTTTCTTATTACGATAAAACATAACGTTATTTAATGTTTTTTGAGCATATATTACATTGCCACCAAGGTTTGATGCTGCCCATATCGTAACCGTAACCGGGCCTGTGGTATTTAAAATGGATACCGACGTGCCCAGATCAAATGTGCCGCCGTTAAAGTTGCCTTTGTCTTTTTTTAAAGTAATAATGCGTGTTTCATTGGGTACTGTAACAGGCGTGTAATTGAATATTGAAAAGGCCTGGTAGTCATTAACAGTTGCCCTGTATTGAAGTACAGACGAGCTTATCGGCCCTTCATCGGTTAGTATTATCTGTAAACCAGCATTCATGCGTTCAAGCGCTACCTGCTGATTTAAATTCTGATTCGAAACCGTAAAATTTATTTTTTTGTAAAAGAGCGATGTGTTAACGTCAGGTAAAACCGTGTTAGGCTCCTGAATGGTGTATGCGCCTTTAAAACCCATAATTACGGCTGTGTAGTTGCCGGCAGCTAAACTATCAAGCAGGGTGCCGAATTCCTTTGCGCTGCTTATTGATGTTTTTTGTTTAATTAATGTGCCGTTAGTAGTATAAAGCCTGTAAAGTATCGAGCCGATTTTTTGCGCAAGCGAGTCGCCATCAGCTAACAGCTTTTTATCAGCTGATGATTTGCCAATCGGTTCAAGCACTTGCGAAAAGCTGTTTACTTTAAAGTTTACTGTATATAACTTGCCGCTGTTATCAGGTTTAGCGGGTTTATCCTTTTTGCACGAGAAAAGCAGCATTGCCGCTAAAATTGCAAGTATTGTATGTTTCATTTTTGATAGGTTTAATTTAAAATCCGCCGTTTACAGGTTCATCCCATTCATCATCAACGGTTATTGTAAAGCCAGTATTTTTTGGCGTGAACAACTTACCTGATACCAGCGTGCGGTAATTAGCTTTACAAATAACATTTGGTATCACTTTCGTGTCAAACGGGGTATTTGGATCGCTTTTATAATATTTCAAGGTAAGAATATAAGGATTTTCCGTACCAAGTGTTACTGATTTGAATTGTAGATTAGTTGTGCCCACATCTGCAGCAGTAACGTTTTTTGTTTGTTGGTAATGGCCGGTGGTATAATCTATTTCTGTAACCTTTTTTGTTGGATTACTGTAATTAACTACAGGCACTGGCGATGAAGTGATATTAAATGAAGTAAACCGCGCATACGTAAGCTGAATTTTAGTTACATCAGCCGGAATGGCATCTTCAATATTTACAATTAATTCGCTGGTTATCCTTGTTAGTTCGGCGTGGGTTTCAATAGGAGTGTTGGTTACTGTTATAGGTACTACTGCTCTAAATGTGTTTAGTAGCAAATTGTCATCCGAGTAGCCGATTCTGCTTTTATTTTCTGTAGCAGCAAGCATGTTTCCGCCCGCTACAAAATAAGCCAAATAATTGCCGGGAGCCAGGTATTCGCGATATACACCAAAATTACCATCTGATTTCCGGGTGCTGCGGTGCGAAAGATAGTCACGCTTGTCTGATGCTTTATATAACCAATAAACCATGCGCTCAGCTTGTGATGTGTCTACATCATTAATTCCAAGTATGCGTATTGGTTTTTTCTTGTCAAGCGGCTCATAATGCTGTTCAAAGCCGGATACGGAAAATGTTACAGCATACTTTTTCTCGTCGGTTGGAGTAGGCGTATCCTTACTGCCTTTTTTACAGGCAAAGAGGAGTAAAGCCAGTACACTACAAAGTAGTAATGGTTTTTTCATGGTAAATTAGATGTTGTTAATTCATAATTCGACAATTGTCAACAAAAGAGCATTATGCTTATATGAAATAGGGGGATTCATAAGATTTAAGCCCTGCAAATATAAAAAATGCATTATAATTTATTGATTATAATGCATTTAAAGTTTTCATAGCTTGCTTTTACCGAAGGTCAACCACCTCAACGCCTGGGTGCTTTTTGGCATCAAAGCTAAAGTAAGCATCGGCCACCGGAGTGTTAGGCGTAGTGGTTTTAAGCGTGTAATTGTAGCGTGAGCCATTACGATCAAACACCAACACGTTGTAGATCTGTTTTTTGACCTTATCAATCATCAGCCTGATCTTAAAAAACTGGGCTTTCTCGGCTTCCGGGGTCAGGTCAATCACCTGGTAAGTTTTGCCGTTTTGTTTTTGCAGGCCGTTATAAACGTATTTATAACCTTTTTCGTAGATGGTAAATATTTGCGCCGGGTTAAAGGCATCGTCGCCCTGGCCGGCATCATTCACCTGTACCTCTTTTTCGTCAACCATGTAAGTCCACTGGGTTTTACCATCGCTGATGATCTCCTGATCAATAACCTGTTTTTTGCCGGCCGGCTGGTACAGGCTCACCCTGAATTTGTTGCCCTGTATTTTTGAAATCAGCGTACCGGTTTGCGTATTTTGTACGCCTGCCTGTTTGTTATCAACGGTCAATACAAAATCAGTTTTTATGGAGCTATATGAGCGGTATTTTTTGCTCAGCCCGTTCAAAATGGTTTTGGCATCGCCATCCTTTTGGGCAAAGGCGCCATAAGCTTGTACAGCTACCAGCAATGCGAGTATAAAGTATTTTTTCATGTGTTTGTTATCGTAATACCCTAACATAAATAACACGCCGGGGTTTTACTTATAGAGTGATTATGCTGCCGAGGGTTTAATTAATCTACAGTAAGCTTTAATTCCGCTTTGATGCGTTTAGATGGTTCGCGCGGTGCGGTTAGGAAAAGCAGCTCATCCAGCTTACCGGCCTGCCAGGTGGCCAGCATATCATCATAATAAAAACTACCGGGATTGCCTGATTGCCCGCCCGGAATGATGCCATAGCCCTTTACCTGCGGCCCTAACTGCACCACCATGCGCCATGATGGCCCATGCCCGTCAACCAGGGCGTTAACCGTTAACCCGGTGCCTGGCGTGGCAAAGTTGCCCGAGCCAAAACCATCCAACCCGGCAAGGTGCGACACTTCAAAGGGTTTTAATTTGGCCCACGTCCAGTTTTTGGCTGATTTGCCATGGTCGCGCACCAAATTATCAACCGTTTCAATAAAAGCACGGTTTACCACTTCGGCAGCGGTTTCAACAATCGGGGTGTGCTGGTTATCAAACCATTTTGATTTAGGCTGTTTGATGAGCAATTGCTCGGTAACATCCCGGTTAGGAAAACGCAGCGGTATTTTGCTGCTGTTAAACCGGTCGTTCCAGGTCATGCTGTAAAACTTGCGCCACCAGCCATCAAAAATACTTGGCCCCGCCGAGTTTACGGCATAATGCTTATCCCAGCTTTTTACAATTTGATAGGCATGTAATTGCGATTCATCAAGCTTGGTAGTATCAAGGTAGGCGAGCATGGTAGGTAGTACATCCTGCGCTACGATGCTGTACTCATCCAACTGTAAAATACGCAGGCTGTCAACAGTTGCACGCTGCATGGCAGCCAGGCGGTCGTTAATGCGTTTACCACGCTCATAGCCGGCAAACTGCCAGTTGACGTAGTACGGATAAGTTTTATCGGTACTGAACTGGTTGGCTGAGCTTACAAAACCGCGTGGCGGGTTTTTTACCGTTGGATTATGGGTATAAGGTATAAAGCCTTTCCAGTCGTTCCCCGGGTCGCTGCCATCCATAATATATTTGCCCTGTTCAAAGTATTTAAGCGGAATTTTACCATTAGGGGTGATGGAGATATCCTTATTTACATCAGCAAAAATAAAGTTTTGCGCAGGGGCCGAATAGTATTGCAAAGCCTTGCGGTAATCGGCATAATTGGTAGCGCGGTTAAGCAGGTAGAAGGTCTTGAACTCGTCCGACTCATCGTGTGCTATCCACCTCAGCGCATTACCCACTGGAATATAAGCCGGAGCATTTTTAGTTTTCTTAGCCGCGGTTTCATATACTACCGGACCATGGTGCGTGTACAGTACGGTATCATAAACGGTAGGCTTGCCTTTAATAACGATCGCCTCAATACGTTTGGTTACCTTATTCCAGCGGTTGTTGTACCAGTATTCGTTCTTTTTAGTGTCGCGGAATTTTATCTGGTACCAATCCAGCACGGCGGCATCAACATTGGTTACGCCCCAGCTTACCTTGTTGTTAAAGCCGATTACTACGCAAGGCGCTCCAGGCAGCGATACACCGTAAACATTTACCCCCGGCGCGCTCATTTGTATTTGATACCAGATGGATGGAAAGGTCAGATTTAAATGCGGATCATTAGCCAGAATAGGGTAGCCATTGGCTGATTTGCTGCCGCTGATGGCCCAGTTATTACTGCCGATACCTTCCACCTTTTGCTGAGGGTTCGCGGCAGCGTTCATTTGCGCAGTAAAGCTTTTTGAGGGTTGAGGTAAAATTAGCGGCTTAAAATTCCATTTAGTACCTGTCGGGATGATCGGCTCATCGCGCACCGGCCGATCAGGAAACAACTCTTTAATTACATCTGCCCCGAAAAGCTGCAGGGTGTTGGTCATGGCAAACTGGTCAGACCCACCCGCCAGCGTTTGCGACATCAGCTTTAACAAAAAAGCGCAATTAATGGGTTTCCAGGGTTCAGGTTTATAGCCCATTAGCTTAAACTCAAGCGGGTAATCTTTTTCATCCAATCCGGCTATATAGGCGTTAATGCCATCGGTATACGCGTTGATCACTTTGCTCATCACGCTATCCTTCATAATACACTTCAGTGTGTTTTCAGCGCCGTAGCCCATACCCATGCGGCGGGCGGTACGGTCGCGCTCTAAAGCCTTATCGCCCACAATTTCACACAAACGGCCTGCCGCGCTGCGGGTTTGAATATCCATTTGCCACAGCCTGTCGCGCGCGGTGATGTAGCCCTGCGCATAGTACAGATCGTGGTTATTTTTGGCGAAGATGTGCGGTATGCGGCGTTCATCAAATTTGATGGTTACTTCTTCAGTAAGTCCGGGCAGGCTAATTTCATCATCCCCAACCTCTGTACGGTTCTCGGCATTTTGCCAAAAGCCACTTACCGGGTTAAGCAAAGGCGCAATTGCCGGTATGCTGCCAAAGTTGGTTTGTACCGCCCAAAGCAGGGCAACGGTAACAGCGAATGAAAGTAAAGCTTTAAAAAACTTCATCAGGTATGTTGTAAAGGCTAACTAAAGATACTGTTTCCTCTAGTTTATGCCTCCGCTTTTTACGCGGTTTTTTATTCTTGTTTTTTGACTTGTTGCGGCGGAAGTTCCAGGGCTCAACCGGGTTTGCATCCTGCCATAAGCCTAAACGGTTTTGGCGGGCATATTGTTCAAGCTGGGCCAGCTCCGGGTCTTTTGAGTAGGTTTTGTACTCCCAGGCATAGCCGTTTTTTACCAATTCGTGATTCAGGTTACGGCCATCGGCCAAAATTACATAAGCTACCGCGCGGCCATAGTGGTCCTTGTCGCTGCCATTAAGCGTAACATTCTGCCCAAAGCATAATTGGGCGGTATATTGCCGTGCCGCTGTACCAAAGGCTTGCGCTTTTTCGGGGCAATCAATGCCCGCCAAACGCACGGTAATATTTTGCAGGTCATGGCTTAATAGTTCAATGGTGTCGCCATCTTTAATCTTGACCACCTTGTAGGTGTCCTCGGGTAAAGGGTTGCAACCGGCAAGGGCTACCAGCAGAAATATGATGAGCAGGCGTATGTTTTTCATAAGGCGTAAAACGGGGAGCTAAGGTAGGAAATAGTGAGTGGTTAACAGTGAATGGTGAGGTTTATCTTGGAAAAGAGAATGGCATGAATCTTTCAAAAACCTATCTTAGCAAAGCATAACCCAACATTGTCAAAACCATGAGCGATCATAAACTCACTATATATCAACTGCTGCCGAGATTATTCGGCAATACTAATACTACCCGCAAATATTATGGTTCGATAGAAGAGAACGGCTGCGGCAAGCTGAATGATATTAATGAGCGTGCGCTGAGCGAGATCAAAAATATGGGTTTTACACACGTTTGGTACACGGGCGTTATTGAACATGCCACCATGACGGATTACTCCGCCCATGGCATAGCGCCCGATGATCCGGATGTGGTAAAGGGTAGGGCAGGGTCGCCGTACGCCATTAAGGACTATTATGACATCGATCCTGATCTGGCGATTAATGTGCCTAAGCGAGTGCAGGAGTTTGAGGCATTGATCAATCGCACCCACGAGGCCGGTTTAAAGGTAATTATGGATTTTGTGCCTAACCATGTGGCCCGTACCTATTATTCGGATATAAAGCCCGCCGGCGTACGAGATTTTGGCGAGGATGATGATGATACGGTAGCCTTTTCGCCCGTTAATGATTTTTATTATATACCCGGTCAGCCGTTGGTAATACCGGGTGGTTACAACCCCGGTGGCGATCAATTTACCAGCCCGTTAAAAGATGGGCGGTTTGATGAAAACCCGGCCAAAGCCACCGGCGATAATGTTTTTAATGCCTGGCCATCCATCAACAACTGGTTTGAAACCATTAAGCTGAATTACGGGGTTGATTACGTTGCCGGATATCAAACCCATTTTAACCCCGTACCGCCGCTGTGGCATAAAATGCTGCACATCCTGTCGTACTGGGCTGATAAGGGGATCGATGGTTTCCGTTGCGATATGGTGGAGTATGTGCCCTTTGAGTTTTGGGGCTGGCTGATAACGGAAATGAAACAGTGTTACCCCAACGTGATCTTTATCGGCGAGGCATATAACGCGCAGGAGTATCACAATTACTTGTTTAATGGCCGGTTTGATTATTTGTATGATAAGGTAGGTTTATACGATGCCGTAAAGCGCCTTACCCGTAACGAGTGGAATGCATCCACGTGGGACATAAACGCCGTTTGGAACCACCATACCCGCGGTTTTGACGAACGTATGCTGCGCTTTATGGAAAACCATGATGAGGAACGCGTAGCCTCGGCGCCCTTTGCAGGTGATGCCTGGCTGGCCCTGCCGGGTATGATCGTGAGCGCTACGCTATCAACCGGGCCGGTGATGATCTACTTCGGACAGGAGGTAGGGGAGCCCGCGCATGGTGCATCCGGCTTTAGCGCTGATGACGGCCGCACCACCATATTTGATTACTGGGCCGTGCCCGAGCATCAAAAGTGGGTAAACAACCAGGCTTACGATGGTGCGCAATTGCACGAAAGCCAGGTAAGGTTACGCGAATTTTACAGCAAATTGCTTAATGCGGTACGCAATAACGAAGCCCTGCGCGAGGGAGAATTCTACGAGCTGATGATGGCCAATGAGCATCAGCCAGGCTTTAATAATCGCTTGTATATTTACATGCGCTATACGGCCAACGCTCGGGTGCTGGTGGTAGTAAACTTTAACCGCCATGCAGTAGATATTACGATAAAGTTGCCAGACGATCTTATAGCAAGGCTTGGCATTAACGATATAGTTAAATTTACTGATCTGCTTTCAGAGAAGGCGTTTCAAACGGATAACATTCATAACGGCTTGCAATTGAATATCGCGGCTGCAAGCGGATATTTGCTGGCTTTCTAAAACTGATTTATGTAAGGTTCTTTCTTTATCAACTCTACCAAAGTTTTTAACGGCGAACGCATATTGTGTTTGTAATGCGTGTTAGCCCGGTTATGTGACGACTTCTTATAGATATATGGCTCATAAATAGCTTGCATATATTCTCGATCGTCTGTTTTAAATAAAAATACATGATCGCAATAATGCGAGCTTTTTACTACAATTTCAAACTCTTCATTTATACCGTTTTTTTCAAATTCGGGTGCCGGTATTGAGTCGGTAATTATTGTTTTAAACCTTGCTTTTGTAAAATCCAATAACTTAGTTCTCATGGGTTGCCGCTCGTGGTCTTTGCATTCATCAAACCGTTGTACCCAGCTTTTGCCATTTTGCTGCCACATCAGGTATCGTATCTTTTCAACTTCGCATGGCATAAGCGGATCCTGAATACGTGGCTTTGAGCCAACGCAATATTTATAGTAAACCACGGTGGTATTTATTCCGGCTTCTTTTAATTCGGCAATCTTAGCGTTTAGCTTATTATTAGTTTGTGTAAGCCCGATTTTACACATAAGTAGTGTTAATAATAAGGTTAGTATAGGTTTCATGGGCTTGTAAAATTAGAATTAAAGTTACCGCTTTGCCCTTGCAAAACATAGCGGTAATAATATCTTAAAACTACTTTAACTGTAAGCAAAAAATTTTAATTGGTATATGCAAAAGTTCCGGCGTAATGGTTTAAAACATTATATTGCGTTTAAGTTATGCAATGCGCATTTTTGTAGCACTTACTGATTAATTTAAATGGAAGATAACACACTTAACCCAAAAGAGCTGCTCAACGAGTTTGTTGAAGAAGAAGAAGGGTTCAGGCACTTAAATAATCCGGCCGATGGTATTAAGCCCATCACCAAAAAATATCTTGGCGTACCTACGCACGGCGTTGGTTCGGGCAGTAAATATTACTTTACCGATGGCGATGCCAAGGTGGAGCTGATTGTGGTTAACGAGGAGATTATGCGCGTGAGGCTCGCTCCGCACGGTGTTTTCCTGGAGGATTTCTCGTACGCGGTACCTAAGCTCAAGCCTAAAAATATACCGGTACAGTTTACCGAGGATGATAAGGAATTCCGGGTATCAACCGCCAAGGTGAACTGCCATATCCGCAAGGCCGATTTTTTTATCTCTTTCTCTGACCAGAATAACGTAGTTACCAGCAGCGATGCCAAGGCCATGCACTGGGAGGAGAACACCCAGTTTGGGGGTTACTACGTGTTCAGCACCAAGGAGTGCCACCCCGACGAAAACTTCTTCGGCCTGGGAGATAAGCCGACCGAGCTTAACCTGCGTGGCAAGCGCCTGGTGAACTGGAATACCGATGCCTACTCCTTCGCCTGGAACCAGGACCCGCTGTACCGCAGCATACCGTTTTATATCAGCGTAAATGAAGGCATCGCACATGGTATCTTCTTTGACAATACTTTTAAGGCGCATTTCGACTTTGGCGGCGAGGATAAAACCAAAACCAGTTTTTGGGCCGACGGGGGCGAAATGCAATACTACTACATCCACGGTCCGCACATGATGGATGTGGTAAAAAGCTACCACCTGCTTACGGGTACCCATCCTATGCCCCCGCTGTGGGCGCTGGGCTATCACCAATGCCGCTGGAGCTATTATCCCGAAGCCAAATTCCGCGCGGTAGCCAAAGGTTTCCGCGAGCATAAGATCCCTTGCGATGCCATCTATCTGGATATAGATTATATGGACGGTTACCGCTGCTTTACCTGGAACCGCCGCTACTTCCCCGATCCTAAAAAGATGATTGCCGACGCAGCCGAAATGGGCTTTAAAACGGTGGTAATTGTTGACCCTGGTATCCGTGTGGATGATAACTACCCGGTATTTAAAGAGGGTAAAGAGAAGAAATATTTTTGTCGCCGCAGCGATGATTATTATATGGAAGGCCACGTATGGCCAGGCCGCTGCCAGTTTCCTGACTTTACCAACCCCGAAGTACGCGAGTGGTGGGGTAGTTTGTTTGACGAACTGATTGAATACGGCGTAGCCGGTGTTTGGAACGATATGAACGAGCCTGCCGTTTTCGGTTCGGGCACCTTCCCGGCCGATGTAAGGCACGATTACGATGGCTATCGCGGTTCGCACCGCAAGGCGCACAACGTATATGGTATGCAAATGGTGCGTGCCACTTATGAGGGAATGCGCAAAATATTGAAGAACAAACGCCCGTTCACCATAACCCGCGCGGGCTACTCTGGCTTGCAACGTTACGCCTCGGTTTGGACGGGTGATAACGTGGCCTCGTGGGAGCATTTAAGGCTGGGCAATATACAATGCCAGCGCCTGTCTATGTCGGGCATACCATTTTGCGGTACTGATATTGGCGGCTTTAGCGGCGAGCCTGACGGCGAGCTGTTTACCCGCTGGATACAATTGGGGTCGTTCTCGCCCTTTATGCGCGCGCATTCCGCCGGTGATACCAAGGAGCGTGAGCCATGGAGCTTTGGCGAGCCGTTCACGGCCATCAACCGTAATTTTATTGAATTAAGATACCGCTTGCTGCCGTACATGTACTCCGCATTTTGGGAGCATCACCGTTATGGTTTCCCTATACTGCGCCCGGTAGTAATGCAGGAGCAGGATGTGCTGAAGAATCACTTCCGCCAGGATGAATTTACCTATGGCGATAAGATACTGGTTTGCCCGGTGTTGGAGCCCGGTCAAAAAAGCCGTAAGGTATATCTTCCAAAAGGTAAATGGTACAATTTCTGGACAAACGAGGTGATCACCGGCGGCGAAGAGGTTGAAGTGCCTACCCCGCTCGAAACCATCCCGATATTTGTTAAGGCTGGTTCGGTGATACCCGAATACCCGGTGATGCAGTACGTAGGTGAAAAACCAATAGAGGAAGTAAAGCTGAACGTTTACTACAGCGATTACGAAGCCAACTCGTTCTTCTTTGAGGATCACGGTGAATCATTCGCGTACGAGCAGGATATTTACTCCGAGAAGAAGTTTGTAGTAAACGGCGAAGAAAGCTCGCTAACCCTTAACCAAAGCATGGAAGGCTTGTATACGCCGCGTTATGATGGTTATCATTTCCGCGTGATCGGATTACCATTTACACCGACAAGCATCACCATTGATGGTAAGGACATAACAGATTTTAGCATCAGCGATGAAAAAGTGCTGGAATTTAAATACACCAAAACTTTCCATACTTTACAAATAAGTAAATAATACAGTCAGACGATTAAAAATGGCCGGTAATACCGGCCATTTTTAATTTAATACAACATGTTTTATACCGCAGGTAAATAAGTAATTCAAGTGTATAATTAGCCTTTTAAAACTTTATGGCATAATATTAGTTGAATGTATTGTTAAATATTTTATCACAAAAAATATATACGCTATGAAATTATCATTAACAACAATACCTGTGCTGCTGCTTGCCGCAGTAATTGGCCAGGGTTGTGTAAGCAGCAAAAAATACAAACAGCTGCAAACAGATTATAACCGCCTGGATAGCAATACCAAATCTATGCGGATGAAATACCTCACTACCGAGCGAAATTTAGCGGTAGCCACTAACAAGGTTGAAAACCTTACAGACCAGATTGCTACCGAACGCGCTAACAACAAACAGCTGCAGGCCGCGCTCGACAAATGTTTAACCTCAAGCGGACAGGGTAACCTGAACATCTCCAAACTGGTTGACGAAATCAACGCCTCAAACCGCTACATACAACAATTGGTTAATGCCAAAAACAAAAGCGATTCGCTTAACATGGTGCTTACCAACAACCTTACCCGCTCGTTAAACCAGCAGGAAATGAAGGATGTTAATGTGCAGGTGCTAAAGGGTGTTGTATACATCTCACTGGCTGATAATATGCTGTATAAATCAGGCAGCTACGAAATATCTGACAAGGCAGGAGAGACGCTAAGCAAGATTGCCAAGATCATTAAGGATTACAACAATTACGATGTGCTGATCGAAGGTAATACGGATAATGTGCCTATCGCGCAGAAGAACATACGTAGCAACTGGGATCTGAGCGCTTTACGTGCATCATCAGTAGTTCAGGCGTTGCAAAACAATTACGCGGTTGATCCTAAGCGCTTAACCGCCGGTGGCCGTGGCCAGTATAACCCGATTGCTGATAACAGCACCGAGGCGGGTAAAGCCAAAAATCGTCGTACGCAGATCATCATCACACCAAAACTGGATCAGTTTATGGATTTGATAGGTAAAGCGCCTGATCAGCAAGGCCAGCAGGGCACCACGCAACCGGCTACTACGCCACAGCAATAATTAATTAAAACGCTTATAAAAAAGGAGTTATCCGCACAAACGGATAACTCCTTTTTTATTTTATGCGGATAGCTGTTCGCGCTAAAACAAAGGTGTTTTAAGTATGTTCAATTATGATATATTTGAGTATCGATCATCCTATCTCCACAAGGGGAACAATCGCCTGAAAAAGGCATTTTACTATGGCAAAACAAACCAAGAAAACCGAATCAGAAATAACCGACGTTACTACCCAAAAAGTTAAAAAAGCTACCAGGGCAAGTGCCAAACCGGTACCGGCAAAAGGTAGCGAAACTACAGCTTCAACTACACCGGAGGCGGATAGCATTGTTAATGTAGAACAACAAGCCCCTGTTGCCGCCCATGCTTTTAAAGCAGTGGAGCCTTACAGCCGTTTTACCGACTTTGATGTATCGCTGTTTAAGGCGGGCAAGCATTATAAGTTGTACGAAAAATTTGGCTCGCACGTAATTGAACATCAAGGCGTGGTGGGTACGTACTTCGCGGTTTGGGCGCCCAACGCGCAATATGTTTCGGTAATGGGCAATTTTAACGGCTGGAACCGCGGGTCGCACCAGTTGTTGGTCCGTTGGGATAGCTCCGGTATTTGGGAAGGTTTTATCCCCAACGTTGGTGTGGGCGAAACCTACAAATATTTTATCAAGTCGTCTTCAGGTGAAGAGCTTGAAAAAAGCGATCCTTTCGCGTTGCGCTGGGAATTGCCCCCGCATACAGCATCTATAGTGGCTGATACGTATTACGAGTGGACAGACAAGCAATGGATGAGCAACCGGCATGAGCATAACGCATTGGATAAACCTTACTCGGTTTATGAGATGCACGTAGGCTCCTGGGCGCGTAACCCGGAAAGTCCGGATGAATTTTTAAGCTACACGCAGTTAGGTGATAAACTGGTGCCTTACCTAAAGGAAATGGGCTTTACCCATGTGGAGTTTATGCCGATAATGGAGCACCCCTACTATCCAAGCTGGGGTTACCAGGTAAGCGGCTTTTTTGCAGCCTCATCCCGCTACGGTACTCCGCAGCAGTTAATGGAGCTGATTGAGCGCCTGCACAATGCCGGTATAGGTGTGATACTGGATTGGGTACCATCGCATTTCCCCGGAGATGCACACGCGCTTTACCGCTTTGATGGCTCGCATTTATATGAGCATGCTGATACCCGCAAAGGTTATCATCCCGACTGGAAATCATACATATTTAACTACGGCCGTAACGAGGTAAAGGCTTTCCTGATCAGTAACGCTTTATTTTGGCTTGACCGTTACCATGCCGATGGTATACGCGTTGACGCCGTTGCATCCATGCTATATCTTGATTATTCGCGTAATCATGGCGAGTGGGAGCCTAACGTTTACGGCGGTAATGAAAACCTTGAAGCTATATCGTTCCTGAAAGAGTTTAACGAGGCGGTGTATGCTCATTTTCCGGATGTGCAAACCATAGCCGAAGAGTCTACATCATTTACAGGCGTAAGCCGACCAACTTTCGCGGGTGGTTTAGGTTTCGGCATGAAATGGATGATGGGCTGGATGCACGATACGCTGAAATATTTTGCCAATAACCCGGTATACCGAAAGTATCATCACGGGCAAATAACTTTTAGCACCATTTACGCTTTTACCGAGAATTTTATGCTGCCTTTCTCGCACGATGAGGTGGTATACGGCAAACAATCCATGCTCAATAAAATGCCAGGCGATGAGTGGCAAAAGTTTGCGAACCTGCGCCTGCTGTACAGCTACATGTTTAGCCATCCGGGTACCAAGTTGTTGTTTATGGGTAGTGAGTTTGGCCAAGGGAGCGAATGGAATTACCAATACTCGCTGGATTGGCATGTGTTGCAGTACGATTGCCACCAGGGCATAAAAGAAACGGTTAAGGCGCTTAACCATATTTACCGCAGCGAACCCGCGCTTTACGAAAAAGCATTTGACTGGAGCGGCTTTGAATGGGTTGACGGCGGCAATGCTAACGATTCGGTGTTGGTGTACGCCCGCAAAGGGCACAATCCGGCTGACGATATTATTGTAGTATTGAATATGACGCCAGTGGTACGTGAAAATTACCGTGTAGGGCTACCCGCGGCAGGTACCTGGCAGGAGATATTTAATTCTAACGCACGTGAGTACTGGGGTAGTGGTAATGTAACCAACAACCAGGTGCAAACCGAGGCGGTGGAATGGCATGGCAAACCGCAATCTGCCAGCGTTTCGTTGCCGCCGTTGGGCGCGGTTTACCTAAAAAGAATATCTTAATTATAGCTAAAACGTAACAAAAGCGGGTTTTTACTGTTAAATAGAGTAATTACCTGCTTTTTATTTATGTTCAATATTATTTATCTCAGTACGTCAACCACTTTATTAAACGATTTTGAGTTGGCAGAGATATTGTCCGTCAGCCGGGATAACAATGTAATAAACCAAATTACCGGCATGCTGCTTTATGCCGACGGCACTTTTATGCAGGTGCTCGAGGGCGATAAAGATGAGGTGATGCGTACCTACCGCCGCATATTGCTTGACGACAGGCACCGTAATGTGATAGAGCTTGCCGCCGGGCCGCTCAATACACGTAACTTCCCGGAGTGGTCAATGGGCTTCGCCTCGGTAAATGCCGATGTGCTGGAAGAATTTGAGGGCTACATCAATCCGCAAGGCGAAGCCTTTTTAGATACCGATAAAATGAACGCGGCTATTATTATGCTCAAAGGCTTTGCCGAGAATAACAAGATGAACTGATGCTTGTTTTACTTCCTGTAATTAATGGTGTATTCTTGTACAGCTAACGTGTCGCCTTGTTTTAAGCTATTTAAATTACTTGTGCTAAACTCATTAAATACATATCCCATAGCCATGGAGTAACTATTGCCGTTGCTGCGGACAATTTTATACTGTAAAATGCTAAGCTTTAAGTTACTGTTATTTCCATAAGCTACTCTTACATCTTTTCTGCGTGAAGGGTATCCTGATGTTTGATCAACATGTACAATCTCTGAAGTGTACAACACATACGGATCTACAATATTTTCAAAGCCTATAAACAACGGGTATTCGGAGTAAAATAGGTACTGATCTTTTTTTCGTTGTACCGAATACTTAAGATCAAACTTTCCGAAGGTTATCGAATCCTTATTTGTGAAGGTGATGACATTGGAATTGTAGGGTTTGTTATCATCGTCAAGAGTTTTCCAGTTAGCAAGATATTTCCTTATCGCTACTTTATCTTTAAGTTCGGCACCGGCATTAATGTATACACGAACATCACCTTTTTTGCTGATACCGCTAAATTTCAATATATGCGGAAAGCTTTCAATATCATCTTTTTTACAGGCTGACAGCGCAGCCAAGAAGATAAGGATGTATGCGATTCGTATTTTCATGTGACTGATTTAAGTGCGCGCAAATATAACAGAATTGTTATCACGTCTTAATACGGTGTTCATTTTGCTTAAAGGCCTTTTACGTATTTTTGCTACAGATGAAAAATGTTCTTGTCATACTTTTCTTACTGCTCGTTGCAAGCGGCTATGCCCAAACAGATACCACGCAGCAGATTATCGCCGGGCGCAAAAACAGCATCGAACAGCAAAAAAAGCCCTATGTTATCCTGATATCGTCAGATGCTTTCAGGTATGATTTCGCGGATGAATATAAGGCCCAGCACCTGCTTGCCTTTGCTGATAGCGGAGTGCGTGCCGCTTCCATGATACCGGCTTACCCGTCTCTAACCTTCCCTAATCATTACGCCCTTGTAACCGGTTTGTACCCGTCGCATAGCGGACTTGTACACAACAATTTTTATGACCCGAAAACCGGGAGGCGTTACAATAATAACGATAAAAAGGCCGTAGCTGATAGCAGCTGGTATGGCGGTACGCCGTTATGGGTATTGGCAGAGCAGCAGCAAATGCTGTCGGCCAGTTTTTACTGGGTAGCTGCTGAGGCACCGATACGGGGTATCAATCCAACATACTACTATAACTATAACAAACTCATCCCTATTCACCGCCGCATAGCGCAGGTAGGTGAGTGGCTGCATCTTCCGGATGAAAAGCGGCCGCATTTGATCACTTTCTACATGTCAGACGTTGACGATGCCGCCCACAAGTATGGCCCTGACTCCAAAGAAACAGGCGCCGCAGTGCATTTTGTGGATTCGGTAGTAAATGAACTGGTTAAGGTAGCAAAGCAAACAGGTCTGGATGTTAATTTTATTTTTGTGTCTGACCATGGCATGACCCGCGTTGACGACGAACATCCGATGGAATTACCTGTGATTGATACCAATAAGTTTATTGTGGCAGGCGATGGTATTTTGGTGGAGTTATATGTCAGGCCCGGCGCTGATGTGCAGGGCGCTTATAAAAAACTTACGGCCGGGGCTAAAAATTATCAGGTCATCCTAAAAAAAGATATGCCCGTCAAGCTCCATTACGGCGCCGATGATGACCGCTTTAACCGCATAGGCGATATATTGCTAAAACCCGAGTGGCCGCATGTTTTCAAATACATTGGTAAAACGCACATTAACCCGGGGTGGCACGGGCTTGATCCGTACTTGGTGAAAGATGTACACGCCACGTTTATGGCATGGGGGCCGTCGTTTAAAAAAGGCATTAAACCAGGCTCCTTTAACAATGTTAACGTTTACAATGTGGTTACCGCTATACTCGGCCTCAAGCCGAATGAAACTACAGATGGAGACGGCAAATGGGCTGAAAAGATATTGGTGAAACAATAAATTCTGCCTATAATTTTGCTTAAAGGCAGCCCGAAAAAATGAATTGTTATTATCAATACAATGTATTTAAAATGTATGTATTACATTTATTATAATACAATACTATAAGTTTTTAATAATTGCGGCTTTACAAAAATTGTTAAATATTCGCGCGGGTTGTAATTAATAATATTATAATAAGTTTTTTACATTTTTATGGTGTAATTACTACACTGATTTATTATGTTTGCAACAGTAAGTTTTATGCTTACTAATGTGATAAGGTTTAGGTTTGAAGTCCCCAAGCAGCGAGTGTAAGGGGACTTTATTTTTTAAAAGCTTTTTTTGGATCGAAATGAAGCTGTTTTAGTCATTGTCAAATTCACTATAAATTAGCATATTTGCACCGCGAAATAAAACGCAGGCCGGTCCCGTAGCTCAGCTGGATAGAGCAACTGCCTTCTAAGCAGTAGGTCTTTGGTTCGAATCCAAACGGGATCACCCCTTGGGACAAACGAGATAATAAATCGTTTGTCCCTTTTTTTTGCCCCTCTAATTTACTGTTAATCAAGTATATATACTCAAATAATTCCGACGCTTTTGCGGTTCGAACTTTTATTTCCTCAAAAGTGAACTTTTCGGGATAAATCGAACCGATCAGTTTCCGTTTGGCGTACCTGTCTGACTTATAATATATTTTATCTACGATACAAAGGTTCACAAGCGCTTTATCCAATAGCTTTTGTAGTTCACCCATGCTCATATAATCATTCCGCAGATCAGCTATTTTGCCCTCTAATACCTGCATTTCCCTTTCCGCATCTGTCTTAACTGTACGGTAATCGCCAGCATCCAAATCGCCGTTTAACAACAATTCCCTTGCTTTAGTTACCCTGTTATTTAGTGCGGTAATCCTTTCGATATATTGCTTTTTAATGGCGCTGGTGGAAGATGATTCATTGCTGTAAACATCGAGGATCACCTTTTTAAAAACTTCGGCACAAACGGGATTTAAAGAAAAGTCTTTTAGATGGCTTTGAAAGATGCTGTTAACTTCTTCTGCTTTCTCACGGTAGCCGCAAGGTGACTTGCAGTGATAGTAGTGATAATAGCTGGTACGCCCTTTTGATGCGCTGCCGGTCAGCGTACCGCCGCAACGCGGGCACTTTAGATGCCCTTTTAAGGCCAGTTGTTCATCGGCAACTATCTTTACTGCCTTTTTACGTTTGCGCCCGTCCAATACGTCCTGAACATCGTAAAACACCGTTGTACGAACAAGCGGCTCATGTAAGCCGTCCACCAAGTAACTGGCTTCATCTTTCAGTTTTGGAATAACGATCTTGCCGATGTAAGCCGGGTTACGTAGCGCATGCCAAAAGTTGTTCTTACTGCAATCAAGCCCTTTTTGCCTTGCCTGCCGCCATACTTCTGCAACCGTCGTTTGCCCAAAGCTAAGTTCTTCGAAAGCCCACTTTAACGCGGATGCCTGCGGTTGTTTAAAGATGATCGTTTTACGGCCACCTTCCATCGTCCTGTTCTGATAACCCACTGGCGCGGTAGCCATCCAGCGGCCTTCTTTCCGCGCCCTGCGCATCCCGTAAAATACATTTAGTGCACGCCGGTCGTTCTCTATCTCCGGTGCGGTCAGATAGATAGCCAGCATCATCTTATTTTCCGGTACTTCCATGTCCAGCGGCTGTTCAATCGCCTGTGGCTCGACACCAAGATTTTTTAGCGTAGCAATCATTTGATAGGCGTCTGGCGCATTGCGGCTGAACCTGTCCCACTTGGTGAACAGTACAAGGTCGCTCTTGTGCTTATGCTTTCTGAGCAGGCCAAGCAGTTTCGCCCATTCGGGGCGAATAAAAGTTTTAGCCGAATGGTCTTCCATAATGACCTTTCTAACGCTGATGTGGTTGACTTCGCAATACCTTCGTAAGACTTCTTCCTGGCTGCGTTGCGAATAACCTTTATCCGCCTGCTCGTCTGTGCTCACCCTTATGTATAAATCCGCTATCTTCATTTTTAATCTCCTGATTTACAATCAATTTACTCAAA
This sequence comes from Mucilaginibacter defluvii, assembly GCF_039543225.1. Classification (NCBI taxonomy): domain Bacteria; kingdom Pseudomonadati; phylum Bacteroidota; class Sphingobacteriia; order Sphingobacteriales; family Sphingobacteriaceae; genus Mucilaginibacter; species Mucilaginibacter defluvii. The sequence continues at coordinate 907,931 of NZ_BAABJI010000001.1, forward strand.
AAATACAATATATCCAAAATTTTCTCTGCCTCATTTTCAGTTATATGGCAGCCTTGTTCTTCAAATAGCTTGATAGCCTGTTCTGTTGTTACATTCCTCTTTTCGCACGATTCAAACTTCATTAAAAACCCAAAAAATATGTTCGTCTGATCGGGTCGGCAAAACAGCTTGCAAACAATGAAGCGCACCACCCGACGATGACGGGCGGGTACTGCGCGGTACCCGCCGCTGCCGGGGTCGAACGCTTGCCGTTCTTGCCAGCAGATAGCAAAGCCCATCATCGAAAGGAAATACCACGCGCACTAAGCATCGCCTTTACGCCCTGAAGGGCTCATAGTATGGTATTCTTATCGCTTAAACAACCGGAGAGCAAGCAGGATAAACTGTCAAGGGTGGCGAATTTAGATGCAACTCAATCGCCATTCACATGCCCTTGACTGTTTTTCCTGCGGAGCTAATTTTGTGTCCGCGATAGGATACCGTCAAACACAACAGTACAAAACAGGAGCAAGAATAGGTAGCAGGTTTAGTAGTAAGATATTACCGTAGGTTATAGAGAATGTCACATAGAACAGTTACAAAAAAATGAAACAGCCGAACAATATCGCTATAACCGCAAATCTGTAAAGCCTGTTATCACAGAACAGTATAACTATGTAACTGACAAAGCAGTTATATGAGAGGTACAAAACGTATTACTGCAAAGGCGGCGAGGCTGGCTACGGCTGGTCTGCGCGTATGCGCTGGAGAGCCGTAGCTTGCCGGAACCGCAAACAAACTACAGTTCAAGCCATGTATCCTACAGATCGGCTGTCAACAGGAATTTATTGTAAATGCGCTTAGTCAGTTCAATAAGCTGATGTACTTTCGTTTTTACCGCTGCTGCCTTCGCATTGTTGGCGGCATAGTTGTCCCTATACCGCACATCGATATAAGCATTCTTTAACACCTGAAACAGCTCCTCGTCCTTCGCATCTTCAAGATTAAATACGCCAGTAAAATCCATAGTGAACATTTCAGTGATAGCGAGCAGTCGTGACAGGTTATGATTATTGATCTCGTAACCAATTACCACACGGATGATGGCGACCAATAAACATTCTGCCGATTGGTGCAAAAGGAACAGCGCGGCATTAGCGGATTTTTGCCGTATGCACCAATCTGCGGTATCATAGAACTGTTTGCCCTGCTGGTACCAGCGGTGCCAATAGTCGGCCTGCTTTAAGGCATCAGGAGAAGCTTTCGAAACGGGAGGCACCGGCAACAGCAGACCGCCCGATAAATAGATTATGGGGCATGATAATGACTGGCAGAAAAAAGGGTTGCTTTTGGCAACGGCGGATGTAAAAGCGCTGGCGTAATGCACCAAGACAGTCACCTTTGCGATTGCTTCACAACTCTGCTCGAGGTTGCCATTCAGATGCTGCGCCTGCCGCTGCTCATCGTCCGATGTCAACACCAAAAGGAATATCTTACCTGATAAATCCGGCCTTACTCCAAGATAGATAACGCATTGCACAGTCTGCACCTTATCCTTGATAACGGTAACCAAGCCCCTAAGCATATCGTTATAGGCCGATGGGATTACAGCATTCAACTGGTAAAAGGTTATGCCGTTCGCTTGATTGCTTGTTATTTCTGTAACTTGTGCGGCGGTTACATCGCGGTCACCTTTACTCTTTAAATGTGGCAGCGCCTTGCTACGCTGGTAGATCAGCCATGATGCGGAATACAGTTTTTGCAGGTTCTCATAGATGGCAATGAAATCAGCCGTAACGACCCAACCTTCGCCGCTGATACGGGACAGGCCATGTTCCAGCCATTCGTATAGCTGAACCCGGTAGTCCGGTGGGCTGTATTTGCTAAAGATGTGCCCGATAACCGAAAACGGATCGCACAGCTCCGCTTCATTCAGGTTTTGTGGATAATCCCGCCATGCGTCACGTTCACTTGAGATTAGGTCTGCGTTTATCATTCCGACAGTCTCGCCGCGTTTCCACAGCACCCACGCGGCTTCTATCAAAATAATGTTCGATTCTTGGAAACTTAACAGGCTGCCGGGATTGCCGTTCCTGCCGGTGTAATAGGTCTTACTGAATATCGCCTCCCGCCATGACGCTAAACGAGCCAACTGGTCGGGTAGCCAGTCATCGTCGAAGAATGCGTCCATGGCAGTTACCGGATCGCCGATCTCTTTCAGGGTAAGGTATTTGATTGGGTTGCCCCAATCGCTTTGCTTATCTGCTTGCATAGTAATTGATTTAATGCCTGTCTGTATTGGCAAGCCTATCAAATTTCAAAAGCAGGTGTTTACTAAACTATTCCTGAATCTTCTATCGAAGAATGGCACCGGGATAAATTAGTTTTGCGATAGTCCTTTAAGCCGCAATAGGCATGAAGGGCATTTTTTACTATATTTGTTTAAGCCTTACATTTATACCCGATGAGTACAACAGCAGAAAAACCCAACCAAATACATCATGGCCGCAACGTAAAACGCTTTCGCGAAATGCTGGGGCTGAAGCAGGAGGCACTTGCTTTCGAGCTGGGCGAGGACTGGAGCCAAAAGAGGGTTTCCCTGCTGGAAGCGAAGGAAACCATCGAGGAAGATATACTGGCGCAAATTGCGGCGATATTGAAAGTTCCTGTAGAGGCAATTAAGAACTTCGATGAACAAGCAGCGATTGTATATTTTAATACTTTCAATGATAACAGTTTTAACAATGGTGCATACAATGCTTACAACTGTAATTTTAACCCAATAGAAAAAATCGTAGTTCTTTACGACGAAAAGGTAGCATTATTAGAGCGCTTACTTGAAAGTGAAAAAGAGAAGGTACAATTATTGAAAAATCGCGAGTGATTACTAAATCAATTTCTACTACAAACTATCATTTCTCTATCTCAAGTTTTTTGTAGATGAAAGCCTTTACCTTTAATTTAGCAGTTAATTCAAGGTCGTACCGCCGAATATGTTCAATAAATTAACGAAATAACACTATCATAGTTTACGTAAGCAACTACTCGTTAAATTAAACCTCACTTTAAATTCCTACGCGTAAGTATTTATTAAAAGGCATACTTGCTCAAGGAAATTCTCAACATCCTGATTTGTAAAAAAATATTATTTTAGCGAGTAGAATACTAATTAACGAGTAGTACTTTTACTAATAAACCTTAATCACTTGACAACACTAATTATAGCATTCACTTTATTCGCCATAGCCTTATCTTGCTTAATGGTGATTGTTTTGGATAAAATCGTCAAATTGCAGAGCCAAGTTTCATTAAAGTCTCTAAAAAAGAAAAAAAGAAAGGTTTTCAGTAACAAAAAGGACTTCAATTGGAAAGTTAAAATTAGTCTGCTTTTTGCCGTGCTTTTGATCTTCTTAGGATTTGGCGCGCCTTTTATTCTTACAAGGAAATCCTTGAATGAAGATTTTGATTTCACAAATACCGGTCAAATTGGTGATACCATTGGAGGGTTAATGAATCCGTTTATAGCGCTTTCAGGAGTGATAGTAACTGGCTTGGCATTTTATATTCAATATAGAGCTAACAAGCAACAACGCGAACTATTTGTGGAGGAACAAGCAGCTAACACTAAACAATTACAAGATCAAATTAATCATCAAAATTCAGAGATTAAGGTACAGCAGTTTGAATCTCAGTTTTATGAAATGCTTAGCCTTCATCGGGATAACGCGACTGAAATGAGAATAAATGGCTATGACTTCAAGGAAATACGCAATAAAGAGGAGGTTTACTTAGATAGGTTTGAAAAGGTAACTGAAGGACGGAAAGTATTTGTTACAATGAAAACCGAACTTGAATGCTTATTTGGGATTTGGCTAAATTTATTCCCAAAACTTGGCAAAGAGGGATTCAAAAAATGTTATTTATTGTTTTTTTCTGGGCTGGATGAGTTTAAAAAGAAGTTTCCAGAGGATGCTGAATTCATTGCTAAGGTAACCAAGGCTAGGGAAAGACACGAAGAGCCGGATATAGATAACATCAAGTTTAATAGCGTAAGAAAAGAATATTTGCCTAAAGCGCAGCTTTATTTCAACTATAAACCATTTTCGGGACACGCATCACGTTTGGGACACTACTTTCGACATTTATTCTTAACAGTTAAGTCAGTCGTAAAAAGCAAGGAAATTAAATCCTATAAAGAGCGAATGCGATACTTGAAGCTACTTCGAGCGCAATTATCGAATCATGAGCAAATTTTGTTATTTTATAATTGGCTTGGGGATTATGGAGAGGCTTGGGAGAATGACAGCAACCGTTTCTTTACTGAATACTGCATGATACATAATTTGTGGCATGACACTTTGTTCGATGATGAGCTAATAGAAAGTGCTGTCAACGAACTTCGTACAAAGAAAACAGATTTAAGGAAAAAAAACATGTTTGAAATCGATTAGTATTTTTCCTGATTTTTATAATTATGTGTCGTTATCGCAAAACAAGCGATTTCATGAAAATAAGTTATTAAAGTACGGTCTCGTAGGTTAATAATATAAAGACCCCAATGCACTCGCTGCCGGGGCCTTCAACCTAAACCTTATCACAAATGCAAGTTGGTCTTGCATTGAACCACGAAATTATAAAATTCTTGGACTTATCGCCTGTTCATTCTGACGTTTCGCTCACGGTGCCGATCTTTACCATAAATCGCCTCATCATCCACATCGTCGCTGATATCAATGTTCACAGAAGTGTCCAGCCTATCAAATTCAGGATCGCTGTCAGCACTATGAAGTAGATCAGCATCCGGTGATTGGCTTTGCTTTTCTTCAATTCCGTTTCTATTGCTTCCACTTTCGTCAATAGCTCTGTCAGTAATTGCTGCCGTTTCATTGCGTCCGATTTGCCATGTTTCAATATTTCCTGTAACAATGAACTTTCTGTCGGTGTTATTTCCGACTTGGGCTGTTCGGCTTTTGCCTGTTCCCACTCCCTCGTCATATTGTTGTTTTGTTCTAACGTTTGCTGCGCTAACCGCCGCGCTGCCTCTGCTTTGTTCATAGTTAATATTTTTGAGGATTTCCGACCATTTGAAACGATTACCCAATGCCTGCCCCCGAATCTTGATACCGTTATGAAAGTAGGTGATGCCGCTTATCCTGCCGGTAGATTGCTGATTGAACAACAACCCGATGCCCTGGCCTTCACATGCCGAAATGAACTCCTGCAAGGTGTTATATCGCGACCGTAATATTTGGCTAACCTTCTCCTGCAACATGATCTTGTCGGATATGATGCCCCGGCGATCCAGCATTTCAAGTTCCGTTTTTGTGGGTGCCTTGCGTGGCGGCATGTTCGAGATTTTTGCGGCATTTAAATACCCTGCTTTCACCTGTCGCTCGGTGAACGGTTTTATGCCCTCAGGTATCAGCCTGCTCGCCGCTATCTTTTGCAGGGCGTATTTGATTTCCAACTCCCGTAATATCGCTTCGGCTTTTTTGTAATTGTTACTATCCGAAACTACACCACCATCAAACTTTATCCTGTTAGCCAGTAGATGCACATGCGCATGTTCTGCATCGTAGTGCCGGAAGATCAGGTACTGGTTATTGTCAAAACCGTTCAGTTCAAGAAACTCGAGGGCAATGGCAAGCATCTTTTCGTTATCCAGTTTGTCGCTATCAGCAAAATTGAGGCTGGCATGATATACATATCTGTTGAGGGAGGGGCGCAAGCCACGCACCACTTCGACCTCTTGTCGGATGAGACGCATGTCCATGAGAGCGAAGTTGCTGTCGAGCAAAATAGCCCGCTTGCTTTCGTCCGGATGGCGCATCTTGTTCAGGTTATACTGCAACGCCCCCATAAAGCTTTTTCCTATTTTTTGAACGGCTATCAATCCAGTAATAGTTTGATGATAAGTTGCTGCTGCTCGGACAGCTCGAGCAGTACCTTGCGAAGCCCATATGGCACCTTGCCGGAATTCACATGTCTTGCAAGCTGGTTGATGTTTATACCGATCTTCTTTAGTTCGGTGTAAACATCAACGTCGATTCTAGGCATCTTTTGTTTAGGGTAACTGCCCCTGAAAATCTTTTCCCGCGCTAACAGTCGGGGGCTTATGCCGAACATAGCTCCAAGCTCATTGAGCTTGCGTTGTTCTTCAAGCGTAAGCCGGATGGTGAATATCACCGACCGCTTTTCTTCTTTCGAAACCTTTGGCCTTGCCATTGTTTGAATGATTTAAAACGCTCTCCTGCGCACACGTCAACTAACGCATGTCGGATAGCAGAGCCTCAACCCCAATCGGGATCGCTACAGATTCTCTCCGTATTTATAAGACGGTGATTAGAGCACCGGCTTTTGGCGCGTGTTACGCCCGCAACCAAATATAACGATTAGCTATCTAAAGCACTTAAATTTCTTCTAAGATGTGCGGAACGAAGTGAGGTATATCGCTTCCCGGCTTGTCCGGGCAAGCCGTTTCGGTATTACCGAAACATTGCTTGCTTTAATTACTTAGATATCAAATATTCTGTTTATATCTGATATAGAAAAGATCTTTCTCCAGCCACTGTAGCTATTTTCAGATTGAGCAAAAAATGCATCTTCATATTCTGAGAAAATTGCCCCACCTCCATTGCATTTAAAGATTCACCGCTTTGTTATGTACTTTCTTAAGTTATTTCACTTTTTCAGTCATTTTTATAGGACCTGAAAATTTAAGGCACGCCTGGCAATATCCACAAAGCGAACTGTATTTTTGCCGTACCAAAAGCCCATTAATCAAAACAAAACCCAGATGGACACCTATTCCTTTTATCTCAAATTTGAAAGTATTGTAGAAAAGCTGCTTCGCGACTTTAATTTTCATATTCAAAAGCAGCAACAGCAGGTGATCGATTCCAAACGGTACCACATCGACCTGCTGATCAACCGTTACAACCTGACGATACTAGTAGAGCTCAAGTTTTACCGCAGCAAAAAGGGTGTGGCCGGCGCGGTACGTGATGCTGGGCAACAATTGGTCAGTTTGCTGAATGCTTATAATAGTCCGGCAAGTGGTTTATTGATTATTGCGGCCTATGCGACGCCCGAACTGCGCGATGAGCTAAGAGCTACAGGAATCATTTTATGGGATCGAAGCGATCTATATAATTTGATCAGGTTTGGTTTAGGGAGTTCCCAGTTACTTGAAGAGTTCGAGCAATTGCTGAATGAAGCTAAACAAGGTTTAGATACAGAAGATGTATTTGCTGATGTAGTGATCAGCAAAGAATCGCCGGACACATATTTCGAACTGCTGGCAAAACATTTTGTTCGTTCAGCAGTGCCGCCGTCAACAGCCCCGAAGAAAGACTATTGTGCCGAGCTCAACGCGATACCAGAAGGTAAAGCTGGCTGGAATAATTATGAGCGCAAATGCATCGAGATTTTACACTATTTATTTGAGGATGACTTAAACAACTGGCATACGCAAAGTTCCACCGATGACGGGTTGAGCAGGTTTGACATGATCTGCAGAATCGTTTCGGCTGATGACTTTTGGAAAAGCCTAATCCAGTCGTTCAACTCCCGCTACGTATTATTCGAATTTAAGAATTATGCTGATCCCATCGGACAGGATCAGATCTACACGACGGAACGATACCTATACGTTCGCGGCTTGCGCGCTGTTGGCTTCATCATCGCCCGCAATGGTGGAAGTGAACGTGCCAAAAGTGCCGCTAAAGGCGCCTTACGAGAGCACGGCAAGCTCATGCTGATCCTAGACAACCACGACCTTTGCGAGATGGTAAAGCTTAAAGCTAGTGGAGGCTTGCCCAATGATTATTTGTCGGTTAAGCTGGATGATTTCCTTATCACATTGAGCAGGTAATTTCATGTGACAGTTTAGAAAGCTGCACGAGGTTATTGGAATCGAAATATTGCTTAAATTTTTTTTCTTTCCCTATTTATTTTTTATGAGTATTATATATATTGCGTCATATGACAGCAATTGAAATGCTTCTTAATGAGCATGGACCAATGATTTCCAGCGAACTCGCGAGAAAACTGGCAAAGGTGGAAAACATAGGCTTCAACACGGCGAGCCAACGGGTGTCAAGGGCAGAAGGCATTGAGCGTGTGCAGGGTTTTTTTAAGAGCAATCAGTCCCTTATCTTCTTGCCTAACCAGCAGCAAGGCAGGGAAGTATTGAAACTGCTTGCGCAACAAATGGAGTTGCACGGCAAGAAATACTGGTTCACGCTGAATGCCCTTAAGTACCATGCAGGGACCGTCAGTACCGACTTTTTGCAAACGTATTCTTATTACCCCGTAGAGCCGGTGTCCTCACACTTTACTTTTGCCGAGGTTATACAAAAATTCGTGCTGGAAGGCATATTGGTTTATGCTCCTGGCACTTATTCTTTTGCGCCTCGGTTGCGGTACAATTCCATGAATGCATTTCTGGGCCAGACGTTGGAAACAATCAAGCTGAATGTATTGGATAACTTTAAAGAACTTGCACGCAATATCGGCTGGGTCTCTTATGAGTCCTTCAAACAATTCGCTACCTACGGAAATTTCAATTGGGCATTCATGGGCGTATCGCCGGTAAGAGGATTAAAGACGGGCAAAGAATTCGGCTTTGTAATCGGTGATATTCTGTTGGGCCGCCCTACCTATAAAAAGGATGTTGAGTTCTTTGTCCGGAAAATTGAAACCGTACAATCTTACAAGGGAGCCTCTCGGGTCATGCCTGTACTGCTGGTCGATAGCCTTGATAAAGAAGCCTTTCAGTATCTGAAAGAAAAAGGTGTCATCATTGGCGTCATTAAAGAACTGTTTGGGGAAAAGTATGCGAAGACGCTTAACGACCTGATCACGATTTTAACCAATGCAGCGGCCAGTCTGGCCAAGAACCCAAACCAATACCTGCAGTTGATCAATGAGCTCCGCAAATACAATGATGGCCTGCTCAAAAATATTAAGGGAGCCCTATTTGAATATGTCGCAGGGCACTACTACATCTACAAGCATGCTTCGCTCGACATGGGCTGGGAGATTGTTGAAAACGGCGCGGCGCATGAAATGGATGTGAGGGCCACCTTTGGGGACAAGGTCATCATCGCTGAATGTAAAGGCCGGATCTCGCCAACTCCTATCGAGGATATTAACAAATTTGTGCGAATCAAGATACCTGCCTTTCGCAGTTGGCTGGAAAAAAACGATACCCATCGGAATAAATCCATCGAATTCGAGTACTGGTCATCGGCCGGCTATACGGAAGATGCTTTGCTCAGGATAGAAGAGCTAAGGGCCGAATATAAACGAAATATAGTCACCTTTCTTGGCCCTCTGGAAATCATGGCTCGGGCCAAAGAAATGAAGAACAAGAAGCTGCAAAAAGAGCTCGACACCTTCTTTTTCAAATCAAACGTATAAAAAAGGGGCTCGGCATAGGCGATCCCCTTAACAAAGCTGAAATTAATGTCAATGTCTGTTCTTCGCAGTGCTGACATCTCTTTTCAATACGACTTCAGATTTGTTCACTCAGTGCTATATTAAAGTTCAAAAAGTTTCTTTGTCACGTTAAAAATGTGATTTTCAAAAGCATCAAAAGAATCGCGAATGCGAATTTTATTTGAATCCGATGAGGCATCATAATAATCGATTATGCGTTGAGGCACACCATAATCGCTGGCAACCTTAGCTTGATCTGAAAAAGCGTTATATTCAAGTTTTGTTAATAGCCGATCCAAACCTTGAACATCTTCGAAGGCCTTAGACTCTATTTGAGAAATAAAGTATTTATACATGGTGTTAAATACTCCCAGATACTTGACAAGTTGGTATTTAAAAGTATTATAAATCAATTCAGACGCCTTACGCATCGCCTTATCAACATCTTCTTTTAAAGTATCGACTCGATAATCAAAAAGGCCCTTGAATCCATCTTTCAAGTAAAAGTATAAAGAATAAGTAATTCGAGAATAATCGCGCTGTATAAATTCGCCACTACTATTCTTGTACGATGATTTCTCCAATAAATGCAAGAAATTTTTATCTCTAACAATTGGTTTTATTGTTTCGATGAATATTTGAAAGCCATCGAAATCAATTTGATTTTGAACAATTTTTTGTACTAAATCCTTAATTTTATTTAACTGCGAGGAATTCAAATTATAAATACCGTCATAAACTACCAATTTATCTTCCCGTCCAATTGTCTTGAATAAATGCATTATGTCGTCGGGTATTCCTCGGTCTTCTTGAAGTTGTTTTACTTGTTGCTTTTTCTCTTTGCCAGCATTACTCAAAAACGGATCAGTGGTCATATCAAGATCTGCTCCATCCTTAGTTACATTTATGTCAAAATTTTTATGTTTAATCCCTCCGTCGTTAGAAGAAATGACTTTATCAAAGGTGTTCTGAATTGACACAATCGACCCTTGGTAATGTTCCATAAATCGACCGGCCCTACCAGCAATGTTTTTGGCACAAAAGCTTTGAGAGGTTTGCTGCCTTTTTTATCAAATAGTGCAATTAAATTTTTTGCAGAGGTGTTTACTCCCTCAGTTATCGTTGTCGTACAGACCAAAATCGTTAGGCCCCCATTTTTGGAATTAAACAATTTGATAATCTCTTTTTGAATGTATTTTGGAACTACGCCATGATGAATGCCAATTCCGCCTTTTAGAGCTTTTATCACGCACCAGTTAACATCATAAATCCTTTCCAAGTGATCTACGAAAAGTTGAAATTCCTCGTGAACCGGCTTTTTGGTCAGCTGCCAAGACAAGATGTAATTAGCATAAGTTTCGACGGTTACTTTCGTGCTGCAATATGCAATCGTTTTGTGTTCATTTTCAGGCTTTCGCAGAAAAAAATTTTTAATTAAAATTTTAAGTCTACCTGATTTTGACAAAATGTTTTTGCCATCTTCAGTAAAGTCAATTTCGATGCCATCTATTACTTGTCTTTTTTTGTTTTTTATAACATCATAAGTTTTACCAACAATTTCATAATTATTTTTATTTATAAGTTTGATTGAATAATTGGCGAGGAATAAATCAAATGACTCATTATAATATGGATTTAATACGTTATCAAAAGATATATAGGGACCGGCAAGCATCAAATCAGATTTAGGATTTCGTAATGCATAATAGATTGCCATCCGATAAGCTAAATCACGGTCGTGTTCTTTAAGTTCCTCCTGATCATTATCCATATATTCATTGTCGATCTTATAAACTTCATCGACAAAAACAAAATCAGGTTCTAATTGAGCACCTTTTTTATCTAAAAAAGACAGATAACGTTCTGGAGTGAAAATAAACACATTTTTCTCGCCATACTCCTCTTTACCGTCACTGAGAGTGTGTATGGAGTAATTATTTTCTTCAAAATAACTATATGTCTCTGTAACCCCTCCTAAAAACCGGACTGCTTAAAGGACGAAAAGTCTTAACTTTAAACAGCCAAACGATGAAGAACTCAATTATTACCGAAGCACAGATTGTAAAAGCCATCAAAGAGTATGAAGGTGGCCGTGAGCTCAACGATGTATGCCGCGAACTCGGCGTGCACAAATCAACCTTTTACAACTGGCGTAAAAAGTATGCCGGTATGGACAGCCAGGAACTGAAGCGACTGAAAGAGCTGGAGGAAGAAAATCGTAAACTGAAGCACATGTATGCAGAGCTGGCTTTAGATCACAGCCTGTTAAAAGACGTACTCTCAAAAAAGTTCTAAAGCCCTGCCAGCGCAAAGACATGGTTGCTTACTTAATGGAATTTCGTCAAGTAAGTATTAGCAGGGCTTGTCGGGTAGTAAAGCTGCCCAAATCCATGTATTATTATAAGAACGTCAGAGATGATTCAGAGACCATTGATAAACTGCTCGAGCTATCTGAACGGCATCCGACTGAGGGTCAGGATTTGTATTACAGCAGAATTCGGCAACAGGGCTTGCTATGGAACTATAAGCGTGTAAGACGGGTTTACCTGTTATTGGGTATGAATCGCCGCAGAAAGGTCCGCAGACGAGTGCCTGCACGCGTTAAAGTGCCATTGATCGTACCTGAACAGGCTGGAGATACCTGGTCTATGGACTTCACGTGTGATGTGCTGATGAACAAAAGAAGGTTCCGAACGCTGAATATCATTGATGATTTTAACCGGGAAGCTATTGCTGTGGAAGCAGCTTATACGATGCCTGCCATGCGGGTAACTCAGATTCTGGAGCGAACCATTCATGAACAAGGTAGGCCAAGCTGCATCAGGGTAGATAATGGCCCTGAGTTTATCAGCAAGGAGTTTAAGGATTGGTGTGAAAGCAAGGGTATAAAAGTCCAGTATACACAGCCCGGAAAGCCTATGCAAAACGGCTATATCGAACGGTTCAATAGAACCTTCCGAGAAAACATATTGGATGCTTACTTATTTGAAGACATCAACCAGGTACAGGTTTTAGCCGATGAATGGATGGAAGATTACAATTACAGTAGGCCGCATGAAGCATTGGGAGGTATTACTCCAAATCTTTTTAAGCGGATGAAAAACATAAACCAACAACAGTATCACAATGAAAATTAACTTTTATCCAATTCTGCAGGCCAGCCCTGTATCAGGTGGCTTTTACTTCAAAGCTATATTCACATGGTGGCATATACTTGCAGTGATTGCTGTATTTATTTTGATAATATATTTAATAAGGAAAAAACTTAAATAACAGATAATTTAGTTTATTTAACACCAGTCCGAACTAAGGGAGGGTTACAATTTAGGTTGAAGGAAATCCATTTAGTTATTTCGTCTTCTTCCTGGATCAACCGATTAAAATCATCAATAAAGTCACTGCAATCTTTTACAAAGTTTTTTGCAACTGCTATGTAATAAGTAAAGTTGTTTGGATCAGTAATCAAAGTCGGATTGATCAAGCTGTAAAGGGCAAACTTTGTTACTTCTTTCCCGAACTCGTCCTTGCTGAGGTTGTTGTTATAATTTTTACACTGAATTATACCATTTGTATCTCCGTTCATGGAGAGTACGCAATCTTTTCCATCATCAGCAACACCAGGCATCAGGCTGATGCGGTTATGTTTCGCCAGCATAGCATTTTCCACGAGCACATCAAAAATGCTGTAGAGCAGTTCCTCAAACCTTTTTGGATTAGGAAGACGGTTATATGGAAATGGTTCGCCTGCTAGTACCGCAGGTTTCTCTGAGTGTGATAAAAATTGGTTTTTGGTTTGCTGATCAGTCATTAATGGTTGCTATAATACAAAGAGTAACCATAAAGATACAAGCCAATCAATACAAAAAAACATGTAATTTACTAACAGTCTAACAAAAAACCATTGTAAATTAACTATTGGTAATTACCGCAATTGTTGTCAATCGGGTTATCGGATAAATAATCGAGCCCATTAAATCATTTACCATGGCTAATCATCATTACCTACCGCAATTCTATCTGCGGGGGTTTACTAATAAAGAGGGAAAATTCTTAATCTATTCCGTAGCGAAAGACCGCTTCAAGGGCGGCAATAAATGGTTTTCACCGGCCAGCCATTTCTTTCTACCGGACGATAATATCGCTCCAGCAGAAGGTTGGCCCGATGATTATCTGGAAACGATTTATAGCGCAAATGAAAGCCGCTATGCCAGGATTTTAGACAAGATTAAAGCAGTTGATCAAGGGTTTGGGTTGATCAACGAGGACGTCGTGTGGCTCAATTTTTTTGCGGGAGAATTGTTCTGGCGGGTGCCTTCTCAGCGCGAATTGATAGGTTCGGCAACCAGTCTTGATCAATTGAACCAATTGGGTGTTGCCGTGATTGATAGAATAACTATGCAACAGATAGATCCGAAGCAACATGCAGAATGGGTGAAGGATGATCCCTTCTATTTCAAAAGACTGCGGAATGTGTTGCCAGCGACTAACTACTGGAATATGTTAGATTGCAAATGGCCTTGTTCGGTTAAGACATTCACTCGTCCTTTTCCTGCGATTTGCAGCGACAACCCGGTGATGCTCCGTCATCCAGAGAAAGCAGATGCATTTTTGGATGACCTGATCTTTCCGCTGGCGCCGAATAAGGTGTTCTTTCGCATCAGGAATATGCGGGAAGTTTTTAACCCGAACCTCAAATTTTATATCGATATGCTGATGTTGCTCCAGGCAAAGGAATATGTATGTTGTGTTGATCCGCACTACCTCGAAAGACTGTATACTGTCTATAAGCAAAATTTTGACACGGTAGACGAACTTAGACAGATGGTATTCGGGCATTTTACAGGTAGTCAATAATTGCGCGCCATCTATCAGGTAGAACCGTGGGGCTGTCGTTTCAAATGATCGGTAGATTATCTTCTGGCTGCGTGATTCGAGACCAGTTAGATGCACGGAAATGGGCTCGAACCGATATTTAGTAATTTGCCACTGTCTTTAGATTTTCCAGTAAATGGTTCGAAAAAAGTCCAATAGGGTTCACAAGTTATCTCTAAAAGCTCTATGTCAAAAAGATGTAGAGCTTCTTTTTTATATTTAGCCTGCTTAATCCTTCTTCTTATCCAATAACGTTCAATTATTAAGTGCTTAGTTGTTTTCTTTTTGGTGTAAAACGAAGAGTGCGTTTTTACTTTAAATTAAACATTTTAATTATTTTGACGTTTGTGATAGAAAGGCATCACATGAAAACTTTAGTAGCAGTACTTCTTGGAACGGTAATCAGTTTTGGAAGCATGTCGGCAAGCGCACAAACGTCGCGCGGGCAGCAGAAGAAGGTCAAGAAGCAAACCAGGGAGAACACTTTAAAAGACACCAGCGGCTCTAGTTCGGCAGATACGAGTGGCAGCAAAACCCAACCTGGCGGCAAGCGTGATCAGCCGGCCACCCTAACTGCTGATACTACAGGTAAGCAGCCGCAAAGGTAGGCATGATAATTGGAAGAAAGTTTCTGTTTCTTCGACATGATTCTCATGCAATCATAAGCAAAAAGGTGTGCATCAACAATGTACACCTTTTTGTTTTCAAGCTAAATAAATTACTTTGACGATGCCTTTACACAGTTGGGCACTGTCTTTCCGTCTTTCTTCTTGGTTCCGTCCTTTTTATACCCGCTCCAGCACGGGTCTTTTTTCTTTTTAGTTGCCATAGTTGTAGATGTTTATAAGAGTAAGGGCAACAACTGTTCCATGCCTAGCTTTTATTCTTATCTGGAGTAGTTTAGGATGGAAGTGAAGGCAAATTCGTAATATCCTTAAACCGAAGATTGTTCATAACTCGGGTTGGCGTTATCGGCATAAAACCGCCTTTTAACTTATATTTGCGCGATTATGAGTACAGAGAAGTTAGCCGCGCATACCCAAAACAGAACTTTTTATTTTACCATCGTTCAGCAATCCGAGCAGGAGATACGCATCAGCATGTATAACACCTCATACACACTTATAAAACAAAACGTTGGCTGGCGTAATGCCCCAACCAACTATTTCAACATGGCCCAACACCTGATAGACGCGGTGGTTGAGGCTGTTACAGAAGCAGATGTTAAAGCCGTTTAACCACAGGTTTCATCACCAACAAATCACCTCAAGTCCGATAGTTTTAACACGATCCGGTTATTTTGAGGCTTAATACGATATAGGCCGCCGGCGCCGCTTTGTTCAACCGATCCCCATGAAGTTGATAATTGATAAGTGTGGCCGTCAAACTCATATACTGCAGTGTTTTTTTCTACACCTTTAAAAGCTGTTTTAGCGCCATCTTCTACATAAAGGTCGAGGTACCAATTAGCTGCAGGGTTATTTTGGGCGGTGATAACTAAGGCATCTTCCTGCATATCAATCACAAAAACGCCGTTGTTAACCGGCCATGTTGCCCTTGCCGTTGTTTTATTAACGTTGGCAAATACCGGATCGCCGCCTTTAACCTGCGTCTCATTGCCGTTAGCGCCAGTCATCAGCCGGAAGCCCTCTGGCTTATCACGGTTACCCCACTGAAAGCCATCAGCCACAGGCAGCGTGTAAAAAAAGCTTTTGTTAATGGTAGTTACGCTTTTTAAGTATTTATCGGGCACGGTTTCGTTAAACAAGTGTATATCTGTTATGCGCAGGTTGCCGTTTTCCCAAAGCAGGTTAGTGCGATAAAAGCGACTGTTATACCATATAGTTTTCTTGTTGTTCTCGCCCAAATCTTTACTCACCGCAAACGTAGTAGCCGGTGTTACCTTGTAAGTTTTGCTGAACCACCTGCCTGATGTGGACATGGTTTCCACACGTACCTTACCCGCTTTTTTTAGCTTGGCGATGATAGGCATCTGCCACTCCAAACCTTTTTTCATAGCTGCCCAGGTAAAGGAGTTTTCCTGACCGGCCTGGGTATAGTTAAAACCCAGCGACGGATCATTGGTAAACGTATTAAAAAACCAGTTTATCCACTGTTCATTACCGCCGGCATGGGTATAAACAGGCTCCAGTGTAGTTACCGAGGTGCCGTCGGCATATTGCCGTATAGGGTCGCTGCCCAGCATCCGGAATACAGGTACCGGCAGTTGCTTATCGGCATGTTGGGCAGGCATGTAAGCGTTAACCCGGCTCGGGTAATAAGCCTGGTTCCAGTAGCCTCCCCAAAGGGTAAAACCATCGGTGCCCACCTGGTCCTTGCAGTTTGCCGATGCCACAATTTTGTACTTATCGTACATATAATTGAGCGAGTGCGCATCAATAACCCATGCCGCTACGGATTTTGGATAGTAACCAAATATTGCTTTAAAATCGGCAAAGTAAACGTCTATTATCTTTTCACGTTCGGAAGGCGTATAGCCAACCGAAAAACCTATGTCCGAATGCCAGTCCCAGGCATACTTTCCACGCCACTTGATGCCCGCTTTCTCAATAAGCGGTTGCGGTAACTCCCACCAGGCACCAATTTCAAAGCTGTTTTTGGGTAAGGTTTTAAGCAGTTGCTGGTAACGCTTGTCTATCAGTGCATCATATTGCAGCAAAAATGTTCCGCCGAGGTTATGCTGTTTCATCAGGTTTATCTGGTTAACAACAGTTTGGTAAAGCACATCCTTAGTTATCGCGGCATCACGCGGTTCAATGTCACGTATAAAGTTTACAATGTTGATGATCTTCGGTTCCGCTCCACTTTTTTTGGATGCTTTTTGACCAAATGCCTTGTAGCCATTAAATATGCTAAGTACAAGGACAAGCGGCCATAGCCCGGTGATTTTAAAAACGGAGAAACGACGTAGTAAGTTGCGGCGAAGTAATGGCATAAGGCTGTTTGGATAATTAATTTAATTGTTTGGTTGATACAAATGGCGCATCACCTGATGCTTGATTTTACCAAAGTATACAAATCAATTAATTCAACCTTCCCTGTCAGTCTGTTTGCGGGCATCAACAACCCAGGTAACCCGCCATACGGCAGGCTTCCATGGCGTTGCTTACGTTTAGCTTTTCAAAAATATTTTGCCGGTGGCGGTTTACGGTATTGATGCTAAGCGATAATTGTTCGGCAATTTCTTTGCTGCGCCGTCCAAGTTTAATAAGCTGCAGAACTTCCTTTTCGCGCTCGGATAGCAGTCCATTGAATTTCAGCCCGTCGTCTTCAACTACTTTGCCGGTACGGTTGTTTACAATTACGCCAGCCGGAGCGTCAAAACCGGGATGATCGTAAACGCGGTTATATAAACAAAGCGCCAGCCATATACTGCCGTTTGCCGAGCTGCCGATATAGATCAGCCGGTGTTGTACAGTAATGTATTGCTCGTCATTATCGCGTATGCGCAGCCGGGTGATCAGCCCGTAATCGGTGCGCTCGGCCACGGGCACTGCTTGCAGCAATTTAAAAAAGCTGAATTCAAGGCGGTATTTTTTCTGCAGGTCATCCGGGTGTACGCGGTTAAGCAGGTCATCTTCCCATATTGTATCAATACTTTCCGCTTTGCGCTCAAGCCCGATCTGCTCGGTTAGTGAACCATAGTAAAGGTAACTTTTCCGCGCGTTCATATCGCTTAATACACTAATGCCGTTTTCAAGCCCGGTATATAACCGGGCTATGCTGCGGGCGTTTTCCAGTTGCTGCGCCGCATTTGCCGTATCAAAGTTTTGCGAAAATAATTTTATATCGAGCAGGTTGCGCATATATATGGTGATTTATAACCATTGAACAATGTTTACAGGGTTATTACCTTTACGAACATATGAAGAAACTTCTGTTTACCATAGCCTTACTATATGGTTTAAATCAAGCTAATGCCCAAAGCCTCGAAAAGATGCAGTGGTATAACGAGCCCGAACGCTGGGAAATTAAAAATAACGCGCTAATTATGCAGGTAACGCCCAAAAGCGATTACTGGCGCATATCGCACTACGGTTTTACGGTTGATGATGCGCCGTTTTATTATAGCCTTTATGGCGGCGAGTTTGAGGCCAAAGTAAAACTTACCGGCGCCTACAAAGCCCGTTTTGACCAAATGGGATTGATGATACGTACCGATCATGAAAACTACATCAAAACAGGTGTGGAGTTTGTTGACGGAAAATTTAATGTTAGCACTGTAGTTACGCATGGCAAAAGCGACTGGAGTGTTTTGACGCTCGACAAAGTTCCGCCGTTTATATGGATTAAAGTGGTGCGCCGGCTGGATGCTGTGGAGAT
Source organism: Mucilaginibacter defluvii (assembly GCF_039543225.1). Lineage (NCBI taxonomy): Bacteria > Pseudomonadati > Bacteroidota > Sphingobacteriia > Sphingobacteriales > Sphingobacteriaceae > Mucilaginibacter > Mucilaginibacter defluvii. The sequence goes on from NZ_BAABJI010000001.1 coordinate 926,567, forward strand.
ATTTTACTCGCTGGATGACAAGAATTATATCATGACGCGTAACGCACCCCTGCAGGACAATAAACCGGTAATGGTGGGTGTAATGGCGGCCAGCCCTGATGGTAACGGCTTTGAAGCGCGCTTTGAAAATTTCAAGGTTAACCACCTGCCCGATCAGCGAAGGTTAGAGTGGCTAAAAGCACATCAATAGTATTTTTAACTGCCGGATATTTAACAGGTCCGGCAGTTAAATTTTTCGTTATTGTGAAAAAGATGTTATATTGCTGCAACAAATCCGGACCTTAGAAATACCAGTTATGAACAAACGATTTTACTTTGCATTTACACTGATTTTCGCGGTGATACTTGTTGGCTGCAGCAAAAAAGATAAAGAGGTAATTGATTGCAGCAATTTGATAGCCGAAATAGGGCCAACCAATATTATTCTGAAATTTACGGACAAAACTAGCGGTGAAAATCTCATCCTCGCAAAAGAAATAACTGATGCAGATGTAACCGTGACTGATAAAAAAACAGGCAATACTGTAAAGGCCTGGCGAATAACAAAATCGGAAACAGCTGAATCGCCAATAAACGGTACACTTGGTTTAGCTATATTTGGTGAAACTACAGGTGTTTTTAATTATCAAATTACCATTAAAGATGTAGGTAGTGCTGTATTGTCATATACGATTACTAAAGAAAAAGGCAGCGCATGCCGTCCTTTTTACTACCCTGTAAAAGATGTTAAAATAACCGACCGCGAGTATAGCGTTTTAACCATTGATGGAAAAGAAATAAACAACTTCCTGATAATAAAGCTGTAACTCAAGGTAAGCCTAATTCTGAAACTCATCTTCCAGGCTCTCTCGCAAATCATAAAGCAACCATTGGCGGTTAATAGCCGACCCTCTTTCGCTGCGTAGCAGTTGTAAAAAATCATTAACGCCGATTGGTTCATTGCCGTTACCGTGTATTAATACTATACTACCCGGCGTAGCCCGCTGCCCCTTTGCCAGCCAGGCATCACTACCCACCTGTATTAAGCCGTAAGTAAGCACCTTGTCAACCACGGCTTTGTCAGATACCAATCCCGGGAACCGAAAAACACCGATGGCACAAGGCCGTGTTGCAGCATGGCTATTTCTATTCCAAGTATTTCAAAACGGATATCCGTTCCGGGCTTAAGCAAAAAGTTATCCTGCAAAGGTATGCCGGGGCTGTAATGATGGTTGTACGTGTGATTTATCCAGGTTATGGAGAGGTCGCCTGCTTTTTCCAGGCTTTTCAGCCAGTCAATATCCGCGCGGTGAGTAAGCATAAACCTGCCCGATATGGATAATGATAGGGGTACCGGTTTTTCTGTTTTACCAAACGCAATAATAAGCGACGTGAATATCACACGGTCCAGCGGTTTGTGTGATGGGCAAAGATCAATAGTAAGATTTACACCTTTTTCCCTGGTAAAACCTTGTATAATGCCTGCATCCTGCATCGGTAGGGCTTGTTCACCAGCATGCGCGAGGGCTTTAAAATAGGGTGTGGCAGCGTTAGCAGCTTCTATATTTTTCCAGGCTTCAGTCTGTACTGTTAATGTTGACGCGGTTATAACCTGCGTTCTCAATGTGTTCAGGTCAACTGCCAAATACGATTTTTCGCCATCCTTCAAAAAGCTACGCAGCGTTAGTAAGTTTTCACCCTGGTACTTACCGGTAGCATAGTAAATGCTGTATGCTTCAATATTTTGCGCGGTTAAAGTGGTCGTAGTTAAAGCTTGTATTATAACGAGGCTGATGATGAACTTTAAAAATATCCGGCGGTTGCTTAATAAATAAACCATGTTGAAGTATCAATGATATTATAGCTCTAATTTATTGAAATTACTATATTCGATACGGCGATTTAAGAAACGTTTAACCGTTTTTTAAGCTGCGCTGATATATTTCTGATTATGCTGAATAAACCTATGCAACCGCAATTCGCTTCTTATAAAACTACAGGCATCCGCATGCAGCAAACCATGCGCTGGTTTGGTCCGGCAGATCCGGTTACGTTGCACGATATCAGGCAGGCGGGTTGCACAGGTATTGTTACCGCTTTGCATCATATTCCAAACGGGGTTGTATGGCCGGTTGAGGAGATCAGGGAGCGGCAGCAACTCATTGCCAATGCCGGTTTGCAATGGAGTGTGGTGGAAAGCCTGCCAGTGCATGAGCATATCAAAACACAAATCGAGGGATTTGAGGAGTTGATAGAGAATTATAAAACCTCCATCCGCCACCTGGCGCAATGCGGTATAAAAATAATTACCTACAACTTTATGCCCGTGCTGGACTGGACACGCACCGATCTGGACTATGCCGTGGAAGATGGCAGCCGTGCCCTGCGCTTTGAAAAGGCTGCTTTTATTGCTTTTGATGTATTAATGCTGCAACGCGAGGGTGCCGAAAATGATTATACCGCTGCCGAACTGCAACGTGCGCACCAACGCTTTGCGCAAATGAGCGAGGCCGAAAAAGCCATACTCGCTGCCAATATTATTGCCGGTTTGCCGGGCAGCGAGGAGCATTTTACCATTGATAATTTCAGGGATGCGCTATCAATCTATAAACATATCGATGCTGACGGATTACGCGCTAACCTGGTTTATTTTTTACAGCAGGTGATACCTGTTGCCGATGAATGCGGGGTTAAGATGGTGATCCACCCAGATGATCCGCCATACCCCATACTGGGTTTGCCGCGAGTGATAAGCACAGCTGCCGATCTGGCGTATATTTTTAATGCTGTGCCCTCATTAAGTAATGGTTTGTGTTTTTGTACCGGATCATTCGGTGTGCGGGCGGATAATGATCTGCCGGAAATGGTGCGGCAGTTTGGCGACCGGATAAATTTTTTGCACCTGCGTAATGTTAAGCGCAATGAGCATGGCGACTTTTTTGAGGATAACCACCTGGAAGGTGATACGGACATGTACGCCGTAATTAAAGAGGCGGTGCGGGTAATGAAACAGCGAAACCTCTCCATTCCTGTTCGCCCCGACCACGGGCACCAGATGCTGGATGATCTGCATAAAAAAGTTAATCCCGGCTACTCCGCCATAGGGAGGCTCCGTGGTCTGGCCGAAATTCGTGGGCTGGAACTGGGTATATTACGCAGTCAACTGCAAACCGGTGCAGATGTACATTTAGTTTAAGGATGCCTGATAAAACTTCCGGCTATCGGCAGCAAAATTTTGGTTAACCGCATCATCAACATAAGGCATGTGGCCTGATTGGTAGTAATGCGCGTTTACCCTTGTTTTAAACGCGCTGTTAGCCAATAGCTGTTTAACCGATGTGTTGATGGTAGCCACCGGTGTAGCCAGATCATAATAACCCGCCACGATGTTTACCTTTAACGCTTTATGCTTGTTAAGCAACCCGGTTAAGGCAGGCAATACATTCAAATAACCGCCTTCGGCACCGGGGCCGTAATTCCAGTTTGGCGTTGCGGTAGTGGCCAGATAGGGGAGGGCGTTACGGTACTTCAGCTCATCCTCAACATAAGTTTTAAATGCCTGCGGAAATACAGCCCTCAGGCGTGCCGAACTTGGGTCGGCCTGACCGGCTTCGCCGCTTGTGCGCGCGTCAAATATGCCTACACGGCTGTTGTTCAAAACCTGGCGGGTAAATATATGGTCGGGTATCCGGCCGTTAAGCCGGCAGATGGTGTGTTCGGGTAAGCCGGTAATCAATCGTAAGGTGTCGGCAATGGGCTGTGTTATGGTATCGCCGGAGGCTAAAAACCGGCTATAGGTATTAGCGCTAAAATTCTCTGCAATCCTATACAATTCGCTGCCGGGCAATGCCTGCCATTCCGCGCTTAAACGCTGATGATATTGCGCGGCCAGCGCGTAGCTTGGCAGATATAACGGGTAGGCTGCCGTATTTTTGTCCTTAAAGCTGATTAAACGGTAATTAAGCGCGGGCGAGATCAGTGTTAGCCCTGCTACCTCAATATGCTGCTCGTCGGCTAAATACGCTGCCAAACCCACGGCGCGTGCGCCGCCATAGCTTTCGCCGGTTAAAAATATGGGGCTTTGCTGCCGGTTGTTGGCGGCAAGGTATTGCTTAATAAAGTGACCTATTATCCTGATATCTTCATGGTAGCCATAAAACCGGCGGGCATCGGTGCCATCCACCGGGCGACTGTAGCCTGTACCAACCGGATCAATAAATACCAGGTCGGTAAAACCGAGCCAGGTGTTTTGATTGGGCTGATAACCCGCCTTGCCGTGCACACTGCGCACCGGCCCGAAAGCGCCCATGTGCAGCCAGATGGACGACGAGCCGGGGCCGCCGTTAAACACGAAAGTAACCGGGCGATTTGGCTGGTCATTGTTTACCTTATAGGCAGTGTAAAATATGTTGGCGCCAAAACGGCCATCTGCTACTTGCAGGTAACCGGCTGTTGATGTGTAATTTAAGCGCCTATTGTTAAGTGTAATGGTATGCGCCGAATTAGTGTTTGTTAGCGCTGATGCACCGGCAGCCTTGGCAAAAGTCAAGCTGCGTGACGCCGCACCCCATGAACTAAAAAGGGTAACAATAACTGCGGCTGTAAGTGCAAAATAAGCCAGTCGGAAAATATATACGTGTAGACGGGAAGATGCGAACATGGAAAAATATCAGTAAGTTTTATAATGAGAAAATGCTGTGTAGCAGCGTGCCGAAGGGGGATTAACAGCAGCAACACATGACCCCTTGGCACAGAGGCATTCGCATTATTGAACCTATGATATTTTGAGTAGTCATATCAGATGATGCAAATGTAACAGACCAATTTGATACTTCAAAATAAAATCTATTGATTTAGTAGAATTTATTTATTTGGCTTGATGGTTAAGTAGTACCGTCATCAATATTTTACGTTGAGGATGATAGTTTTAAGGGCGATAGCTGTATTTTAGGGCGAATTAAACTATACTGTTCTAACCAATCACTTTTTATGAAATTTATTAAAGCCGGCATATTAGCAATATGTGCCGTAAACGCGGCATTCGCACAGGATGCCGACCTGGTGAAGTATGTAAATACGTTGCAGGGCACCAATTCTGAACACAGGCTAACCCGCGGGAATACTTACCCTACAACGGCCTTACCCTTTGGTATGCACACCTGGACACCCCAAACCGGTAACAATGGCGATGGCTGGAAATACCAGTACAAAAAGGAAACCATCCGCGGCTTTCAGCAGGCACACCAATGCAGTTCGTGGACCAATGATTACTGCGTTTTCTCGCTGATGCCGGTAGCCGGTAAGCTGGTGGTTAATGAGGATGCCCGCGCCTTAAAATTCAGCCATGCCAACGAGGTAGCCAAGCCAAACTATTACAAGGTTAAGTTTGATAACGGTATCACTACCGAAATTTCGCCATCCGAGCGTGGGGCACACCTGCGTTTCAGTTTTACCGGTGAGGGTGATAACTTTTTGGTGCTGGATGGCTATACCGAAGAAAGCGACATCAAAATTGATATAAAAAATAAAAAGATAACCGGCTGGGTACACAACGGGCGCGGCTTAACCGATAATTTTAAAAGCTACTTTGAGGTGATCTTTGATTCGCCTATAGTAGCCTGCGGTACCTGGACAAAAGAGAACGATAAGATCAATCCATCTGAAACAGCTATACAAGGCAAAAAGGTAGGTGTTTACGTACAGTTTAAAAGCGGTAAGCGCTCGGTACAGGCCAAGGCGGCATCATCATACGTAAGCCCGGAGCAAGCCGACCTGACCCTGCAACGCGAACTGGGTAAGGACAAAAACCTGGAAGCTACCAAACTTGCTGCCCAAAAAGTATGGAACAAGCACCTGAGCCGCATTTTGGTTGAGGGTGGTACCGAGGAAGAGAAAGCCACATTTTATTCCTGCTTCTTCAGGGCGAGTTTATTCTCGCGCCAGTTTTTTGAGTACGATAAGAATGGGAAACCTTATTACTTTAGTCCGTATGACGGCAAGGTACACGAAGGCTATATGTATACTGATACCGGCTTTTGGGATACCTTCCGCGCGCAGTTTCCGCTAAATGCTTTAATGTACCCTAAAATGCACGGGCAATATATGCAGGCCATGCTTGCCGCTTACGATCAGTGCGGCTGGCTGCCATCATGGTCGTTTCCCGGCGAGGCGGGCAGCATGATCGGTAACCATGCCATATCATTATTTGCTGATGCCTGGGCAAAGGGCATCCGTACGTTCGACCCTAAAAAAGCGCTGGAAGCCTATCGTCACGAAGCATTTAATAAAGGCCCCTGGGGACCGGCAAACGGTCGTGATGGTTGGAAGGAATACTTTGAGCTGGGTTATGTGCCTTATCCAAAATATCGCGAAGCAACAGCCAAAACTTTGGAATATGCTTATGATGATTTTTGTGGTTACCAGTTAGCCAAAATGACCAATAACCCGTTTTATGAGGGCATTTTTGCCCGCCAGATGTATAATTACAAAAATGTATTTAACCCAACAACCGGCTTTATGCAGGGTAGGGATGGTGATGGCCAATGGTCAACCAATTTTGACCCGATAGAGTGGGGCGGCCCTTTCACTGAAGGCGCGCCTTGGCATTGGGTATGGTCGGTTTTTCATGATATTAAAGGCTTAACAGGCCTCATTGGGAGCGACCAGAAATTTGTGGCCAAGCTCGATTCGGTGTTCACCGAGCCCAATAAATTTAAGGTAGGAACTTACGGTGGCCCGATACATGAAATGACCGAAATGGCCATGATCAACATGGGGCAGTACGCGCATGGCAACCAGCCTATACAGCACATGGCTTATTTGTATAACTATGGCGGGCAGCCCTGGAAATCGCAATACCATTTGCGTAATATTATGAGCAAGTTGTATAACGCTACTGAGGATGGTTATCCGGGTGATGAAGACCAGGGCCAAACCTCATCATGGTACGTACTTAGCGCGCTGGGCCTTTACAGCGTTTGCCCTGGTACAGATCAATACGTAGTGGGCAGCCCGGTATTTAAAAAGGCAACCATCACGTTCGAAAACGGCAAAAAATTCGTGATCGATGCTACCAACAACAGCCAGGCCAATGTATACATACAATCAGCCAAACTGAACGGTAAAGCCCACACACAAAACTATATTACTTATGGTGATATAATGAAGGGCGGTACATTTAACCTGCTGATGGATAGTAAACCAAACACCTCGCGCGGTATTGCTGAGGGCGATAAGCCATTTTCGGTCGGCAAAATAAAAAAAACTCGATAACAACAAAGCCTCCCGATATATCAGGAGGCTTTATTGTTTATAATCAATTACGGTTATTATACTGCTTTAGCTTTCGCTTTATCTAACGCATCCTGACCGTATTTTTTTAAATTGTTTACTAAATCCGGTGCTTTGTCTAAAACATCGTCTACTATCGAGTGGCCATTAGCGTCACGTTTGGTTAAGTAGCTTACACCATAAGCTACGGCTGCACCTAATGCAATAAATTTAAGTATGTTCATGGTATTTATCTGTTTGTTATATAGATATGTACAAGGATGGTGCCAACCTTATTTCGCCTCTCCTAATATTTCATCAATAACACCAAATTCTTTGGCCTCATGGGCTATCATCCAGTAGTCACGGTCTGATACCTCATGCACCTTCTCATAGCTTTGGCCGCTGTGTGTAGCTACAATAGTATACAGGTCTTTTTTTATCTTGGCGATTTCGCGGGCGGTTATTTCAATATCGGCCTGGGTGCCCTGTACGCCGCCTGAGGGCTGGTGAAGCATCACCCGCGAATGTTTAAGGGCGGCACGTTTGCCGGGTGCACCGGAGCATAACAATATGGCCGACATGGATGCTGCCATACCTGTGCAGATGGTTGCCACATCAGGCGATATAAAGTGCATAGTATCATAAATACCCAGCCCGGCATACACCGAGCCGCCCGGAGAGTTGATGTACAACTGAATATCCCGTTTGGCATCGGCTGATTGAAGAAAGAGCAGTTGCGCCTGTATAATGTTGGCGATCTGATCGTCAATAGCCGAGCCTAAAAAGATGATTCGGTCCATCATTAGCCGCGAAAAGACGTCCATCTGAGCAACATTAAACTGCCGTTCTTCCATAATGTAAGGGGTAGTAGCCATGGGGATCTGCATGGTGTTAATGTGATTGATGTAAGCATCAACCCCTGATTTTTGGGCATGGCGATGCCCCACCGCATAGCTGCGGAATTCGTTAGTGTAATTCATAATGCTTTCGTTATTTAAGGAAATATAATTGTGTCATTTCGACGAGGTACGAGGAGAAATCTGTCGCTTTACAATGAACGCAGGCGGATTTCTCTCTATCGCTCGAAATGACATGTTTATTGTTTAAGTGGGTTTATTTAAAAAGATTCATCACCGGCTTAGCGAACGTGCGATGCTGTTTGTCATTAAAAAGCTTTTGATGTACTGTATCGATCTCTGCCCTTAATTGTTCGCGGCTGTATTGTTTAACCAGTTCAACGGCTTGTTGCTGTGCCTTTACATCTATAAGCAAATCATGATCAAGCAGCATCCGCGCTTCAAAAAGCAGTTTGTCGCCCGTTGGTAATTCTCCGGCGAGGTATTCCTCTGTAAGTTTGATATTATTCAATGAAGTCCTCATACTGCAATGCTTTTTGTTTAACGGTATCGCGCACTTTTTCGAGGCACTTGTATTTTTGCACGGTAGCCGAGCGTATACCCGAGTAGCCGAATGTGGTGGCTATATCTTCCGCATCCAGCTTATCGTAGTAAAAGGCTTTGAGCATATCCATACACCTTTTGCCGGCAGTGGCCAGGTAGGCGAGGAGTTTGTTGGTTGACGGTTGCGTTGCGTCTTCAGCATCGGTAAAGTCGTTATCAGCATCCAAACGCTGCTCCCTGCTTTTAGCGCGATAGCGTTGCAGCCAAATATGGCGTGCCGTGCCGAACAGGTAGCCGTTTTCGGTAGTATTGATATCTGTGCTGTTAACCAGTACTTTTTCATAATAGCTAATCAGCGCATCCTGAAAAACATCTTTAGCCTCGTCAAAGCTGCCGCCCATTTTGCTGACGTAGGCCGCCACCGCCGGGAAGGCGCTTTGATACAGCTTGCTGAAAAGCTGCTCCCGGTTTTGAGCTGTGTTATTAAACGCTGCCATATTATCGCTTTTATAATGATGTGTAAGTTAGCGGTCAACTATCACCCGCTAATTTAAACTTTTAACATACAAGTAAAACTGCCTGCGATGATACCGTGGTTATTTTACATTTATTTTAACAATAGTTGCTTAATATTGCATGTTGAAAAAGCAGGACACCATCACACCATTCCTCCTCCATAAATGAAAAAACTTACTGAACAGAATGCTGCGCGGTACACCCTTGTGTTGATAGCCATCACCTTTATTGTGCGTGTACTTATAGCCGCCTACACCGGTTTGGGTATAGGCGAATCATACTATTTTCGGGGCGCTTTAAGTCTTGAACTGAGTTACTTTGATCAGCCGCCTTTATTTTTCTGGTTAAGTTGGCTAAGTATCAAAATATTAGGGTTAAGTACATTTGCCCTGCGTTTCCCGGCGGTGATATTATTCGCGGGTACAAGCTGGTTTTTGTTTTTGCTGTCGCGAAAGTTGTTTAATGCCAAAGCCGGTTTTTGGTCCGTTGCCATCATGAATTTAAGCGCGGTGTTTACCGTGGCTATTGCCTGCTGGTTTCAGCCCGACGCGCCGCTGATGTTTTTTTGGATGGCGGCGGCATACTACATAGCCCGAGTAATGGATATTAACCAGGAGCAGGCCTCATCGCGCAACGCGTATATGGGCTGGCTTTGGGTGGGGGTCCTGATGGGTTTGGCTACGCTGAGCAAGTACCACGTACTATTCCTATTTGCGGGAGTGTTTATGTTTGTGGTAGCTAACAAGAACCAACGCCACTGGCTGCGTCACCCCGGGCCATATCTGGCGGTGCTGTTGACTTTGATCATCGCCTTCCCGGTTATTTGGTGGAACTACAAGAATGACTGGGCATCATTCGTTTTCCAGGGTTCGCGCGCGGGTGATGGCGGTGAGTTTAAACTGCACCCCGAGTGGTTTTTGCGCAGTATTGGCGGACAGGCCCTTTGGCTGCTGCCCTGGGTTTGGGTGCCCATTATCAGGCAATTTATTCGTTCATATAAGGAGCGTAATACATCCATAGCATACAGCTTCGTTTTCTGGACATCGGTTTTACCTATAGTATTTTTCACCGTGGTTACCCTTTGGGCCGACTTGCAGTACCATTTTCACTGGCAGGCACCAGGCTATATGATGCTGTTTATGCCGCTGGGGTATGTTATAGACAAAAAGCTGAACGGCGTGCCTGAACAAGCCAGATCCACCCGCCGCTGGTTGCGGTTTTCAACCGGTTTTACAGTGATTGTGATCACGGTATTGAGCCTGCACATGGTTACCGGCTTTTGGCAAAGCTATGGACCTAAATGGATAGTAGGCCTTGCCGGCGATACCGACGACCCGACCATTCAGGGCATCGACTATGATGATATTTACAAACGCTTTGAAAAAGAAGGCTGGTTCAAAAACGATCATCTTTTTGCAGGTGCGCCACGCTGGTGGTTAACCGGCAAGGTGGATTGGGCGTTGAAAGGCAAAAAGGATATTATCTGCTTTAATAACGATCCGCGAAATATGGCTTTCCTTGTTGATCCGAATAAACTGTTAGGGTACGATTGCGTGGTGATAGGCCAGCGCCACCAGATAAATGTGGATAATGATGTAAAGCCATTCTTTGATTCGGTTGAGCAACTGCCTGATATTGCCATTATGCGTAACGGGGTGGATGAACTGCACCTGCAGGTGTACTACTGCAAAAATTTTCATGTACCGGCGCAGGAACGTAATGATTTGCCGCTGTACAAGCAATTAACCGGCAGGCCGCCGTTTGGTAAGTGACCTTTATTAGCCTTCTCTATGGGAGAGAACTATGTTTAGATAAATGAGATTAACCGGCGCGGCAAAGTTGGTGTGAGTAATTACGGGGAGTTATGATAAAAGGGTTTATCACTATGCCAAAAATACTTAATGCCTTGCTTTGCAAATTCCCGTATTTGGAGCTTTTTACTAACCTCACTAAAATGCGTTACACAAAAGTAAAATCCATTCTCTCACTTTTTTTTGTACTGTTATTGCCTGTGTTTTTACGGGCGCAATCAAACAATAGTTCATCAGGCAGTAATCTTAACAAATTGCAGCAGCAGTTTGTGGATCTGCGGTTTGGTATGTTCATCCACTTTAACATGCCTACTTACTGGAATGCCGACTGGCCTGACCCGGAAGCCTCGCCTGCGTTGTTCAATCCTAAAAAATTGAATGCCGACCAGTGGGCAAAGGCGGCTAAATCAGCCAACATGACCTATGGTTGCCTAACCACCAAGCACCACAGCGGTTTTTGTATTTGGGATACCAAGAGCACCGATTACAGCGTGATGAATAGTCCGTATAAAAAGGATGTGGTGAAGCAATTTGCTGATGCGTTCCGCGCTAATGGCTTAAAGGTGATGCTGTATTATTCTATTTTAGATACGCATCATAAGATTCGTCCTAACCAGATAGAGCCAGAGGATATTGAGATGATCAAAACCCAGTTGACTGAACTTTTAACTAAATATGGTAAGATAGAAGCGCTGATTATTGATGGATGGGATGCACCATGGTCACGCATTTCTTATGATGATGTATCATTCCAGGATATCTATAACCTGATCAAAAAATTGCAGCCTGAATGTTTGGTGATGGATTTGAACGGTGCCAAATATCCGGGTGATGGTTTATATTATACCGATATCAAGACTTATGAAATGGGTGCCGGTCAGCGTATGGCTAAGGACGTGAAGCGTATGCCAACCCTGGCTTGTTTGCCTATCAACAGCGCCTGGTTCTGGAAAGAGGATTTCCCGACGGTACCGGTACGCGAGCCGCAAAAAATAGTTAACGAGCTGATCAAACCACTGAATGAAGCCAGCTGTAACTTCATCCTGAACGTTGCGCCAAACCGCGATGGTTTGATTGATGATAACGCCCTGGCCAGCCTGAAAGAAGTGGGTAAACTTTGGAAGAACGAAGGCCCTACCACCAAACTTTCACCGTTGGAAGACCCGATAATAGCCAGCAACATCGCCATCAATGCACCGGCTAATTCAAGCTGGAGTGATGACATGAACATTATGGACTTCGCTAATGATGATGATTACCATTCGTCATGGCAGTCAAACCCGCGGGTTAAAGAGCCCTGGTTCGAGATCGATTTTAAGAAGGACAGGTCATTCAACACCATCGTCGTGTTCGAGTCAAAAGCCAACATCAGCAAATATAAACTGCAATACTGGGACGGCGCGGCCTGGAAACAAATATTCAGCGGTGATAATGCCGAACGTGTAAAACTTCACCGTTTTGACCGCGTTTGGGGCAGCAAAGTGCGCATTCAGATCGAAGGATCTAAAGAAAACCCATCAATAGCCGAGTTCCAGGTGTTTGATGAAAGGAGATAGGTTTTAATCTATTGAGTTGGGTGCTTCGTTTTTCTGGTATTGATCAATATCAATCGAAGCATCTAACTCAATAGCTCTTTTAAACAAATTATCCGCCTCTGTTATATCATTAATCTTTAAATAATAAATACCTAAGCCTTTATACAAATACGCGTTTTCGCCGTCTGTTTTTAAGCTAAGTTCAATCAAATTTTTCCCCTCTTTTAGCTCTCCTTGTAGTATTTTGCAATAGCCCAGATATCCTGAAATAAACGGGTAATCTTGATTTATGCCAAATATCTTTTGCAAGTTATCTACTGCTTCTTCATAAAGGCCTAATTCTGTTTGTAAGTAACTTAGTGATAATATAGAGTCTACATTATTCGGTAATATTTGCAGGGACTTTTTGTAATAAGCAACGGCTTCATTTTTTTTACCTGATTTATGATACACACTTGCGATAACATCCATGTCATACCATTTTAAAGACCGTTGTTTAGCAAAGTTTTTAATCATATTTTCCGCCTCCTGTAATCTTTCATTCGCAATCAGGGTGTAGATATACCATCTTTGAATTTCAGTATTATTTGGTTTAATATTGTAAGCCTGCTGCATATATGTCAAAGAAACTTCGTGGTTTTCATCGTCGTAATTGGCTACGCCCTTTAAATAGTGAGAGAAAGCCTTACCTAAATTTAAAGCGAATGCTATACGCTCTCCGTCAGTTGAGCCTATTTTTGAACGTTTTGCTATCAGGTTATGATATCCAACATAAACTGAGTAACAAAGCATGATAACGCATAATAGTTTAATAGCGCCATGTACGTCAAAATAGAGTGAGAGTAACAAAACAGATAGCGCAAATAATAAAGTAGTTATACAACCAGAAAGTAGTATCAAGATGTATTTAATATAGTTGTACTCAACTTTATTACTCAGGCAATAACCAGCGCACTTAAAAGGAAAGTTTGGCGTAACCTGAATTTTTAGATGCTTTATTCGGAAAGAGAAAGTATTTTTTTGTGGAGAAGATGAGCCTATTAAAATATCAATGTTATCGGGCTTGGTAAATATAATATATGCTAAGGCATGCCCTAGTTCATGTGTCAAAACGATAAATGGAGCGCAGATTATTATACCCGTAATAACAAGTAAATAAAATACTAAGGTCATAAATCGCCCTAAGATACAATTGTATCAGCTAAAAAAACAACTGCTCCGCCTTTAATTTCTTCTGTACATCCTGCTTATAATTCCTGCCGATGGGGAGTTCGTGGCCGTTAACCTCGAGGCTGTAGGCGTAAAAGGAATTAATTTTTGATAATGATACAATGAACGACCGGTGTATGCGCACAAAATGCCTGTCGGGCAGCATCTCCTCTAAAAAGCTTATTTTTTGCTTGCTGATATACACCTGGTCGGCTGTTACCACTTTTACGTAATCGCGTATGCTTTCTATCCACAAAATGGCGTTGATGTTGAGTTTGATGGTCTTACGGTCTACCTTAATATATAAAAATGCTTCCTGGTCGCCAACCGGGGTTTCATGAGCCAGGCGCGTGGTGCTGCGGTTATCATATAGTTGATAAACCTTGTCCATGGCACGCAAAAAACGGTCGAAAGAGATGGGTTTCATCAGGTAATCCACGGCATCTAACTCAAAGCCTTCCAGCGCATATTCGCTGTAGGCGGTGGTAAATATGGTTTTTGGGCGATTTTTAAGGCTGCGCAAAAAGTCGGTACCGTTGAGGCCCGGCATCTTAATGTCCAAAAACATCAGGTCTACCGGTTTTTGCTGCAACATTTGGAAGGCCTGTATGGCGTTACCGCATTTGCCCGCTATTTCAACATCGCTAAAGTTTTCCAGGTAGCTGCTTATTATCTCTATGCCGTGCGGTTCATCATCAACTATAAGCGTACGTATTTTCATGTAGTATGGCTGTAGGTAAGGCTTGTTCGCGCCGGGTGAGCGTGAGTTCAAGCACAATTAAAAAAGCTTCATCATCATCCAGAATTTTAAGGTTATGCTGCTGCGGGTACAAAAGTTCAAGCCGCTTTTTAACGTTTTGCAAGCCAATGTTGCCAAAGTGCCTGTCCGCGTCGCTCTTAACCTGTTCCGGTTTACTATTAGACGCTTTAATTTTTAATACGTTACTATTAACCGATAAATTGATGTTGATCCAGTTATGGCCCACCTTTTCACTTGCGCCATGCTTAAAGGTATTTTCAATAAAGGGCAGCAGCAACAGGGGGGCAATGTACAAGCCGTTCAGGTTGCCGTTGATGTTAAAGGTAAGGTCGAGCCGTTCTTCGTAACGCAGTTTTTCCAGCTCAGTGTAATGCTTTAGCATCCGCACCTCGTTGCTTAGCCGCACCAGGTCGGTATTGCATTCGTACAGCATATACCGCAGCATTTCTGACAGACCCAGCACCGTATTTGATGATTTGGGCGAGTTTTGCAGCGTGAGCGAATACAGGTTGTTAAGCGTATTGAACAAAAAATGCGGGTGCAGCTGCCCTTTCAAGGCATCCAGTTCGGCTTTCAGCGCGGCCTGCTTACGCTCATGCCACATTTTAAAATACTTTACACCAATGCCAAAACAAGCCACCAGGTTAAGGCTTTTAAAGGCATTGATAAAATAAACAGGATGCAGGAACAGCTCACTCAGCGACTCTCCATGGTACGGATCATCAAACTCGCCCAGGTAGCGTTTGGCCAGGTAAGGGTAGGCAATAAAAATATCCACAAATCTTGAGGTGAGGCTCAACACTATATTGGTAACTATCAGCCCTACACCAAACTGAACATGTTTACCCGCAAGCAGGTAACGCGGTATAAGCCAGTAGCCAACAGCGTAAAACAGCGCCATGTGTACGGGCATAAAAAACACGTTGTTATGCAGCGCTATTTCCCAGGTGCTTTTAAACGAGTACATCATTACAAAAAAGGATGATACTGTAAGCCAGAACAATATATGCTGTAGCACACGGTTGCCTGTAATTGCCGATATGTTTATACCCTTTGCCATGTACTAATTTACCTCAAATATTTGATCTGTAAGTGTATAGCAGACGAAATGCAGGCAAAGTATGACGAACAGCATCGTTCAGTATATCGGCGGTAATAAAAAGCGGATAAACGGCTTCCACAATGCTTTTCAGGCAGCTTGTGCTGTTTGGGGTTACGAGTATCGTGCCTGCTTTATTAAGGTAGCAGGAGAGGTTACTTTTGGGATATAAAATTTAAATACATCACAATGAAAAAAATGATACTTGTAATGGCTGTAACAGTTATGGCCTTTACCCAAAGCATAGCCCAAAACAAGGCAGATTCAACACAAGGTTACTGGGTAATTGAAAGTAATGTTAAAACCCCTAAACTAAATACAGTTAAGTTTTATAATGATAACAATCACCTGGTGTATCAGGAAACGGTAAATGCCAAAATAAAACTAAGCGATAAAAGAGTGCAAAAGGCATTGAACAAAATACTGATGGTAATGGTAAACCAGCGCCGCTATACTGCCGATCAGGAACTTATCAGCATCTACCTTGCAAAACAATAAATAAAAAAAGTCAGCAATGCCCCGTATAGTAGCGGGGCTTGTTGTTTTATTTCTTTTGATAACTACCAAACAACTCAACCAATATATCCGGATTATCGGATATAATACCGTCTACCTTTATGGCGGCCAGTTGTTTCATGGCCTGGGCATCATTCACTGTCCACGGTATTACCTTAACGCCCGCCGCGTGCGCGTTGTTCACAAAGGTGGCATCAATCTGTTTATATTCCGGGCTGATGATGGGCGGTTTAAATCCCAGCTTATCCATATTTTGCCGATAGGTATTTTTGTTGGATACCAAGTAGGCCAAAACCACTTTCGGGTATTTGGCGTGCAGGTATTGCAACGGGCGCTCATCGAATGATTGTATGTTGCTGCGGTTTAGTAAATTCTTTTGTTTTACGATGGCCATTACCTTGTCGGCAATCACATCCGGCACGGGGTGTTCCACATTATCCCCTTTGGGCGAACATTTAATTTCGATGTTGTAATAAACCGGTTTCAGGTGTTTGGCCTTGGTATATTTATCTACCGCGTCAATCATTTCGGTTAGCAGCGGTTTGTAGGTATGCATCTTTTTTTGCGCGGTAAAACCGGAGTGAACTTTGGTGCCGCCATCGTATTTTTTAATGCTGTCATAAGGCATGGCATACAGCAGCAGGCTTTTTTGCTCGGCTTTGCTGATCTCGCTGCCATCAGGTTTCAGCATAAAATCGGCATTCATGTACGTATCGTGCGATACTACCACCTGGCCGTCCTTTGAAATCACCACATCCAGTTCAAGCGTGCGCGAGCCAAGGTCAACAGCATGTAGCATGGCCTCAATAGAATTTTCGGGCATCAGGGCACGGCCACCGCGATGGGCTTGCAGGTCGATGCTGTTTTGTGCTGATGCAGCCAGCAGGCAACAGCTAAATAGGGTAGTAAGTAAGTATTTCATAAGCCCCGCAATATCCGCTTTTTGTACAAATGATGGCGGTTTTACCATGTAAAGCTTTTGTTAAGCAGTATTTAGGACTTTAATAAATTGGCAGTTTTGTGTGCTATATTAACCTGTTTCCAATTTATGTTATATTGTTACACTACTATAAAAAGGGTATTGTAACTTTATAAAACCAAATCTACCTTTATGATGAAGAAAATCGCCCTTTTGCTGCTACTGGCAAGCCCCATCGCTGTCCTGGCCCAGCATTCCGTACAAAAACTATGGCAAACCGATACGACTTTGAATACGCCCGAATCTGTTTTACCCGCCGGCAAGGTGATGTATGTTTCGCTCATCAGCGGCAACTCCAACGCTAAGGATGGCGTTGGCGGGGTAGCGAAAATCTCCACCGAAGGAAAAATAATTGATACCGCCTTTGTTACCGGCCTTAACGCTCCTAAAGGCATGGGCATTTATAAGAATACGCTGTACGTGGCCGATTTAAGCGAACTTGTTTCGGTAAACCTGAAAACCGGGGCGGTAACAAAAAAGCTGGTCGACGAAAACGCGGGGTTGAACGATGTAACCATTGATGATAAAGGTGCCGTTTATGTATCCGACCCTAAAAATGCCCGGGTGTTTAAATTTGAGGGCGATAAGCAAGAGGTTTATCTCACCGGATTAAAGGGCGTTAACGGCGTAAAAAGCATAGGTGCCGATCTTTACGTACTTACATCCGACGCCGCATACAAGGCTGGTGCCGATAAAAAGCTGACCAAGGTTTGTGACCTGGAACACGGCGGCGATGGCATTGAGCCCGTAGGTAATGGCGATCTGCTGATCACCGCCTGGGTAGGCTACCTGTATTATGTTACCCCCGATGGTAAGAAACAAATATTACTGGACACACATGAAGGCAAAAGCAAAACGGCCGATATTGGTTACGATCCTAAAAAGCGTATAATTTATGTGCCCACATTTTTTGGCAACTCAGTAACCGCTTATAAACTTAACTAATCCGGTATAAAATGAAATTAAAGCGCTTTGTTTTTGTAGCTATACTCAGCTGGATAACCATCATAACCGCATCGGCCCAAACGCCTGCCGAAAAGCAGGTAGCAGCAGCCGTTGATACGCTTTATAAAGCAATGGTTGATGCTAATAAAATTACCCTAAGCAAACTTACCGCTGCCGAATTAAGCTTTGGCCACTCCAGCGGAAAGGTGGAAGATAAAGCCGCTTTTATTGATGCGCTGGTTAGTGGTAAATCAGATTTTACAAGTATTGCTACCAGTAATCAAACCATAACTATTACTGGTGATGTAGCCATAGTAAGGCACATACTGAACGGCGAGATACTGGACGGTGGCAAACCCGGTACGGTAAATCTGGGCATATTGCTGGTATGGAAAAAGCAACAAAAACGCTGGATCTTGTTGGCCCGCCAGGCCTATAAGGTACCCTGATACTCGCTGTACTATATTAATGGCAAGGCACTCCGTTTGTGGGTGCCTTTGCTGTTTTATAGCATTGCCCGTTAAGAGGTTAAAAGCGCACGCTATCAGGTTAACATATTACATCAAAATGCTATGATACTGAATTTTGGTAATTCAGTTAATGCCTTTATTTGTTCATGCTTATCTATTCTGTTTTGCGGATGAGCAGCGGGCCATGTATTGCCCCCGATTATAAACCATAATAAATAAACTTTTAACTATCGCTCCCGGTATGCGGCTATGCAGCGCATAACCCTTGTTTGCTGATGTTATGAAATCGATTGAAACCAATAATAACCTGATATAATATGAACCTGAAAATTTACAAACCTATTGTTTGGCTGGTGGCATTTATTTGCCTGTGCTGTACACAAATTTATGCCCAGGAGGCCGTACAGATCACCGGGACGGTTAGCACCTCAAAGGGTGAGATGCTTGCCGGGGTATCGGTACGGATAAAAAACACCACCACCGGTACCGTTACAGATGCTAACGGTAAGTACACGCTGCGAGTACCTAACCGATCGGCTATATTGCAGGTATCCTACATAGGCTTCGCTACCAAAGAAGTGCCGGTGGGTACGGGCAATGTGCTCAATATTGTTCTGGAAGATAACTCCAACCAGTTGAACGATATTGTGGTGACCGCCCTCGGTATCAAGCGCGAATCAAAAAAGCTGGGCTACTCTACCGCCACTGTAAACACCGATCTGCTCACCGTAAACCGTACGGTTAATGTAGGTAACAGCCTGGAAGGTAAAATAGCGGGCGTTAACGTTACGCCGCCTGCCGGTGGCCCAGGCGGGTCAACCAAAATACGTATCAGGGGGCAGTCGTCCTTCGGGCCTAATAACTCGCCCTTAATAGTTGTTAACGGTATTCCCATTAATAATACCGCGGTTTCCGCCGGTGGATTTGCCGGCAATGGCGGTGGTAACGTAACCGGTGGCTCGTCTGACCAGGGCGATGGTTTGCAGAGTATCAACCAGGATGATATAGAAAGCATGACGGTGCTTAAAGGAGCCGCCGCTGCCGCGCTGTATGGCTTCCGTGCTAAGGATGGCGCTATCATCATTACCACAAAAACTGGTAGCAAAACCGTAGGCATTGGCATCGAACTAAACTCCAACTACCAGGCCGACCAGGCGCTGGATTACACTGATTTTCAGTACGAATACGGCCAGGGCGAATATGGTAAGCGCCAAACCACCCTTGCTGAGGCGCAAACCTTTGGCGTACATAGCTTTGGCGAAAAGTTTGATGGCGCGCCAACCATTCAGTTTGATGGCTCTACACAACCATATTCTCCTTTCAAGGATCGTATATCAAGGTTTTATCGCATAGGCCGGAGCTTTTCTAATTCGGTGGCGATCTCCGGCGGTAATGATAAGGGCAGCTTCCGCTTGTCATTCGCTAATAACGATGCAAATGCCATTATGCCTAACTCTGATTATCATAAAAAGATATTCAACCTCGGCCTCAACTATAAGGTTACGCCAAAGTTGACGATGCAGTTAAATGCCAACTACTCAAACGAGTATAACCACAACCCGCCGCAAATAGGTATTCAGGATATGAATGCCAATACCACCATTTATACCTTGGCCAATAGTATCAATACCGACTGGCTGAAGAATTACAAGGATGCCAACGGTAACGAAATGCCGCTATCGCGCTTTACCAACCGTAATAACCCGTATTGGGTTGCCTTGCAAAGGTTTGAAAATGTGCACCGCGACCGTATATTCGGCAATGCCTCATTACGTTACCAGTTTACCCCTTGGCTGTACGTGCAGGCACGCATCGGGCAGGATTACTTTACCCGCCCATACAACTACAACCGCCCGACGGGCACTCGCTCTATCGGCGCGGTAACCACCGGTTTTAACGGCTATTACTACCAGGATGTAACCACCTTCAGGGAGCGTAACATGGACTTCCTGATTGGGGCGAATAAAAAGGTAAAGGATTTTGGCTTTGACCTGACCGTTGGCGGTAACGCCATGAAACAGGTTAGCGATGTAATGGGCACCGCGGTTACCAACTTCTTTGTGCGCGATCTGTATACCATCAGCAACGGGCAGGTTAAAAACCCTAATTACAGTTATGCTGAAAAGCGTGTTAACTCGGTTTATGGTATGTTCGAGATATCGTATAAAAACTTTTTGTACGTAACCGCCACTGCACGTAACGATTGGTTCTCTACCCTGAACATCAACACCAACAGTTACCTGTACCCATCAGTAAGCGCCAGCTTTGTTTTCAGCGAAGCGTTGCGTATGCCATCATGGATTGATTACGGTAAACTGCGTGTAGCATATGCCGAAGTGGGTAGCGATACTGACCCTTACGCCAATTTATTATACTACTCACTTAACTCTAACCCGTTTGGCGGTACCGCGCTGGGGTCGATTAATAGCGATATTAGTCCGAACGCAGGCTTACGTCCGCTAAAGGTGAAGGAAAAAGAAGCCGGTTTAGAGATCAGGACGTTTAACAGCCGCCTGAACCTCGATATGTCGGTATATGAAAAGAATACCGTTGATGAAATATTGAACGTAGACGTTTCGGTGGCGTCGGGCTTCAATTCAACTAAAGTAAATATTGGCAAGCTGCGCAACCGTGGCGTTGAGGCATTGCTGACCATTGTGCCTGTAAAAAATACCGGCTTTAACTGGGAAACCGCTTTCAACGGATCGTACAATGCATCAAAAGTTTTGGATCTGGCCAACGGACAGGCACGGGTAGACGTGGGTACGGGTGAGTTTTTTGGTACCGTATCGCACGAGGTAGGCTTGCCGCTGGCATCACTGCGCGGGTTTGATTACCGTCGCGACGATCAGGGCCGTATCGTTACTATAAACGGTTTACCGCAGCGTGGTGAGCTGACCACCTTTGGCAGTGCCATACCTAAATGGGTAGGCGGCTGGACAAATACCTTCCGCTACAAAGGCTTCCGCGTATTTACACAGGTTGATTTTAAGGCCGGTGCCAAAATAATGTCCAACTCCAACCTTAACTTTTTACGTGAGGGCTTGTCGCAACAATCGCTGGTTGGCCGCGAGGGTGGGGTAGTGTTTGACGGCGTTAACCCTGATGGTACGCCCAACACTACCGCAGTTGAGGCCGAAACCTTTTACTCTAATTATCGCACAACTAACATCGCCACACCATTTATTTACAATGCGGCATTTGTAAGGTGGCGCTCCATATCAGTAGGGTATGATTTCAGTAAATACATGAAGAAAACCTTTGTTAAGGGCCTCAATGTATCGCTGCTGGTTAACAACGTGCTGATGATCAAAAAATACATTGATAACCTCGATCCGCAGGCCAGTGTTTCCGCGTCAGATAACCTGCAGGGCATCGAATCGCACACGCTGCCAACCACGCGCAGCTACGGTATCAACGTAAATGTTAAACTCTAACCATCCCGAAATCATCATGAAAAAGAAATATATCATCGCCTTACTGGCATCCATGATAACGCTTGGCGCCTGTAAAAAGAATTTTGAGGAGATCAATGTGAACCCGGTGCTGCCGGCAGACCTTGAACCTTCATACCTGTTCTCCAATGCCCAGTTCAGCGCCGCGCTGCCTAACTATTATTATCAGCCTATGATAGTGCAGCAATTGATCACACCCAACACCGGCGTGCTTGAAGGCGGCAACCATAACGTGAGTTACGACCCAAATACCAACATCACCTTTAACTATATGTATCGCAGCACCAGTAACACATCGGGTGCAATAGTAACCGGGCCGGTGGTGCTGCTTACTACCGTGTTGGATAAGCTAAAAGATCAGCCTGCGCGCAGCAACCTGTACAACATGGCCCGTATTTTTAAGGCCTATGTGTTTATGATACTGGTTGATACCTATGGCGATGTGCCTTATACCGAGGCCGGTAAGGGTTACCTGGAAGGCATCAATCTGCCTAAATATGATAACCAGCAGGATATATACAATGATATACTAAAGGAGCTTGACGAGGCAACCAAAGCGCTGGATGCCAGCAAAGCTATTGAGGCAGGCGACCTGTTTTATAAAGGCGACATCCCGAAATGGAAAAAACTGGGCAACTCCTTGTTGCTGCGTGCCGCTATGCGTTACAGCAAAACAGATGCTGCCAAGGCGCAACAATATGTTACCATCGCGGTAAATGGCGGACTGATGCAATCAAACGCTGATAATGCTTTGATACAGTTTAACAGCACATTTAATAGCCCGACCGGTAGCTGGTTTCAGGCAACTGAGCGTGGTAACATTTACCTGGCCGCGCCGTTTGTGGAATATTTACAGGATACAGATGACCCGCGCCTGCGTGTTATCTCGGTTAAATACGCGCAGCCCGCCAACCCGCTGGCAACGGTTGGTACCGAGAATACTAACCCTGCCGATCAGTTGGGTATGCCTTTGGGTTATAATGAATCTACCATCAGCACTGCGCCGGGCTTTCCGGGACGGCTTGGCGCGGGCTACGCGTACTCGCAGGTTAACCGCCGCACCTTGGGTAAAATTGATATACCGGAGTTTTATGTAACCTACTCGCAAACAGCCCTGCTGTTGGCCGAGGCCGTGCAACGCGGCTGGGCAACAGGTAATGTGGCAACACTTTATGCTAATGGCGTAAAGGCGCACATGGATCAGCTGGCGCAGTATGATGGCACGGCTACGATAAGTGAAGATGCCCAAAATGCCTATTTGCTGGCGCATCCGCTTAGCCCGGCAAATGCTTTGGAGCAGATTAATACACAATACTGGGTGTCATCCTTTTTAAATGGTAATGAGGCCTGGGCTAACTTTCGCCGCAGCGGTTATCCACAGTTAACGCCAAACCCTTATCCAACGGCTGATGCCTCGGTAAAGGGCGCGTTCATCCGTAGGCTTACCTATCCGCTGCGCGAGCAAACTGTGAATGCTGCCAACTACCAGGCGGCGGTAGCGCATAATGGTCCGGATAACCTGGCCACGCGCGTATTCTGGGACAAGGAATAACCAACGAATTACCACCTATGAAAAACAGGATCATAATGCTTGCAGCGCTGCTTTTGGCGGCGCTGCATTTACAGGCGCAGCAGGTAACCCTAACCGTCGAACAGATCAAACTGCTTACCGCCGACTGGAAAGGCGAGCGTTCGCCTGATGGCCGTCCCTACGTGGCTGACGATGTACTGGAGCGTTTTAAAAACGTGGGAATTGAGGATGTTTGGGGCTTTTTGCGCGGCAAGGGCTATCAAAACCAGTTTGAGGGCGATTGGATGATACTGCATCCCGATAGCGTAATGGTTGGCCGGGCAGTAACTGCCCAATATATGCCCCTGCGCCCTGATGTGGATAAGGTAATTAAGGATAAAGGCAAAGCCGAAGGCCGTGTTGGCCCAACCAACTCGTGGCCGATTGATGTATTGAAGAATGGCGACATCTATGTGGCCGATGGTTTTAACAAGGTGGTTGATGGTACGCTGATTGGCGATAACCTGGGTAATTCCATCTATGCCAAAACCAAACGGGGCGTGGTATTCTACGGCTCGGTGCGCGACCTGGAGGGGCTGAACGAGATCAAGGGCTTTAACGGCTGGATCAAAGCGGTCGATCCATCGTATCTGCAACAGGTAATGCTGGCGGGTATCAACGTACCAGTACGTATCGGGCGCGCTACGGTACTGCCCGGTGATGTGGTGCTTGCCAAGCGTGGCGGTACGCTGTTTATTCCCGCATCTTTGGCAGAAGAGGCAGTTATCACCGCTGAATTTATTGTGCTGCGCGACGAGTACGGCCACCAGCGCCTGCGCGAAGGAAAATACACCCCAGGGCAAATAGATAGCCAGTGGACCGAGGAGATCAAAAGCGATTTCATCAAATGGCTTAACAGTTACCCCGGTAAACTGCCCATGACCCGCAAACAACTCGACGATTACATGAAGAACCGTACTTGGTAACCCTACTAAACCTATAGTGATATGAAAAATGAACTACTCAGGCTGTTAGCCAACGGCAAGCAATTGGATAAACAATCAAAGGCAACACTTCCATCAATCCAACCCGAAGAAAGCAAGGACTCGGCAAGGCGCGATTTTTTGAAGAAGTCGGCATTAGGCGGTGGCCTGGCGCTGGGTGGTATGCTGTTCGCATCTGCCGATGATACGCTAGCGCAATCAACCTCAAAAGTTAACCGCAACAGCTCACCCTCGGAATTGAAGATAACAGATATGCGGTACATTGTACCCATGACCACTGTAGGCCGATGCCCTATCATCCGCATTGAAACCAACCAGGGCATTTACGGGTTGGGCGAGGTACGCGATGGTGCCGACCCACGCTATGCGTTGATGCTCAAAAGTCGCATTTTAGGCATGAACCCTTGTAGTGTGGAGATGGTATTTAAGGCCATCAAGCAATTCGGTTTTCATGGCAGGCAGGCAGGCGGGGTTTGCGCGGTAGAGATGGCGCTGTGGGATTTGGCCGGTAAGGCGTATAATGTGCCAGCTTACCAGTTGCTGGGCGGTAAATACCGTGATACTGTAAGGCTCTATGCCGATACCCCCGAGGAAGAGGATATGAGCGTTTTTAGCGCCAAGGTGAAGGACAGGCTGGTTACCAAGGGCTATACCTGGCTAAAAATGGACCTGGGTATTGAACTAATAAAGGATATACCCGGCACTACCGTTAACTCCGGTTTTTGGAAAGGTAGCCAGTGGAGCGATAAACCCATGACACTGGGGAATACCAAGCACCCTTTTACCCAGATACAGATCACCGAGAAAGGGCTTGACGAAATAGCCAAGTATGTAGATAAGGTACGCAGCGCGGTAGGGTATGATGTGCCGCTATCGTCAGACCATTTTGGGCATTTTGATACCAATAACGCCATCAGGCTGGCCCGCAAACTGGAGCCATACCGGTTGGCATGGATGGAAGATATGGTGCCTTGGGAGTATACCCAGCAGTGGAAAGAGATCACTAATGCGATAGAAACTCCAACATTAACGGGAGAAGATATATACCTTAAAGAAGAATTCATTAAATTGGTCGACCATCACGCGGTTGATATCATCCACCCTGACCTTTCATCGTCGGGTGGGTTGCTTGAAACCAAAAAGATAGGCGATTATGCGGAAGAACATGGCGTTGCCATGGCCATGCACTTTGCCGGTACGCCGGTAGCCTTTATGGCCAATGTGCATTGCGCTGCCGCTACGCAAAACTTTTTGGCGTTGGAGCATCACAATATTGATTTGCCTTACTGGGAAAGCTACGTGAAAACGGTTGATAAAAAGCCGCTGATCGATAAAGGTTTCGCCCTCGTGCCCGACTCGCCGGGCCTGGGTATTGAGCTGAACGAGGATGTGCTGAAACAACACCTCGACCCGAAAGACAAATCATGGTTTGTACCCACCAGGGAGTGGGATGAGAAACGATCGTGGGATAGGTTATGGAGTTAATTAACCAATTTAAAACTTAAAAAACTTATGGTACCAGCTAAAGTTTATTACGCGTTCTCGTTTCTTATTTTATTGGGTTTTATAACGGTATCAGCAACGGGCCACCCGCAATGGGGTGGCTGGTTGCTGATGCTTTTTTTTATAGCCCTTGCCTTGGCCTTCAGGCAGCATCCAAAGCTCAAGGGCTTCTCGTTTACCATCATGATCTTCGCGGCGGTGAGTTTGGCCATGTATTATCCGCAATACTTTGTTCAGGTTGGCGATTTTAAATTGTCAAAGCTCATCATCCCCTTATTGCAGATCATCATGTTCGGTATGGGCAGTGAACTGAGCATGAAGGAGCTTGCTTTGGTATTAAAACAGCCCAAGACCATCATCATCGGCGTAATTTGCCATTACACGGTGATGCCGCTGGTGGGTTTTATTTTGGCTAACACCTTTAACTTTCCGCCGGAGATTGCGGCGGGCATCATACTGGTAGGTTGCTGCCCGAGTGGTTTGGCATCCAATGTTATGTCATACCTCGCCCGGGCTAACCTGGCACTGTCTATCGCTATTACTACCGTATCAACCTTACTGGCTCCGGTGTTTACCCCTCTGCTGATGCGCTTACTAGCAGGCAGGTTGGTTGAGGTACATTTTTTAGATATGGCCTGGGATACCACGAAGGTAGTTTTGCTGCCTATCATTGCGGGTGCCCTGTTCCATGCCCTGGTGCGCGGCAAGGTTAAATGGCTGGATAGTATTATGCCTTTGATCTCCATGATCGGTATCGGCCTCATCATCGTGGTCATTACCTCCGCAGGGCATCAAAGTTTATTAAATGTGGGCTTGTTGCTTATCGTGGCGGTATTTATTCATAACGTATCCGGTTACGCGCTGGGTTACTGGCTGGGCAGGTTAATGGGTTTTGCCGAAAAGGATTGCCGTACCATATCCCTCGAAGTAGGCATGCAAAACGGCGGACTTGCTTCGGGGTTGGCACTGTTGATGGGCGGACTGGCAACCATCGGGCTGGCGCCGGCAATTTTTGGTCCGCTGATGAATATCACCGGCTCATCATTAGCTACCTGGTGGCACGGCAAAATTCCGCCTGAAGACTTGCAGGCTGAAGCTGCTGCGGAACCACACCCCGTAATCAATTAATGTTGACATGAAGATACAATTGTTTAAGCCCTTGCTCGCTTTGATGGCGATGCTGGGCTTCTACGCTGATGCTTTCGCACAGGCCGATTCCACCGTTATCCATTTATGGAAAAACGGCGCGCCGGGTTTTGAAAGCCGCCGTACCGAACCTGAAAAGGGTGATAAATACATCAGCAATATTCATAATCCATCCATAACGGTTTATTTGCCACCTAAAGATAAGGCAAACGGTGCCGCGGTGCTGGTATGCCCGGGCGGTGGGCACCGTATGCTGGTCATTAATTCGGAAGGAAGGGAAGCGGCGCAGTTTTTAAACAGCCTGGGCTTTGTAGCGGTTGTTTTAAAGTACAGATTGGCGCGAGATACTAACTCTGTATACAAATTAGATGTACATGCCCCGCAGGATGCCATGCGTGCCATGCGGCTTATCCGCAATAACGCCAAACAATGGGGTGTTGACACTGCCCGTATCGGCATGATGGGCTTTTCGGCTGGCGGCGAAGTGGTGGATATGGTTGCCTTCAACACCTACAAGCAACCCCTTAAACCTACTGATGCGGTTGACAAGCTGAATTATAAACCGAACTTCGTTATCCTGGTTTATCCCGGCCCGTTAGGGGTGCCGCAAAAGGTTGAACGCGATGCACCCCCGGCATTCTTAATAGCGGCTAATGATGATGTATGCTGCTCGCCGCCTATTGTTACCCTGCTGCAAAAGTACCGCGAGGCAGGCGTACCCGTTGAGGCGCATATTTTTTCAAAAGGCGATCATGCTTTTAATATGGGTAAGCGCGCCAAACTGCAATCGCTAAAAGCATGGTCGCAACGCCTTGCCGACTGGTTTGCCGATAACGATTATTTCAACAAGCAGGCAGGGAAATAATCATTATTTATCCATCACGATAATCTTATAATCATCCAGCCGGTCGGCGGTAAAATTCACATAGCCATCGGCATAAGTAAATTTAACCGGCCTGCCGTTCAGCAGGTCGGTTACACGGGCGGGTTTATACCCGCTTTTTATTTTCAGGCTGATGTTGTACACCGGCAAGGGCGGCAGGTAGCTTGTTGAGCTTACGCCGGTAAGGTTGATGAGGTGCAGTATCAGCCCGTTATTATTGATTTTATTTGCCGGGGTGTTTTTAGCATATTGCTGCAATACTGTTTCTACCTTGGGATGCGCGTTGGTGATTAGTTGCTTCCCGGCATCGGGGTAAATATTATTCAGCACATCAAGTAATATCTGTTTATGTTCCTGGTAGCCATTGTTATAATACAAGCGCCCCGCGTTAAAGGGCAGCAACACCGCTTCGGCCGCGCCATGCTGCTTAATGGCCATCATTTTATCGCCGGTAACATCATGCCCGCCAATAATTTCCGGCGGACCGGTACGGCCTTTAGCCAGCAGCGGCAGGCCTGTTTTATCCGCGGAAGAGAAGTCATACAAGGCCAGGTTATACTTCATAAAAAGCATGGTTTGTCCTCTAAAGTTTTTAAAGATGGCTCTGTCCTCAGGTACCAGATAGTTGCCTGCCGCGTCGTTAGTGAGGCTTTTCAGTTTAGCGCCAAAAAGTTGACTTAACAAAGCCGGGTTATCATTTAAGGCGATGTTAGTGGCTATCAGGTTAGTGCCGTTAGCTATAGCCGCTTTTAATTGCTTTACGCCGCCATCGTTCAAAAAGGTAATATCAGGCAAAATGATCACCTTATAGTTTTTGAGCTTATCGCCACGGTTTTGTAGTTGGTTATCTTCAATAATATCAAAGGGGATGTGCGCCTCCTGTAATATCTGCTGTATGCCGCGGTACTCCTGCATGGGTGTGCCATTAGGCCACGAACCGGGCGCTATCACCGCTATTTTAGCTATGGATGTATAGCGGCCAAAGTAAGGCTCATACTTTTTATGCAAACCGTAGATCTTTTCTATGGTTTTAAAATTGCGTTCATCCTCATAACCGCGTGTATCGCCCATCATACTCAGGTCCAGGCCCGAGCCGTGCGCCATATTTTGGTACAACCTTATCGATATCTCCTCCGGCTCAATGGCGTTATATCTCGATTGAAAAGAGATCTGCTGTATGCTGGCATTGCTGATGATATGATCCGGAAAGGTGGTACCCGCGTTGTTCACATTATCAGCCGCGCTGTAAGGCCACAGGGGCAAAGTCGGTACGGCCTGCGTTTCATGGCGTATGATGTCCACATACTGATCGGTATAGGTACATATAGCTGCCTGCGGATTTTTGCTTTTTACCAGCGTGTATAGCCGTTTGCCCCATTCATCCAGCGTGAATTTTTTAAACGCGAGATATTGCTGGTACAAGTTGTCAGCCTTATTTTCTTCAACAGGCAATGCCTTGCCGCCGCTAAATTTGGCAAAGCGTTTTTTATCGTATTCATTTTGGTCGATACCCATGTAGCGGCCCTCGTAGGTGTTATTCACCTGGTAGCCGGGCATATTTAAAAATATGCCGTCGATAGGGTAGATGTCCATCACCTCGCTAACAATGCCGAAGGCGCACTGCTGTACATACGGCCCGTTGATAGATACGGTGTACATGCCGGGGTTGGTCATGCGCTCACCTTTGGGTGAGAGGTAACACCAGTCGGGGTGGGCTTTATAAATGCTCTCGTGTACGCGGCTAAAATCAAACCTAACAATAACCTTAATGCCCTGCTGATGGCATTTGGCCACCACATCCTTCAAAAAATCGCGTTTAACGTAAGGATTTCGGTATTGATAGGGCAATTTGGTCGGATAAAAAGCCATAATACCACCCGCGTTGATGATGAGTGTGTTGGCCGAAAATTTAACCAGGTCAGTAACCAGCGAGTCGGGGTTGAGGGTGGCGGCTTCATAATCGGGCAGGTTGGTTTGTATCACCCTGAGGTTATTGCGTTTCCACCAGCCCGGGTCAGTAGTTTGCTGTTGTGCCCGGCCGGGCAACCAAAGTATAAGTGCTGTAAGCAGAAATAATATTGTACGCATGCGGATGATTAAACTACGCCACATGCTCAACATGGATGTAATTGGCCCGGTATTCCAGTGGGTGTTTGTTGGTTACCGCCTTAAACTGGTGGTAAAAATGCGATATGTTGTTGTAGCCGCAGGCATAGCCTATCTCGGCAACATTTAAGTCCTGTTCGGCCAGCAGGCGACAGGCATGGCCAATGCGCACCTCTATTAAAAAATCAAAATAAGTTTTCTTGGTTTTTGATTTAAAGTAGCGGCAAAAGGAGTGTTTGCCCATCGCGATCAGGTCTGCCACTTCTTCTATAGTAATCTTATTCTGAAAGTTATTGAAGGTGTATTCAAAAATCTTATTAATGCGCGATTTATCAATATTGTTAGCCTCATGGTTAAAGCCGTTGCTTGATATGGTAGAGTATTCCTGTGCCGAGGCTATCAGCTCCAGCACCGTCAGCAAATGCACTATACGTTTGCCCGGATGCTCGTTCAGCATATCGTCAATAAGTCGCGCAACTTTTTTACGCGTTTCGCCATGTATTCGCAGGCCGAGCTTGGCGTACTCCAGTAAGCGGCTGATGTGCTTTAACTCCGGCAGGCTTAATAAATGGTTGCCCCAAAGTTCCTGCTGAAAAAGGATCACTACCGATTCGCCAACCCTTTCATCCGTACGCTGCATGTATTTCTTCTCATGCCTGAAGGTGTGGGGCAGGTTGGAGCCGAACAAAAAGGTATCGCCGTTTTTAAAAGGGCCAACATGGTCGCCTATTAAACACGTGCCCGAGCTGCGCTTGATCAGCAGCAACTCAATCTCCGGATGATAATGCCACGAACTCAGCATGGCTTCGCCTACATCCTTATGAATGTTAAAGGAGTGGTCGGGCGTTGGCGTGGCTTTTTTCAGGATAGCTTTCATATTTAGGTTTTGGGTTTTCAGGTCAACATAGTACATGGCCTGATCATAAAATTGCACCGCCGCACTCTCAAAACATCAACACAGGGGCGGTAACATGCTACATCGGGTTTGGTTATTTGCTAAACCGTAGTAGCTAAAAATATGCAGAACATGCGTTTACAAATGGTTATCCTAATATACTAAACTAAAAATCAATGTCAACCGCGGGTTAATATATTACATGGTATTTAATGGAATTTACAACGAGTGCTATTCAGCATAATCAACCTGCTGTGTAATATATTAACCGAATAATGCGGTTTATTTTCAAGTTTGTAAAAGCCGTTTTTTTGGCTCGGTAAAATGCTACTTTAGTGGCCACCGCAATCAATTATTCACCTGATAATCTGCCTATGCTTGTCGTATTTTTATGCATTGTGCTGCTCGTTATGCTGGTAAGCTGGTTTAAGCTTAACCCCTTTATCGCTTTTTTGGTAGTGTCAGTTATAGCGGGGTTGCTGCTGCAAATACCCGCTGTTAAGCTGCTTGCATCCATACAAAAAGGCCTTGGCGATACTTTAGGCTCACTGGCGGTTATTATTTGCCTTGGGGCAATGCTGGGTAAACTGGTGGCGGTTAGCGGGGCGGCGCAAAAAATAGCGTCGGTACTGGTTAACGCAGTAGGTATTAAATATATACAATGGGCACTGGTAGCCACCGGGTTTATTATAGGCATACCATTGTTTTATGGTATCGGCTTTGTGTTGATGGTGCCGCTCATATTTTCGGTTGTATACAAATATAAAATACCAGCTGTTTTTATCGGCCTGCCTATGCTGGCCTCGTTGTCGGTAACGCATGGTTTTCTGCCGCCGCATCCCTCGCCGGCAGCGCTGGTCGTACAATTCAACGCCAACATGGGCATCACGCTGTTATATGGGTTGATCATTGCTATACCCACCATTATTTTGGCCGGACCCGTTTTTGCCCAAGCGCTTAAACGCATCCCGTCAAACCCGCTGGCCACCTTCAGGCCCGAAGATATCCCTGCTGATCAATTGCCCGGTGCTTTCATGAGTTTTGGCATCGCGCTATTACCTGTAATATTATTAATGGGCACCGCGTTACTCCCCGCCATGTTCAATTTATCTGCCGATGCGGCAAAGTGGCTTACCTTGATTGGCGATCCATCCGTAGTAATGCTCATCACTTTAGGCGTAGCATCTTACTTCCTAGGTACGGCTCAAGGCCGTAGCATGAGCCAATTGAACACGATTTATACGGATGCCGTGAAGGATGTAGCGCTCATCCTGCTTATTATTGGCGGCTCCGGCGCTTTTAAACAGGTATTGGTGGATAGCGGGGTGGATAAGCAGATTGGCCATTACCTGCAACAGCTACCGCTCGATCCATTAGTGTTAGGCTGGCTGATCGCGGCTATCATTCGCGCCAGCCTGGGCTCGGCAACGGTTGCTGGACTTACCGCCGCGGGCATTGTAGCTCCACTGATTATTCAAACGCATGCAAACCCTAACCTGATGGTGCTGGCTATCGGCGCGGGCAGCCTCGCGTTCTCGCACGTTAACGATTCGGGTTTCTGGCTGTTTAAGGAGTATTTCAACCTGAGCATGAAAGATACTTTCCGCTCGTGGTCGGCTATGGAGTCGCTTATCGCCGTTATCGGACTGGGCGGCGTAATGCTGTTAAAAACTTTTATGAGTTAATATAACACATTCATTCGCTCAAATGTTATCAGTGCTGATATGTTAATTTGTACCTGAAAACGCTTTTTAAACTATTGGCCGGTTCATACATCCGGTAACTCAAAATTATGGAAAACAAAAAATACGGAATTATAGGATTAGGTAAAATGGGCGCCAACCTGGCTTTACAAGCCGCGGAAAAAGGCTACCAGATATTAGGCTATGATAAGTTTGTGCCGATCATTCCTGAACAGCAAAACCTGCAGATAGTGGATGACCTGGCTGCACTGGTTGCCGGGTTGGATCGTCCCCGGAAAATATTTATTTACATACCCGCCGGTGCGGCTATTGATAGTGTGATCACGGAGTTAAAACCCCTGCTTGAGGAAGGAGACATTATTATTGATGGCGGTAACTCCTATTGGGGCGACAGCATCCGCCGTGCCGAAAAACTGAAAGAAGAAGGCCTGCACCTGATAGATTGCGGCACCAGCGGCGGCATAAACGGCGCGCGTAACGGCGCCTGCTTTATGGTAGGCGGCGATAAAGATACCGTTGGCCAGATAGAAGGCCTGCTGCGCGATCTGGCCGTGCCGCACGGTTACTCTTATACCGGCAATTCCGGCTCGGGGCACTTTGTAAAGCTGGTGCATAACGGCATTGAGTTTGGTATGCTGCAAGCCATTGGCGAGGGCATGGCCCTGCTGGAAGGCTACCGCGAAAAGCTTGACGTAAGCGATATACTGCATACCTGGAACCACGGCTCGGTAGTGCGCTCGTGGCTGGTAGAGCTGATGAAGCAGTTGTATGACGAAAAACAAGGCTACAACGTACCATCATACGTGGAAGATACCGGCGAGGTAAACTGGCTGGTGAGCGATGCCATGAGCATGGAAGTAGCCATACCGGTTATAGCACAATCGGTAATGCAACTGATCGCCTCGCGCGATTCGGCTAATATTGCCCCGCGTGCCATCGCCATGATGCGTAACGGTTTTGGCGGGCATCCGTTTGGCCCGGAAGCGGGTATTGAGTACGAGCGTCATTTTGGCCGGGTAGGGGGCTTCCCGCCGGTAAATATGGATCCGGGGATTGTGCAGTCGTAAAAAAGGTTATACTGCAAGGTTTGCAGTTCTTGCGTATAATGCATAGCATTGTATATCAATTATAATCTCCTGATGAAAAACATATTTTTTTTCCTGCTGATGATCGGCATGGTGCCTGCATTTGCTCAAAATCCGCAGGTAAAAACCGCTAACGGATTGCTTGAAGGTGTTACTGAAGCCAGCGGCATACGCTCGTACAAAGGTATTCCTTTCGCGCAACCCCCGGTTGGCGATCTGCGCTGGAAAGCGCCACAAGCCCCCAAAAACTGGACAGGTGCACGCAAGGCTGATAAATTTGGTCCGCAAGCTATGCAGCGTTTCATCTTTAGCGATATGGTTTTTCGAAGTGATGGTAAAAGCGAGGACTGCCTGTACCTCAACTTGTGGACTCCAGCTAAAAAAGGCAATGAAAAACTGCCGGTGCTGGTTTACTTTTACGGTGGCGGCTTTATGGCCGGCGATGGCTCCGAACTGCGTTACGATGGCGAAAGCATGGCAAAAAAAGGCATAGTGAGTATTACCGTGAACTACCGCCTGGGCGTTTTCGGCTTTATGGCACATCCTGAACTAACAGCGGAGTCGCCTAATCACGCCTCGGGCAATTATGGTTTGCTGGATCAGCACGCCGCTTTGGAGTGGGTTAAAAAGAATATCGCTGCGTTCGGCGGAGATCCGTCAAAGGTCACTATAGCGGGTGAATCGGCGGGGTCTATGTCGGTGAGCGCGCAAATGGCATCGCCGTTATCAAAAGGTTTGTTCAATGGTGCTATCTGCCAAAGCGGCGCTATACTGGGTAATTTGTCACCTATGCCGCGCGAGCAGGCGGAGCAAACGGGCGTAAAATTCGCAACCACTGCCGGGGCTAACACTTTGGCTGATCTGCGTAAGCTATCTGCTGATAAATTGCTTGAACTATCTGCAAACACACGCTTTGCGCACATTATTGATGGCTATTTCTTAACCGAGAAACCTGAGGCTACCTTTGCCGCCGGTAAACAAATGAATGTGCCATTGCTTGCCGGATGGACATCCGCTGAGGTGGGTTACCAGGGTTTGTTAGGTAATCATCCACCTACCTTATTTATTTTTAAGGATGCGGTGCAAACCCTGTATCCCGGTAATGCAGATAAGATTTTGGATGCCTACCCTGCAACCAGTGATAATGAAGCTAAGCTGGCGGCTACACAGCTTGCCTCAGACAGGTTCATCGCTTATAGTACATGGAAAATTATAGATATGCACAGCAAGTCGAGCAAAATGAATGTGTACCGCTACCTTTTTTCGCAAAAACGCCCTGACACAACCCAAGTGCTGATCGGTGCACCCCATGCTTCGGATATTGAATATTCGCTGGGCAACCTGCCGCTTATTAAAGCTTTTAAGTGGACGCCTGGCGACTATAAGGCATCACAAATTACGCAGGACTACTTCGCTAATTTTATCAAGACCGGTAACCCTAACGGTAAGGGTTTACCCGTATGGAACGAGGTAAAGAGCGGCAAGCCACCCATACAGGTGCTCTCTGCTGAAACCATAGCCAAGCCGGATGATACGGCAAAACGCTATGCCCTGATGGATGAACTGAATACAAAAAAGTGACAAGAAATTAAATTAAGTAAGTGGTTACGTATTTATTACGTAAGTGCTTACTTAAATAGCTCAAAACTGTATTGCGCTGTGCTCCAAAATTCATCTAACATGATGATGCGGGGTTTAAAGAATGAAATAAGTGCCGGCCAGTCATCCCTACGGAAGATGCTTACGTTGTGCACCGTTTTGCTGATGCGGGTAGTGTGTTTGCCATACAGGTCCATGTGATCAGGCTGCCAGTCCCATTCTTCCTGCAGCTGGCCGGTAAATAAACGCTTGAATTCTAAAAACTGCTCGTAAAAAAGGGCACGTATATCAGCGTCGGGATGCGAAAACTCAACGGCAATAGTGGCCGAACGGTTATCGGTACTCATCTTAAAAAACAAGTGCCTGATGCCCGTTTTATAGTTTATCCAGTTAATTTTTAATCCGTCGGCAGATGGCTGGGGCGCTATGTACTGGCCGAAAGCCGTCCAGAATGCCTGCCTTATTTGTGAAGCTTGATCCTTTGAGTACAAATTAATTTTTAGGGCAAAGGTAGCGTAATTGTACAAGCGTTAAAGCTGCCCTGCCAAATATTTAAAACTATATAAGCCCCGCCGTCATTATATAAGGTTTAAAAACATCTATGAAAAACCTGACAGAAATATTTAAGGTGACGAACGGCAGTAAATTCTCACTGGCGGACTACAGTACCGACTATACCGGCGATTATGTAAAGGCCGATGCCGAAGCCGTGCTAAAAGATATTATTGCACAGATATCGCGCAAGCAAACAGAATTATACGCGGCTAACAGCCAATCATTGCTCATCATCTTCCAGGCAATGGACGCTGCCGGTAAGGATAGCGCTATAGCGCACACCATGTCGGGCCTTAACCCGCAGGGCTGCCAGGTGTACAGCTTTAAACAGCCCAGCACCGAGGAGCTGGATCACGATTTTTTGTGGCGGCACTATAAGGCACTGCCCGAGCGGGGGCGAATCGGTATACACAACCGCTCGCATTACGAAAATGTGCTGGTATCAAAGGTTCACCCGGAAAATGTACTGAATGAAAAGCTACCTGGTATAAATAATGTGAAGGATATTGGTGATGATTTTTGGAAGCAGCGTTATAAAAGCATCCGCCATTTCGAGAAACATTTAACGGCTAACGGAACGGTTGTGATAAAATTTTTCCTACATCTCTCTAAAAAAGAACAAAAGGAACGCTTTTTAAAACGCATAGCCGAGCCCGATAAAAACTGGAAATTTGCCTACGGCGATATTTACGAACGTGAACGCTGGGACGATTACATGAAGGCTTACGAGCAGGCGATAACCGAAACGGCTACGGATGATTGTCCATGGTACGTAGTACCGGCGGATAAAAAATGGTTTACGCGTATAGCCATCTCCACCATCGTGCTCCAAACGCTTACGGCGCTTAACCTGCAGTACCCGGAGTTGCCAGATGCCGAACGCGCCAATCTGCAAAAAGCCAAAGCTGTTTTAGAAGCCGAAAAAGATTGAAACTGTAAACACGTTGCCAACACGCACGTGCTATATTTGGAGATATATGGAAACCATTGTTTGGGGAATTATAGGTTGCGGCGATGTAACCGAAAAAAAGAGCGGTCCGGCGTTTAACAAGGTGCCCAATAGCAGGCTGGCCGCCGTAATGCGCCGTGATGCCGCCAAGGCTGAGGATTATGCGCGCAGGCACGGCGTACCTAAATGGTACAGCGATGCCGGTGAGCTTTTGGATGACCCTGAAATCAACGCGGTTTATATTGCTACGCCGCCATCATCGCATTTGCCATACGCTTTGGAGGCGCTTAAAAAAGGCCACAAGGTATATGTTGAAAAGCCGGTAACGCTAAACGCCGCCGAAGCAGAGGCTATTGCCGATGCGGTTAAAAGCGCCAACGGTAAACTGGTGGTTGCCCATTACCGCCGCCGGGTGCCCCTGTTTTTGCGTATAAAACAGCTACTGGATGAAGGTGTGGTAGGCGAGGTACGCACCCTACAGTTACGTATGTGGCAAAGCCGCAAACCGGCGCTGGTGGCCAAAGTGGCCGATAACTGGCGGGTTAACCCGGAGCTTTCGGGTGGG
The DNA here is from genome assembly GCF_039543225.1 of Mucilaginibacter defluvii. NCBI lineage: Bacteria > Pseudomonadati > Bacteroidota > Sphingobacteriia > Sphingobacteriales > Sphingobacteriaceae > Mucilaginibacter > Mucilaginibacter defluvii. The sequence goes on from NZ_BAABJI010000001.1 coordinate 964,016, forward strand.
GGATATTTTCATGACCTGGCGCCGCACCAGCTGGATTTGATGTTGTATTATTTTGGCGAGCCTGAAACGTATTCGGGTTACTCGCTTAACCAAGCCGCCGCTACACCGGCCGACGACCATGTTTGCGGTACCATCCTGTTTAAAAACAATATCGTGTTCAACGGCTCCTGGTGTTTTAATGTGGGTGATGAGGAGCAGGTGGATAGCATTGAGATTGTAGGCACCCGTGGCCGCATTACCTTTGCCTGCTTTGGCAATTACATTAAATGGCACAGCGAACGGCAGCATAACACCGAGGAGTTTGTACACCCGGAGCATATACAGCAGCCCATGATAGCGGATATAGTACGTTATTTTAAAGATGAAGTGCCCAACCCTTGCACCATCGACGAGGCCGTTACCTTGATGAAAATAATGGATGCCTTTACAGGTAAGCCATAAAGTTTATTTTTGAAGAATGGATAGTATCGAAATAAAAACAAATAAAGTTAGCGCCGCTGAGGATCTGGAAAAGGTGTTTGCCATCAGGCGTGAGGTGTTTGTGGGTGAACAGAATTGCCCGCCCGAACTGGAGTGGGAGAATGAGGAGGAATCGACACATTTTTTGGCTACAGTAAATGGTGAACCTGCCGGTGCCGCGCGCTGGCGCAAAACCGAGAATGGCTATAAGCTGGAACGTTTTGCCGTGCTAAAGCAGTACCGGGGCAAAGGTGTGGCGCAAGCCGTAGTGCAAGCTGTACTCAATGATCTGCCTGCCGATGCGGATTATATTTACCTGAATGCCCAGGTACAGGCAATGGGTTTATACGGCAAATTTGGATTTGTAGCCGAAGGGCCAGAGTTTGAGGAAGCTGGTATTCAGCATTATAAAATGGTATTTAAGGGCAGCAGGTAATTGCTGCTCCCGTTAATCCATTTGGCTGCCTTACAGTCAATACCGTTATGAAAAACCTTTACACAATTTTATTGGCATTGCTGTGCGCGTATAGTGCGTCGTCACAAACGGTATCAACCTACCGGGCTGATCTGGATGCAGTATACTTGGCTCTTAAAACCACGCCTTCCTATAAGGATCAAATAAAAAGTGAAAACAAAAAGCGATATGAAGCGCTGTATCAGTCGTTACAGGCGCAACAGCCCGAATCATCACTTGATGAATTTTATTTGCTAACACGTCTTGTACAGGCGTTAAAGGATAATCATTTGGGTTTTTACCAATGGAGTAATAATAATGTTGATCAGTTAAAAATAGCTGATAGTACTTATGTAAGTACTTACCTAAATTCAAACGAGTTTAAATTCTTTCCTAAAACCAATATGAATGTAGATTCACTCGAAAAAGCATTGACCGGCAAACCCCGTAATGATGTTGAGGGAATTTACTACTTGGGTGATTTTTTAAAAGCAGGGATCTATCGCACCATTAAGCATGATAGCCTGGTGGCTGTGGTGCTGTCGGCCAAGCAACGTATTTGGCAGCGGGGGCAGCTTGCTGCTATTATCAATGAGGTATCGCCCGGTAATTTTGAAGGGGTATGCGTTAACCCGGTATACAAGATATTTGAATACAATCATCGTATAAAGTATGTTAGCAATACGCTCAACCTGTATTATGTATGGACCAAGTTTCCGGGCGAGACAGATTATACCAGTATACCCGCCGGTACGCCTAACTATCAGCTTAAAAATATAGATGCTCAAACCCAGTACCTGCGTTTGGGGAGTTTTTCAACCAACAACAAATCGTTGGTAGAATCGCAACGGTTTTATGATAGCGTTAAAACGCTGGTTAACGCGCCTCGCCTTTTGGTCGACATTCGTAACAACGGCGGTGGGGGCTGGAAATCATCAAAAAAATATCTTGACCTGATCGTCAAACACAGCAAAAAGGCGCAGGTATATGTGCTTACTAATTACTTTACAGTAAGTAACGCCGAGCAATTCACGTTAAAATTAAAAGGTCGTAAAAACATTACCGTGTTGGGTGCCGATACCAAGGGAATGCTTACTTACGGCAGCAATTACGGCAAAACGGAAACCACGCCCAGCGGCAAGTACAAACTGTACCTTACCGATATGCGCGATGATGGAAATTACCTGCAATACGAAGATATTGGCGTTAAACCCGACAGGTACTTGAGCCCGGATAGTGATTGGATAGGGCAGGTGCAAGCTATTATCAATAGCAACTAAACGATAAAGGCTCCTGTTACAGGAGCCTTTATCGTGGGCAATCATTTTTATTATTGGTCGGCCTTAGTAACGGCGTTGTTTTGCGCGTCGGCCTTTTCTTTAATAAATTTACGGATGATGAGCCTGTTACCACCGTTGTAACTTACGTAGCTGGCTACCCAGTTAATAAATACCACCCAACGGTTACGGCCGCCCATCAGTGATATCAGGTGGATGAACATCCAGGTCATCCAGGCAAAAAATCCGCTCATCCTGATCTTGCCGATATCAGCAACCGCTTTGTTACGGCCAATGGTGGCCATGGAGCCTTTGTCGAAGTATTTGAACGGCTCGGTTGGTTTGCCTTCAATAATGTTCAGGATGTTTTCGGCAACTTTAACACCCTGCTGCATAGCCACCTGCGCAACACCCGGGTGCCCGTTTGGTGTAGCCTCGGTAATGCTGGCTGCAACGTCGCCAATGGCGAAGATATTGGTGCTGCCTTCAATTTGGCTGATGGCGTTGGTCTTAATACGGTTACCGCGTACCACATTTTCCTTTTCAATACCGCCCGGTACCTGGCCCATTACACCTGCGGACCAAATCACGCTTTTGGTTTTGATGCTTTTACCACCCTCAAAATTAATTACCTCGCCATCGTAGCTTTCAACCTTAGTGCCTAATAACAACTCTACACCCATACCGCGCAAGGCTTTCTCAGCAGCTTTTGATGCTTCTTCTGACATCGGTCCCAGCACCTTCGGCAAAAAGTCAACCAGATAAACTTTCATTTCTTCCTTACGCAACTCCGGGTAATCCTTGGTCAGTATGTGGTTGCGTATCTCGGCTAATGATCCGGCAAGTTCCACGCCTGTAGGGCCGGCACCCACCAGTACAAAGTTCAGGTAAGGCTCACGTGCTTCTTTTGATGGCTGCAATACAGCGGCCTCCAGGTTTTGCAATATCAGGTAACGTATGTTAAGCGCCTCAGGGATGGTTTTCATCGGCATGGCAAAACGCTCAATATCTTTGTTGCCAAAAAAGTTGGTGGTTGATCCGGTGGCAATTACCAGGTAATCGTAATTAATATCGCCGATGCTGGTTTCAACAAAGTTATTCTCTTTATTGATCGATTTTACCTCGGCAATACGGAAGCGGAAGTTTTTTTGATCGTCAAATTTTTTACGGATAGAAAAGGCAATGGATTCGCACTCCAAACTACCCATAGCCACCTGGTAAAGCAGCGGCCAAAAGCCATGGTAGTTGTTTTTATCGAGCATTAATACGTTAACCGGCTTGTTCTTCAGCTTTTTGGCTACCTCAATGCCGCCAAAGCCTCCGCCTACAATTACTACTAATGGAAATTTAGAATTTTCGAAATCCATGTGTTATGGTATGTATATATTTTAATTAAATAGTTTGCTGTATGTATAAAACAAAAAAGCCCCAAATGTTCTTTGGGGCTTTCTTAAATTTTGTCATATTTTATTTAAGACCTTTTTTCCCAAAGTCAATGATTACCGGCGTTGCCACACAGATGGACGAGTATGTACCAAATGTGATACCGATAAGCAGGGCGAAAGAGAACCCTCTGATTACGTCGCCGCCAAAGATAAACAATACGATCAATACAAACAGTACCGTAAGTGAAGTAATTATGGTACGGCTTAAGGTGCTGTTTATCGCGTTGTTGATAACCACTTCAGTACCCTCACCTTTGTTGTTATGGAATTTCAGGTACTCACGTATACGGTCAAACACAACCACGGTATCGTTAATGGAGTAGCCAATAACGGTCAGGATAGCCGCGATAAACGCCTGATCAATATCCAACGAGAACGGTAGCGCATCCTTAAACAGGGAGAAGAATGACATTACCAGCAAGGCATCGTGCACGGTAGCAACCAATGCACCCAGGCTATACTGCCATTTACGGAACCTGATCAGGATATAAGCCGCGATAACCAGTATAGCAAATATAACGGTTAAGCTGGCCGAAGTTTTAAGGTCGTTTGATATGGTAGGGTCAACCTTGGTACGGCCAACTATGGTATAGTTAGGCGATACCTCTTTTAAGCCCTTATTTAACGCGCTTTCTACTTTAGCATCCGCGTCTTCTGATTTATCTTCAAGCAGGTAGTTGGTGGTGATGCTCAGTTTGTCTTCACCAAAAGTTTTAACCTCTGCCTTACCAACACCCAAGTATTTGGTAACGGCCTCACGGGTTTGTTCAGCGTCAATTTTTGAATCCTTAAACTGAACGATGTAGTTATGGCCACCCTGGAAATCCACGCCGTAGTTGAAGCCGCGGGTTACGATTGATACGATACCGGCAGCAATGAACAGACCAGAGAAAGCGTAGAATTTGAAACGGTTTTTAACAAACGCGTAGTTAGCATTTTTAAAAGTGTGTGAGCTCCAGGCGTGTGAAAACTTAATATCCCAGCCTTTTTCAAGCATCCACTCAAATATTAATCTCGAGATCAATAACGAACAGAATAATGAAGTTACGATACCAATCATCAGCGTGCTGGCGAAACCTTTTATAGGGCCCGAACCGAAGACTAACAGGATGAAAGCTGTTAAGAAAGTACTGATGTTAGCATCAAGGATTGATGACAGGGCATGTTTAAAACCGTCGCTGATAGCTTGTTTTAATGATTTGCCTTCGGCCATTTCCTCACGTACACGTTCATAAACCAGTACGTTGGCATCCACCGCTATACCCAGGGTTAGCACGATACCGGCGATACCAGGCAGGGTTAACACGGCGCCCATGCTGATGAGCACACCCATCAGGAATACAACGTTGATTAATACAGCAACTACCGCTACGCTACCTGCGCGGTTGTAGTATACCACCATAAATACCAGTACTACAACAAAGCCAAGTACGCATGACAGTAAACCTGCGCTGATAGCTTCCTGACCTAATGACGGGCCAACCACAGCATCATTAACAATGCGGGCAGGGGCAGGCAAACGGCCTGCTTTTAACACGTTAGCTAAGTCTTTTGTATCTTCCTGGGTAAAGTTACCTGAGATGGATGATACACCGCCTGAAATCTCGTTCTGTACGTTAGGGGCAGAGTAAACATTGTCATCCAATACAATGGCGATAGCTGCTTTTGATGGCGCAGCTTCGGCAGTAATGTTTTTCCAGGCTTGTGCACCGCTTGAGTTCATGATCATCTGAACGTCAGGGCGGCCTTTTTCGTCAACGTCAGCTTTCGCGTCAGTAATTACGTCACCCGTTAATACAGGGCCGTTTTCAGCGCCTGATAATTTGATGGCATAAAGCGTGAATGCTTTATCTTTAGTATCAGTACGTGGTTTTACATCCCACAGGAATTTAATATTGTTAGGTGTTACGCTTTTTGCTTCAGCTGTTCTCAGCATGTCGTTTACCTTGGCTGTATCCTGCAGTTTGGCTATACCCACCGCAGGGCCAGGCATTAACTGCATACCGTTTTGGCCTTGATAAACCGCCGGGGTAAGCACGGCGAATAACGGGTTAGCGTTTTGTTGTTTTAATTTGTTGCCGGCCGCAGCGCTGTCTTTACCTGCACCTTTGCCCAGTTTGCCTAATAACGATCCGTTGTTTTTACCGGCAGTATCTTTAGCGGCAGGGGCAGCTTTAGCGGTGTCAGCAGTAGTTGCTGAAGCTGTTTTGTTTTTAGCAGCAAGTAACTTATCAATGTTGGTCAGGATAGGGTAGACTTCCTGATTATCGAACGTTTTGTAGAATTCTAATTTGGCGGTACCCTGTAACAGTTTACGTACACGCTCCGGATCTTTAACACCAGGTAGCTCGATCAGGATACGGTTAGTACCTTGCTGCAACTGGATGTTAGGCTGCGCAACGCCAAACTGGTCGATACGGGTATTTAATACCGTGTACGATTGCTTAACGGCCGCGTTAGCCTGATCCTGCAGGTAAGTTTTTACCTGGTCATTGCTCGCATTAAATTTCAGGTTAGCCTGATTATCTTGTGTAGAGAAGATAGTGGCAAGCTTACCGCTTGGGTTCAATTTCTCATACTCCTCAACAAAAAGGGTAATGTAATCCTTCTGGCTGGTTACCTGCGCTTTTTCGGCATTGGTTAAGGCCTGGTTAAATGCAGGGTCAGGATTGTTGTTGCCCAGCTTTTTTACAAGCTCACGCAACGATACCTGCATGGTAACGTTCATGCCGCCTTTAAGGTCAAGACCGAGTGCCAGCTCATGAGCTTTGCAATACTGGTATGTGTGGTTGAACAGCGGATAAACCGGTTCCATTTCAATCGAGTCGAGGTAGGCTTTTTCTTTATCAGCGTTGCCTTTGGCGTATTCCCTTGCGTCGCCCTCAACCTTCTGTGCAACCAGTGTTAGTGAAAAGTAATAGAAACTGATCAGCGCCAGTACTATTGCAAAAAATTTGATGATCCCTTTACCTTGCATCGTGAAGAAGTATAACTATTGAATATATTATAATTTAGTCTTTTATAACTTTTTTTAATAAGACGGCAAATCTAATAAAATTTCTACAGCGAGGAATTTTAAATTAAAACAAAATAAATAGCCGGTTGTTAGCGCTTTTCAAGTGTGAAAATGGAGTAGGCGTAGGCATGTTTTTCGTCAGCCTCGTAGTTGGTCCGCGCGGTTTCTACCCATTCACTATAGTCTATTTCCGGGAAAAAAGTATCGCCTTCAAAATCGTGATGAACAATGGTGAGATATATTTTATCTGTTACCGGCATGGCCTGTTTGTAAATTTCCGCCCCGCCAACAATAAACACTTCATCTTCACCGGCGCATATAGTTAACGCCCTCTCAAGGCTGTTAACTACCTCGCAACCCTCAATGCTGATGTTTTGCCGGGTGATGACAATGTTACGGCGCTTAGGCAGCGGTTTGCCTACGGAATCAAAAGTTTTACGGCCCATGATGACCGTATGGCCGCTGGTAGTGTTCTTAAAGTGCTTTAAGTCGTTAGGCAGATGCCAGAGCAACTGGTTGTTTTTACCAATGGCGTAGTTTTGCGCTATGGCAACTATGATGGATGTAGTCATTTATTTCGAAATTGTTTGGGTGTTGGCTACTATCCATTTTTTGATTTCATCAAAACGGGTTTCACCTGTGCTCGCACTGATCACAAACTTATATTTTTCGGTTTCAGATGGATGAAGATATAAGCCGTCTAAGCGCAGTAGGATTTCCATCATCACATAGGCAATACGTTTGTTGCCATCCATAAAAGGATGATTGATAATGAGGCTTTCAAAAATAGCCGCGGCTTTGTCAATAGCGGTAGGGTACAGATCGATGCCATCAAATGTTGCAAACGGACGGCTTAATGCCGATTCAAGCAGGCTGTCTTCGCGAACACCTTTGCTTCCGCCAAATTCGTCGATCAGCCTGTTGTGAATACGGACAGCGGATTGAAAACTGATCATTGCGCTAATTTTCGGAGCAACTCTTTGTTTTCTGAAATTATAGCGTCCACGTGGGCATCAAGAGCATCATCATCCCAGTATTGCTTTTTATTGATCAGATCAAGCAGTTCCTTCAAATCTCGCTCAGGCAGTTTTTCAACAGCCTTGTGTATCTCCTCTTTTAATTCGGCAATGCTCATAATTTCAAATTTACACAAATCCACTGACTAAACCGCTACTACTCCTTTAATGTGCGGATGCGGGTCATAATTCTCCAGCGTGAAGTCTTCGTACTTAAAATCAAAAATATTGCTCACAGCGGGGTTTATGCGCATGGTAGGCAGCGGCCTGGGCTCGCGACTGAGCTGCAGGTTTACCTGCTCCAGGTGATTATTGTAAATATGGGCATCGCCAAAGGTGTGGATAAAATCACCGGGTTGCAGGCCGCATACCTGAGCCACCATCATAGTAAGCAGCGCGTATGACGCGATGTTGAACGGCACGCCCAAAAATATATCGGCACTGCGCTGGTACAACTGGCACGATAGTTTGCCATCGGCTACATAAAACTGGAACAGGGTATGGCAGGGTGGCAATGCCATTTTGTTTACCTCGGCCACGTTCCATGCCGAAACGATGATGCGGCGCGAATCAGGATTTTTTTTGATCTGATCGATGATCTGGCTGATCTGGTCGATATGCCCGCCATCCGGCGTAGGCCACGAGCGCCACTGGTGCCCGTAAACCGGCCCCAGGTTGCCATCGGCATCGGCCCACTCATCCCAAATGCGTACGCCGTTATCTTTTAAATATTTAATGTTGGTGTCGCCCTGCAAAAACCATATCAATTCGTGGATGATCGATTTAAGGTGCAGCTTCTTGGTGGTCACCATCGGGAAGCCTTCCTGTAAGTTAAAACGCATCTGGTAGCCAAAAACGCTGATGGTGCCCGTGCCTGTGCGGTCGTGCTTCTGGGTTCCGTTCGCTATCACATGGCGCATCAGGTCTAAATACTGTTTCATTGTTTTATGGGTTGCTGGCCGTAATGGCGTTTGCTGCAAATAAAAATAATCTATTTTTGGAAACCTACGGTTGTGAGTAACTATACCGCCGTTGTTAATCTTTTTCTATGATCAATTTTCCGAATGCAAAAATAAACATTGGCCTCAATATTACCGAACGCCGGCCTGATGGTTACCACAACCTCGAAACCGTTTTTTACCCTATCTGGATAAAAGACGCGTTGGAAATTATAGAAGCAGGTGAATTAACATTCGAGGCATCAGGCATCGGCATTCCCGGCAGGGTAGAGGATAACCTTTGTGTTAAGGGCTATCATCTCATCAAAAAAGATTACGACCTGCCGCCGGTTAGCATTCATCTGCACAAAAATATTCCAATAGGTGCGGGCCTTGGCGGTGGCTCCGCTGATGCTGCTTTTTTTATCAAATTGCTCGATGAGCAGTTTGGTCTGAATTTAACTATTGAGCAAATGGAGGGCTATGCCCGGCAGCTCGGTGCCGACTGTGCTTTCTTTATCCAGAATAAGCCGGTATACGCCCACGAGAAGGGCGATGTATTTAAACCCGTACAGCTCGATCTGTCGGACTATAAAATTGTTTTGGTGATGCCGCCCGCCCATGTATCAACAGGGGAGGCTTACCGTGGTGTGCGACCGAAACGTTCGAAAGCATCATTGCAGGAGCTGGTACAATTGCCGGTAGCCGAATGGCGGCGGCATATCAAAAACGATTTTGAGGAGTCGATATTCAAAAATCATCCCGTCATACGTGGCGTAAAAGCAAGCCTGTACGAAGCCGGCGCATTATACGCCAGTATGAGCGGCAGTGGAGCCTCTGTTTTCGGTATATTTGAAGAGACGCCTGATTTAGGAATGTTGGAGAAAGATAATCAGGTGTATCACCTCACTCAACTCTCTCCACCCGGAGAGGGCTTTAAAGTATATAAATAAAAAGCCCTCCCCCTCGGGGAGGGTTGGGTGATCCCTGGGGAGGGGTGATAGGGGTCACACTCCCGCATCTTCAGACACTCCTTCGCCAAACGCCGCAATCCAGTCGCTGCTGTCGCCTTTGCCTTTGGCTACCTGGGTAAGCAGGCGGGTATTTACCAGTGATACCAGCGGTGCCGGTACCTCGCTTTTTTGCGTTAATGCCAGCGCCAGCCGCGCGTCCTTATAGCCCAGTTTGGCCTTGAATGCAACGGGGTCATAATTTTTGGCGGCGATGAATTTTCCGTAGTTCTGAAATATGGGGCAGGCAAAAAGTGTGGAGCTAAAAAAGTCGGCTACCTGCTGGCGGTTCAATCCGTTTTTTTCAGCAATGGTGTAGGCCTCCGCCATCGTCTCCAGCGCGGCCATGATCATGAAGTTGCCGGTAAGTTTTACCACGTTGGCGCCGCCCGTGGATTCGCCAAAATCAATGATGCCCTGACCCATGGCATTCAGCATATCCTCGGCTGATTTTTTAACATCCGTTTCGCCCGAAACACATATCCATAATTTCTTCGCGGCAGCGGCCTCAGGCCTACCAAAAACAGGGGCGGCCAGATAGCCTGTTCCGGCCTCTCTATGCAGGGCCAAAAGCTGCTCTGATGTTTGCGGCGAAATGGTGCTCATGGAAATGTGCAGCGCGCCTTTTTGCATCGTCTTTAAAATGCCGTCGGTGCCGGTCACTATCTCCGTTACCACCGCGTCGTCGGCCAAAATGGTAATGACAAAATCAACCCCTTCGGCAGCCTGCGCAGGGGTGCTGCAAGTGGTTATTGATGCCTGCTCCAGCTCGCCGGCTTTAGAAGCCGTGCGGTTGTAAACTTGTAAATGATAACCGGCGGCTATCAGGTTTTTTGCCATCGGTATACCTAAATTTCCGAGGCCTATAAATGCGATCTTTTTGTCCATAGTAGTTAGCTGATGTAATCGCGATCTTCATCGCTTAGTGTATCGGTTTTGTTTTTGTTATACATGGTGTCATGATATTGTTCAATATCATACTTCTGTTTTTTTGGCCGGCCTACTATCACTCCCACAACAAATGCGGCTACAGCAACGCTTGCCATCACCACCAGTTTTGATGCATACATGGAAGTGAATAAAATATTAAACGGAACCTCGTCCCGGTTTTGCATAATAACGATGGTAAGTAGTACGGCGATCATAATCGCCACGATAGTTTTGATGCTCATGTTATGCGAGTTTATGTATATAACCAATATCCGCATTTTATGTGTTTTTATTAAACGCTTGTTTTGTCGCGCTACTATTAATTATAGGTATTACAGTCTTTGTTTAAATACAATAACCCACGCCACCAAATTCTCTCCCTAAAAGCCGGCGGATAAAAATTGTGCGAATGTTTGGCAAGGTGTTTGCAACATAGTAAACAGTAGATGGTGATTACCCGCGCGGGATGATTTTGAGCGTACATCTGCCTTGCCAAGTAAGCCATAATAAAGGCCATATTCCTGCGCAATTTTCTATTAAAAACACTGCGGCTGTATACAAACTATACTACTGCGCGTTTTTTCGACAATTCTTCATTCAGGTGTTCAATACACTATCGTTGTAATCATTCATAAAAACTTTTTAGGAAATTATTATTTAGATAGTATATTTTAATGTACTGAATATCACGTTATTGTTACGTTAAAAATTTGCCTTTTTAAATAATTGCTAATTTATTTAGTATTTCAATGTTGGTTTTAAATTGGAATTAATAAATAGATAAATTATATAAACTTTATAAGTATCTGATTTTTAACCTTTATTGTGTTTTACTTTAAATGAATTTTGATTTTTTATTTTAAAATAATCGACATATATAGTGATCTAATCCAAAAAGCATTGACCGAATCTTTATACACTATCTTGAATTTTGATTTTTGCTGTGCGTGCGAGAAATGATTAAATTGGACCAGAATGCCTCGAAAAATTAGAGTGGCTTAAAAGGCTTAAAAACGGCCTTAAACCAAGGCTGTGAAAATCCCCTACCCGATAGGTGTGGGATTGAATCAGGCAGAAAAAATTAACGTTTGATACGGCGTTTAGCGATCTGTTTCTGGGCTACAGGAAACAAAAAAATAGTGGACAGAATGATGATCGCTCCTGCCCAGAATCCGGGTGTCATCTTCTTCATGTCGCCAAAAAAAAGTGCCGCCATGATGATACCGTAGACCGGCTCAAGGTTGGTTATAAGCGCGACTTTGAATGCCGATAGTTCGCGCATTACAGACACGCCGGCAACGTATGCCAGGGCTGTGCAAACGGTGCCCAGGAGCAAAAGATAGCCCGCATCCGGCACGCTCAACTGCATGTATTTGTTGAAGCCACCGGTGAAAAAAAGATACATGCTGATCCATAAAACGGCGCCGCCCAGCTCGTAAAAAGCAATCACCGGGGCATGTAATTTCTGCGCCTGCTTCGAGTTTATGATGGAAAAAAGACTGGCAAGTAGGGCGCTTATAAGTGCTGTGATAATACCCTTAGTGTATTTAAATTCAAATTTAAAAATCAAAATTATCCCGGTTGTGATGAGTAGCCCGGCCAGTATTTCAAGCTTTGAGATGGCCTTTTTACTTACCAAAGGTTCAATAACGGCAGTGAACAAAGTGATTGATGAAAGGCATACCAGTGTTACCGAAACGGTAGATAATTTGATGGCGGCGAAGAATAGAATCCAGTGCCCGCCAACCAGGGCGCCGGTGAAGATGAGTGCCAAAAATGAGCGTTTACTCACCTTAAAATCGGTGCGGCTGAATTTAAAATATAGGAATAATGATACCACCGCTATCACCACCCGGTACCATACCAATTGTATGGCCGGTACCGAAATCAGCGCGCCCAAAATGCCCGTAAATCCCCATATAAAAACCGTGAAATGCAGTATCAAAAGGTTGCGGTTCAGGGCGGTTTTTGAGGCCGTTTCCGGGGTGTTTTTTATCATTTTTATTTGGGTGCTTTCAGCAATAAATAATAGCCTAAAACGCCGAACAAAGCATTCGGTATAAACACCGAAATCAGCGGCGGTACGCCACCCTGAATGGCAAAAACGGTAGCGAATTTATCAACCACGATGTAGGCGAAACACAGGAAAATACCGATACCCAAAGGCAGGCCGATACCCCCGCGTACCTTTCGAGACGAAAGGGAAACACCCATTAAAGTGAGCACGTAGGTAGATAGCGGATATACAAAACGCCGGTACTTTTCGTAGTAAATAGCGGGCAAAAATTCAGGCCGGCGCAGCTTCTCTTTTTCAATAGTAGCGTTAAGTTCGGCCATGGGCATGGCGGTATATTCGTTATCTATTTTAATAAAATCAGAGGGATGCATTTCCAGTACCGTATCCTTCTGCGGGGCATTCCTGATGCGGGTTTCCTTCAGTCCGTTTACATACCTTATATCCGGGCTCATGATGCTCCAGCGGCGTTTTAAGGAGTCGTATGTAATACGGTCTGACGTGAGCTTTTCGCGCAGTTTATCGCCATCATACTTTTCCATTATAAAGGTATAACCGGTGTTGATGGTCTTATCAAAATTCTGCAGGTACACATACGTATTCTTGTCAATCTGCATGTGTACATCGCTGCGAGTAGGGTCGCCATTGCCGTTAAAACCGTTCTCGTTCTCAAAGGTAATTTTGAGCTTATTGGTATACGGGATGAGGTAAACGTTGGCATAAAACGATATGATGAATACAACTGTAGCCGATATAAAATAAGGCCTTAAAAAGCGGTTAAAGCTGGCCCGGCTGCTCAGTATCGGTACAATTTCGGTCTGGTTGGCCATCTTCGCGGTAAAGAAAATTACCGCCAGAAAGTTGATCAGCGGTGACAGCATGTTCATGTAAAACGGAATGAAACCGCCGTAATAATCGGTAGCGATTTCATACACAGAACTGCCTGATTGCAGGAAATTATCAATGTGCTCGGAGATATCGAACACTACCGTAATAACCACAAAAATCATCAGCGTAAAGGCAAAAGTGCCCAGGTATTTGCCGATGATATACCGGTCAATTACCGGTAAATATTTCCTGATGATTTTCTTCACAGTTTATAAACGTTGCCCCAGGGTTTTAACCATTTTATTCTTCCAGTCGTAAAAATCACCTACAATAATGCGTTCACGCGCCTGCCCAACCAGCCATAAATAAAAGTGCAGGTTATGCAATGATGCTATCTGCGCGCCCAGCATTTCGCCCGAGTGGATGAGGTGCCTTAAATAGGCCTTGCTGTAAGCCGTATCGGCAAACAGGTCGCTATCTGCCTCAATAGGCGTAAAGTCGTTCTTCCACTTCTCGTTCTTAATATTTATGATGCCGTTTTTTGTGAAAAGCATGCCATTGCGGGCATTGCGCGTAGGCATTACACAATCAAACATATCTACGCCCAAGGCAATGTTTTCGAGTATGTTAACCGGTGTACCTACGCCCATTAAATAACGTGGTTTTTGCTGCGGTAATATATCGCATACAATTTCTGTCATGGCATACATTTCCTCGGCCGGTTCACCTACTGAAAGGCCGCCTATAGCGTTGCCTTCACGCTCAAATGAGGCGATAACCTCGGCTGAGCGTACACGTAGATCTTTATATACCGAGCCCTGCACTATCGGAAACAATGTTTGGTTGTACCCATATTTAGGCTCAGTGCTATCAAAGCGGTCGCAGCAGCGTTTAAGCCAGCGGTGCGTCATCTCTATAGAGTTTTTGGCATAGCGGTAATCGCAGGGGTACGGCGTACACTCATCAAAAGCCATAATAATATCGGCCCCAATAATGCGCTGAATGTCCATCACATTCTCAGGCGTAAACAGGTGTTTTGAGCCATCCACATGCGAGCGGAAGGTAACCCCTTCCTCCTTTATTTTACGTACATCAGTAAGCGAATACACCTGGTAGCCGCCGCTATCAGTTAAAATGGGCTTTTCCCAGCCGTTAAACTTGTGTAAACCACCTGCCTGTTCAATAGTATTGAGACCCGGCCGCAGGTATAAATGGTAAGTGTTACCTAATATAATTTGTGCTTTAATATCATCAGCCAGTTCGCGCTGATGTACGGCTTTTACAGTACCCGCGGTGCCCACAGGCATAAAAATGGGGGTTTGTATGGTGCCGTGATCGGTAGTTATCTCGCCCGCCCGGGCTTTCGAAAACTTATCTTGTGCTGCTAAAGTGAATTTCATTATAAGAATGCAAAATTAACAAATAACTGTATACTAAATATTTGTTTATTTTTAGCTTGACATAGGCCTTATTTCGGCTGATTTTAACAACTTTGCAGCTATAAATTTTTCGGTTGGAAACGTATTTACTCGACGCGCTGCTGTTATTTTTTCAGATCTGCTTCATCAGTCAGCTTTTTTATTTGGTAGGATATCACAGCAAACTCGCGGCATACAAGCCGCTGGAGCAATTGCAACCAGCAAATATCCCGGTTTCTGTAATCATCAGCGCACGTAATGAGTATGATAACCTTAAATATAATTTACCGCTTATATTAGAGCAAAACTATCCTGATTTTGAGGTAGTGGTGGTTAACGATTGCTCGGTTGATGAGTCGGATTTGCTACTACTCGAGCTGCAAAACCGGTACAAACACCTTAAAGTAGTTACCATAACTGAACACGTACGATTTAAAACGGGTAAAAAATTCGCGCTCACCTTAGGTATAAAAGCGGCTAAAAACGAACATTTATTGTTTACTGATGCCGATTGTACTCCCGCGACTGACGATTGGGTTGCCCGTATGGCGCTTAATTTTACAACAGGTGCGCAGATAGTTTTAGGCTATTCGCCTTATACCAAAACAGGGGGCTTTATAAATACCTTCACCCGGTTTGAAACGGTGAAAACCGCTATTAGCTACCTCTCAGCCGCCCTGCGCGGCGATGCTTACATGGGCATAGGCCGCAACCTAGCTTATACCAAAACCTTGTTTTTTAGCAATAAGGGCTTTGCGGCGCATATGCACGTATTGCCGGGCGATGATGATCTGTTTGTAAACCAGAATGCCACGCCTGATAATGCCATCATCGAGATACACCCCGACGCGTTTATGTACACGCAATCTAAAACTACCATGAGTGGCTGGTACCGGCAAAAAAAACGGCACATGGGGGTAGGTAAATTGTATAAAAATAAACATCGCCGAATGTTGAGCTGGGATGCCATGAGCGGCTTTTTATTTTATATATTACTGGCGGTTTTGTTAGTTTTAAAGGTGGAACCGCTGCTGGTTTCAGGTATGTTTTTTTTGCGTTTGCTAACAATAATTTTAATTTATAATAAAATTTTAAAAACTTTAAAAGCAAAAGATTTGTTGATTTATTTACCAATCCTTGACATTGTTTACTACATTTATTTGAACATATTCGGATTGATTGGGACATTCATAAAAACAACCCAATGGAAATAAACACCAATTTCACCGAGAACGCCAAAAACGATTTTCATTTAGTTGTAAAGGCTCGCCAGGGCGACCAAAAAGCCTATGCTGATCTGATGGTGCGTTATAAGGATTCCATCTATTTCATGATCCTCAAGATGGTGAACAATAAGGAAGACGCCATGGACCTGATGGTGGAAACCTTTGCCAAAGCCTTTGAAAAACTGGATAAATATCAGCCTGATTACGCATTCAGCACCTGGCTGTTCAGGGTGGCTACTAACAATTGTATTGATTTTATACGGAAAAAAAAGCTGAATACCATGTCTATCCACGGTATGCTGGACGAAGAGGGTGAGGAAAAACCACTGCAAATAAGAGCCGATACGCTTAATCCGGAAGAAACATCTATAAAAAAACAGCAAACTAAGGAGCTGAAACAACTGATTGAAGGCTTACCTTTGCGTTATCGAAACCTTATTACCCTGCGGTATTTTGATGAACTATCGTACGAGGAGATAGCCCAGCAGCTTGACCTGCCTTTAGGTACTGTTAAAGCACAATTGTTCAGGGCGCGCTATCTGCTGGGTAATATTATTAACCGTTACAACCGGGATGACATCTGAAATTCT
The DNA here is from genome assembly GCF_039543225.1 of Mucilaginibacter defluvii. Lineage (NCBI taxonomy): Bacteria > Pseudomonadati > Bacteroidota > Sphingobacteriia > Sphingobacteriales > Sphingobacteriaceae > Mucilaginibacter > Mucilaginibacter defluvii. The sequence goes on from NZ_BAABJI010000001.1 coordinate 980,637, forward strand.
ACTAAAATACTTTCCTGAAATTACTGCGGAGCAGTTAAAACAATTTGAACAACTGCCCGATCTTTACACGCACTGGAATAACCAGATCAACGTAATATCTCGTAAGGACATTGATCAATTGTATGAGCGCCACGTGCTGCACTCCTTAGGCATAGCCAAGGTAATGGCCTTTAAACCCGGCGAAAAGGTGCTTGATGTGGGTACCGGCGGCGGTTTTCCGGGTGTGCCCTTAGCTATTATGTTCCCGCAAACGCGGTTTCATTTGGTCGATTCGATCGGTAAAAAAATCAAGGTGGTAACCGAAGTTGCCGCTGCGTTAGGTTTGCAAAACCTGCAAGCTACACATGCCCGTGCCGAGCAGATCAATGAAAAATTTGATTTTGTGGTATCGCGCGCGGTTACGCGTTTAAAGGAGTTTTATCCCTGGGTAAAGGGTAAGTTCAACAAGCAATCGGGCAATGTTTTGCCTAACGGGATACTGTATTTAAAGGGGGGGGACCTAAACGAAGAAATTGCCGAGTCGGGTTTAACCGTTCAGCAATTCTATCTCAAAAACTACTTTGATGCGGAGTTTTTTGAGACCAAGCAGGTGATATATGTTAAGGTTTAGCTTTTAGGATAATATGCTGTAATAACCACTTCGTTTAAGGAATAGTTGGTTTTATCTGATTTCTCTATTATATATAAAGACTCCTTTTTATCAGCATTTGATGCGTCCTTTGGTCCACTTGGCTCAAAAAATATTTTATCATCCGGCATCATGATCTGGTACGATACAGGTATGGTATAGTCGGCATTAGGTTTCGCTGGTAGTGGATCTTTGTAAGTCAAAATGGCCCGTGCAATCTCTTTTGAAAGCGCTTCGTTTGGCGAACGCAATACAATCACATCCTTTATCGTGTTATCAGCATTCAATACTAATTTGAAAAGGGTACGGCCGGTAACTTTGTTCTCTAATTCTACCCTCGGGTAGCGCGAATGCTTGGCAATGTAAGCGTAAAAAGCACTGAAATCATCTTGCTGCTTTACAACCTGAGCAACTTTAGTTTTTTCAATTTTAGGCGGAGTACCGGGTTGTGCCCGAATGTTTAAATCCTTAGCCTGTTTGCTTGTTAACCCGGTTATGGTAACGGTGCATATAAAATTCGCATTTTTAGTTAGGGATGATTTCCGAAAACGCACATAGTCATTTGCGAGGGTAACAAAATTTACGCCTATTATATAGGTACCAGGTTCAACCTTTAATTTACCCGAAAATTTATGAAAAGCGCTTACTGCGGCATTGCCAAACACATTTTTTGCCGGCGCTAACAGTCTTACATCGCCAACCCCACCGCTTTTATCTACATCAAAACTTACACTCAGGCCCGCAAATTTTGTTTTATTGATTTCTGACGCGGGAAATTTTATGTGCTTGCCAAGGTAAGTGGTTAAGGCCGTGAAATCGTTTTTAACAACAGTCGGCGCGGGTATCCTCAAACCGGTATCAGCCTGATGTAGCTCGGTGGTTAAAAGATTAATTTCTGCCTTTGTTGCCTCACCTCCGCTATACAGATCAAACGTTGGATAATCCTTACTAAAGCTAAGTGTTGATAGGCACAATGTTCCGGCCGTGATTGGGATGGCCATCAGGTATTTCAGCCTTGCTGCGCTACCTGAACGTGGTTTGTTTAACATAACTATACGGTTTTTTAAAAGATTAGCATTGAAAAACGAGTTGGTTGCCGCCGGGCCTTGCAAACCATAGGCGCTGTTAAGCAGGAAGGAAGAGTAGGTGATGTTATCGGTTTCGGTGGTAGCGGTAAACTCGTCGGCAATGTACTCATGTACGGTTTTCAGGCTGTTTTGCAGCATGTAAACTACCGGATTAAACCAGTTCACCATCTTTAGCAACTCAGTAAAAACAATATCTGCCGAGTGTTTTTGCCCGATATGCACCATTTCGTGCGCGATAATAGTGTGCCTGTTATGCAGGTTTTTACCGATGAACAGGTAATTAAAGAATGAAAAGCCGGTGTTTTCGTCCTCAAGTTCAATAAGGTCACAATGTACGGAATTGATCTTTTTACTGTTGCTGATGATGCGGTAAAGCTTAAAAAGCTTGATGCCGAACAGCACCAACGCGATAACCACGCCCAGCACATATATCCCTGATAAAACGTTTGCCAGGTTAATTGCTACCGGGTTAGATACCGGGGCAACCTGTTGAAAATTAATCGTGGGGACAACCGTTGGTGTTGTGGCAACGCTAACCACCTGGGCAGCTGTTTCCGCAGGTTTCAGCCAGCCAATCTGCATAAAGGGCAGCAAAAAGGCTATAACGCTGGTGCTGATCAGGTACCAGCGGTTAGCGGTATAAAAGGTTTCGTTACGCAGCAAAAGCAGGTAAAGTGCGTAAAAAATCGCCAGGTAGAGGTTGGCTTCGAGCAGGTAATACAGCCAGTTCATTTCTTCTCATTTTTAAGTTTTTCAATCAGTTCAGCAATTTCATCCAACTCCTTTATGCCGAGTTTCTTTTCGTCGGCAATGAACGACACCAGGCTTTTATAGGAATTATCAAAATAATTGTTAACTATCTTATTGAGGCTGAATTTTTTGTAATCATCCTCGCTTATTAGCGGAAAGTACACGTGTGAGTTGCCGTAAGCCTTATGGTCAACAAAACCCTTACCCTCCAGCACGCGCACCACAGTTGATACGGTGTTGTATGCAGGCTTTGGTTCGGGCATTCGTTCGAGTACATCTTTTACAATGCCCTCGTTGAGTTGCCATAGTATCTGCATCACTTGCTCTTCTGCCTTGGTTAGTTCCTTCGTCATTTATACCTAAACTATTTTTATAGTTACAAATGTATAACTATATATGTAGTTTGCAAACTATTTTTATAGTTTATTTTAAATGCTAAAATAGTTAGGACGATTAAGCGCTATTTTTTATTTTCGGTCGATTTAAAACCATGTCGCTACTCCATCAAATTGCCCTTACAAACCTTAAAAACATAGGTGCTACGCTTTCAAAAACCATAGTTGCCTACTTTGGCGATGCCGAAAAGGTGTTTGCCGGTAACGAAAAAAGGTTGATGAAGGTGCCCGGCATCGGCGAGAAAACGGTAGCCGGCTTAAATTTTGCCGAAGCCCTGCGCAAGGCTGAAGCGGAAGCGAAGTTTGTGGAGAAGCATAATATTGATGTGCTTTTATATACCGATCCGCGCTACCCGAAACGGTTGAAAAATTGTCCGGACGCGCCTTTGCTGCTTTATAGCAGGGGCAAGGCCAACCTTAATACCCAACACGTAATCAGCATAGTAGGAACGCGCAACGCTACCGATTACGGTAAGCTGCTTTGTAAACAATTGATAGAAGAGTTGCAGCAGTACAATGTGCTGATAGTAAGCGGGCTTGCCTTGGGTATTGACGTAGCGGCGCATAAGGAGTGCCTGCGTTTAAATGTGCCAACCATAGGCGTGTTAGGGCACGGACACGACCGGCTATACCCCAGCCAGAACAAACAGGTGGCCGAAAAGATGCTTGAGCAGGGCGGCATACTAACCGAATATCCATCAGGCACCCGGCCCGACAGGGAGAAATTCCCGGCGCGTAACCGCATAGTGGCCGGTATGGCCGATGCTACCATTGTGGTTGAAGCCAGCATAAAAGGCGGCGCGCTGATTACCGCGGAAATTGCCAACTCCTATAACCGCGATGTGTATGCCTTTCCCGGCAGGTTGGGTGACGAGTTTTCAGAAGGATGTAACTTTTTGATACGTAACAATAAGGCAGGATTAATTACCTGTATGGCTGATGTGGCTTACAGCCTGGGTTGGGAGAAGAACGACAGCGTTAAACCGAAAGAGCAATTGGCTTTACCTATCGATTTGCCCGATGATGAGCGACTGATTTTAAATATTTTGCGGGAATATAAAACGCTCGCCATTGATGAACTGACCATAAAAACCGGCATGCCCATGAGCCAGCTGGCCATGGCTTTGCTGAATATGGAGATGCAGGGCTTTATTACCTCGCTGCCCGGTAAAGTTTACCGTTTAGGTTGATCAGGGCGCATCGTAAAATAGCAGTTTGCCTGCATCTTCGGTAACTTCGGCCCAACTTTCAATATCCAGTTCAATTAATGCGATTCCTGAAGTATCCATTTGCTGCGGCGAGCCGGTGAGGTAGTACAGTATTTCGCTGATGCCGGGGTTATGTCCAACCAAAGCAACAAAATTGGCGCCGTCAGTAAACCTGCTAACTACTTCAAGCAGTGTTTTAGGTGTGGCATCGTAAATATCTTTATTGGTCTGCGGCTGATGGATAGATAAATGTTCCGTAAAAATATGGGCTGTCCCCATGGTACGTAACGCCGGGCTCGATATCAATAACTGCGGTTTTATGCCTTTGGCCATAACCCGCTCAGCCATCGTAGTGGCTTCGCGAATGCCTTTTGGGGTAAGCGGGCGTTCAAAATCAATATATCCACCCTCGTGGGTAGCTTGCGCGTGGCGTATTAGCAGCAGTTTTTTCATATTTTAAATCAAGATGATTTAATTTCAACTGACGGCGCAAAGTTTTGTTTTTTAAAAATTGGTGGGCAGAATTAGCGGTTTATTTATCGGCGAAATCAACAATAGGCGCTTCGGGCATATCGTTCATGCATTTAAAATGCCCCAGTGGGCATTTGGGCAAGCCAAATTTTGAGCAGGGGCGACAGGAGAGTTCAATCCCGGCCACCAGCGTTTCATCAACCTGGTAGGGTTGTACGCCCAACAATTCCGGCACGGTTCCGCCCCAGATGGAGGCTATCGGTTTGTTAAAAGCCTCGGCAATATGGGTAAGGCCGGTATCAAAACCGATAATACTTTTAGCTTGCGACACCAGGAAAACCGATTCATCAAGCGTAGTTTTGCCACATAAGTTGATGACACGGCTGCCGACATCAGCGCTTATCTCATCCCCATTGGCGGCTACATCATTACCACCCAATAGTACGATGGGCAGGTTAATTTGCTTACAAATATTGGTGATTTTGTAATTCGGCATCCGCTTGGTAAAGTGCGTTGCCCCGATTATAAAGGCCACAAAGCCGTCTTGGTGCGATGCAGGCAGTAAATTCGTTAAGCTGTATTGTCCGTTTATGTAGTAGTTGATAGGCTCCCCATCGTTTACTACGCCTAAAAATGTCACGGTTTCAAGGTAGCGGTCAACCAAATGCGTGTGCGGCACTAAGTCCAATTTGAATTTTAGGCTAAGCCATTTACGTAAACGCTGCTTTTTGTAGGTAGATGCCGGTATGCCGGTACGTAGTTTAATAATGGCGGTGCGCAGGTTGTTGTGCAAATCAATAATATGATCGTACTTTTCGGCTTTTATCTCACGGATGGTTTCGCTCAGCGTATCTTTTAACAACAGTAGCTTATCCAGGTAAGGGTTATTGTTGTAGATGTATTTGAATGCCGGCTTGGTTAAAAAATGGATCTCGGCATTTGGCAATTGCTTTTTGAGGCAGCGTACAACAGGAGTGGTATAAATAATATCGCCCATCGAGCTAAAGCGGATCACCAGTATCTTCATACTTAACCGGCCTTGTTTTGATCTTTTATCCGGTTAATAATAGATGTTGATGAATAGCCTTCAACAAAAGTAATGGTTTTTACCTCGCCGCCATTGGCTATCACTTCCTTAGCGCCTACAATATTTTCAACCGAGTAATCAGCGCCTTTTATCAGTATATCAGGCAGTAAAGTACTGATCAGATCAAGTGGTGTATCCTCCCCGAAAATGATAATGGCATCTATAAAAAACATAGCGGCGAGCAAAGCCGCACGACTGTTTTGATCGTTAATAGGGCGGCTTTCGCCTTTTATGCGCTTTACGGAGCTGTCACTGTTCAGGCCCAGTATCAGTTTATCGCCCGCCTCGGCGGCTTTAGCCAGGTAGGTAATGTGGCCGATGTGCAGCAAATCGAACACGCCATTAGTAAAAACTACCTTTTTGCCTTCGGCCTGCCAGCCCGAAACTAATTGTTTAGCGGTATCAATATCGCGGCATATTTTGTTTACCAGTGTTTTTTCCAGATCAATGCGCATAGATGAATATCGTTAAAAAGCGTTGTCAATGGCCTTGCAAATAATGTGGCCTATCAATATATGCATTTCCTGAATACGGGCGGTAACTTCTGATGGCACGATGATATTCAAATCACACGCACCATTCATTTTACCACCATCGCGACCGGAGAGTCCCAATGTTCTCAGTCCTTTTTGCCTGGCTATAGCGAAGGCCTGCAAAATGCTTTCGCTGTTACCGCTGGTTGATATACCAATAAAAATATCTCCGGGCTGACCGAGGCCTTCCAACTGGCGGGCAAAAACACGGTCGTACCCATAATCGTTACCGATGGCCGTAAGTGCCGATGTATCAACTGTTAAAGCTATGCCGGGTAGCGAAATGCGCTCCTTTACATAACGGCCGGTTAATTCCGCCGCGATGTGCTGGGCATCCCCGGCGCTGCCGCCGTTGCCGGCAAGTATTACTTTTTTGCCATCTTTTAAAACAGAAAGTACGGTTTCGCAGGCCGCGTTAATATCATTTTGTAACGTATCTATAACCTTTTGCAAGGTTTGCTGATGCTCTAATAGTTCTTCAATCACCATAATTATTGGCGTGTAGCAATGTGTTCCTTAATCTGTTCAACTGTAGTGGTTGCACTTCCAATTTCTTTTATAACGATGGCCGCGGCATGGTTACCCAGTTCACAAGCCTCTTCAATATCAAATCCGGATGCCATAAAATAGGCGATGGCAGCCAATACGGTGTCGCCCGCGCCGGTAACGTCAAATACCGACGTTGCCTTTACCGGCAGCAATTTATGGGTTAATTCGCTTAATATCACCATACCTTCTTCGGATAAAGTAACTACCAGGTATTCGGCTTCTGTTTGCGTAAATATGGTTTTGGCAGCCAGCTTAACCTCATCGAGCGTGTTTACACGAGCAGCACGCGCGGCCTCGCCAAGCTCCTTACGGTTTGGTTTTATCATGTATGCGCCGCGGTATTTGGTATAATCCAATCCTTTCGGATCAATAATTACCTTTTTACCTGCCGCATTGGCCAGCGCTATTATACGTTGCGTTAATTCAGGCGAAAACAAACCTTTGCTGTAATCGCTCAGTATTACTATATCCGCTTCGGCAATAAGTGGCTCAAGCTTGGTAATGACCTGATTTTCCAAATCGCCGGTTAGATGATTGGTAACTTCCCTGTCAATACGCAGTAACTGGTGGCTCCCGGCCAAAACGCGGGTTTTCACCGTTGTTGTGCGATCCGGATCTATAACCAGCGCGTCTGTTTGTACACCATCAGCCTCAAGTATTTGGGTGAGTTGCTCCCCATAAATATCATTGCCGATAATACCGCAAACCATAACACCAGCGCCCAGCGAAATCAGGTTTTGTACCACGTTGCCCGCCCCGCCCAATGTGGTGCTCTCGTTTTTTAAGTTTACGATAGGCACCGGCGCCTCCGGCGAGAGGCGGGTAGCGCCGCCGGTTATATAATGGTCAACCATCAGGTCGCCTACTACCAGTATATTGGGTTTACTGCCTGTTTGCTGCAGTTGTGTTATTTTATCGATTAGCATTTGTGTTTCTTAAATAGCATTAACCACGTTTTTGTTTAAAAAACTCCTGTATCTGCTGTAACGATAAAGCATTTAAACATCTTTCTTTAAATAAACCGCCTTTACGTGCCGCATAAACGCCGAACTGCATATCGTTGTGGCCTTCTTTACGGTGCGCATCCGGGTTAATGGATAGCCAAACGCCTTTATCCAGCGCGTATTGTTGCCAGCGCCAATCAAGGTCAAGCCGCAGCGGGTTGGCATTTATCTCGATCACCACCTTATTAGCCGCGCAGGCATCTATCACTTTTTTATGATCTATCTGGTAACCGTTACGGCTAAGCAGCAACCTGCCGGTAGGGTGCCCCAGTATGGAGGTGTACGGGTTTTCAATTGCTTTGATTAGGCGGGTTGTAGCCTTATCAATATCCATTTTCAGGTTGGCGTGTATTGATGCTACTATGAAATCAAACTTTTGCAAAATCTCTTCCGGGTAATCCAGTGATCCATCGCTTAAAATGTCCGACTCGATACCTTTAAATATATAAAAACCATCGATTTTTTTATTCAGATGGTCTACTTCCTCATGCTGCTGCAGCACCCGTTCAATGCTCAGGCCTTTGGCATATACCGCGGTACGACTATGATCGCACATGCCCAGGTATTCCAGTTTCAACTCATCACGGCAGTATAAAGCCATTTCCTCAATGGTATGCACACCGTCGCTCCAGGTGCTATGGTTATGCAGCGATCCGTTCAGGTCGGCGAAGGTGATCAGCTTAGGCAGGTTATTGTGGGCGGCTTTTTCTATGTAAGTATCGCCTTCGCGCAGTTCAGGCTGAATCCATTCCAGGCCAGCTTTTTTGTAGATCATCTCCTCGCTTACAGGCTGCAGCAACGGCTCCGGCAAACGGCGGAGTACCGCCTCTACATGTTCGTCGCTCCCGGTATTTAAAAACAGCGTTTTATAATATTCGTCTTTGCTAACGCAAACTATATCAACCAGTAGGCCGTTTTCCAGCTCGCCGGTTACGTGGTTGTCTATTACTTTTATTGAGGTTAACAGGTTTGATTGCTCCAGCGTGGTAAGCGCAACATGTGCATCATTGGTGCCGATAACGATATTCAGTTCGGTGATGATCTCGCTGTATCGCCTGAACTCGCCGGCTATATGTTTAAGCGCTTCCGGAAAGATAGCTTTGATTTGATCAAAAAATTCCAAGGCTTCCTGCTCCACCTGTGCGTACAGGAATTTGCCGTTGCTGGCCATGCGGAACTCAATCGCCTTAATAATTTCGGCCTGGGTTTTAGCACCGAAGCCTTTCAGCTCAATCAGGCGGTTCTCGTTACAGGCATACAGCAGTTCGCCGGTGTTTTCAATGCCCATTTTGCGCCAGATTACACCCACTTTTTTAGGGCCGATGCCTTTGATGCCCATCATCTCCATTACCCCCTCCGGCGTTTTTTCAATAAGCGCCTGCAGCTCTTTAATAGTGCCGGTTTGCAGCAGTTCGGTGATTTTACCGGCGGTACTTTTGCCGATGCCGTCAACATTTTCCAGTTCGGCCGGTGTTTTATCAGCTACCTTAAAAGGCAGCTTGTCAACCTTAAAGGATGCATTGGCTATGGTGCGTATTTTGAAACTGTTTTCCTCGTGCAGCTCCATCAGTTGCGATAGCAGGCGCAGGGTACGGGCAATAGGTTTGTTTTCCATGCAGAAATTTCGGCTGTAAAAATACAAAAGCCGCCCTGTAACAAGGCGGCTTCTTATAAAATTGTTTGCTATTTATTTTATAACCACGTTAAACGGCAGGCGGGCCTGCGGAACACGCATAATACTCTTTACCTGTTTAATTTGCTCGTAGTAGCGGTAGTCATCCCCAAGTTCTGACATCAGCAACCTGGTTTTTATTTGTGCACTGAACGTAGCACCCAGGCTTTTGAAAGGGCTGTCCTGCTCAGGGTATTCAACTACCTTATAATTTTTGACGTCGGCTTTTTTGGCTGCGGCCTTCACGGCATCTTCAATATTGCCCAAGCGGTCAACCAAACCAATTTTTAAGGCTTGCTTACCCGTCCATACACGGCCCTGGCCAATGCTGTCAATATAACGTTGCGATTTTTTACGGCCTTTAGCCACTACGCCGGTAAATACATCATAACCATGGTTAACCTGGTTTTGCAAAATGGCGCGCTCGGCAGGAGTAAGCGGGCGCGAAATATCACCCAGATCGGCGTATTTGCTGGTTTTAACATTGTCAAAAGTTACACCCAGTTTATCGTTAAAGAATTTTTGCATGTTAGGCAGCACTGCGAATATGCCTATTGAACCGGTAATGGTGTTCGGCTCCGCGAAAATGGAATCGGCCGCGCATGAAATATAGTAACCGCCCGAAGCGGCCACATCGCCCATTGATACCATAATTGGTTTTACCTTTTTGGTAAGGGCTACTTCACGCCAGATAACATCCGATGCCAGTGAGCTGCCGCCCGGTGAGTTTACACGTAATACAACTGCTTTCACTTTATCGTCCTCACGTGCTTCGCGTAATGCTTTTGATAGTCTGTCAGATCCAATGGTGTTATCATTGCCGTCGCCGCCGGTTATTTCGCCCGAGGCATAGATCATGGCGATGCGGTTGCGTGATGAACCTGAGTTTTCTTCTTCCTTATCAGCGCCACCATTGGTAGGGGCACTATCGTATTCAGTAATATTAACCGCGTTTAAATCATCTTTCAGATCGGTTTTGGTGCGTTTCTTCAGTTCAGCCAAAACTTCGTCCTTATATTTCAGGCCATCAACCAGTTTCAGGCGCAAGGCATCTTCAGGGTAACGCACCGTCATGTTATCTGCATAATTAAACAGCGAGTCGCGGTTGATTTTTCTGCTTTTGCTGATGCCGTCGAGAAAATGCCCGAACATGGAGTTAAGGTATGATGTTACCTGCAAGCGGTTAGCATCGCTCATTTTGGTTAGTAAAAATGGCTCAACAGCGCTTTTGTAGGTACCAACTTTAATCACCTGTGCTTCTATGCCCAGTTTATCAAGCGCGCCTTTTAAAAAGGTAACTTCTGAATTAAAACCGCTTAACTCAAAAAAACCTTGCGGATTAAGGTAAACTTTATCGGCAACGGATGCCAGGTAGTAAAATGATTGCGTGTAAACTTCGCCGTAGGCGATGATGAACTTACCGGACTTTTTAAAGTCGATCAGGGCATTGCGTATCTCCTCGGTAGTTGCCTGGCCCGATGCAAGGTAACTCTCGTTAAGATAGATGCCTTTTATATTTTCATCTGTCTTAGCCTTTTTAATATTAGCCAGTATATCGTTAAGGCCCAGGTTTTTTTCCTCAAAGCCTAAAAATTCAAGTTCGGCAAGCGGGTTATAGGGCGTTCGTTCGTTTATGGGCTTCCTGAATTCGAGTGTAAGAATGGAGTTGGCTTCGACCGTGGTTGATTTTTCGGAAGCTGACGACAGCACGCCGGCAAAAATAAATACCGATAGCACACCTAATATTATAGTAGCAGCAAAAATACCAACCACCGTAGCGAGTACAAATTTGAAGAATTGTTTCATTAAATACGCTTAATCTTTTTATCTATGCAAACTTAATAATTCGGTGCATATAACAGTAAGAGCTACCGGGTTATAATTTGTTACAATGGCAGAGGTATTTTTATTGTTGGGGAGTAACCTTGGCGACCGCCAATCACTTTTGGCGAGGGCCATCGGGTTTGTAGCACAGCAGACGGGTACTGTAATAGCTGAATCGGCCGTTTATGAAACACAATCATGGGGCAAAACAGACGAGCCGGATTATCTGAACCAGGTAATTCAACTACGAACTGAACTTGAACCCGAAGCTCTGCTGGATATTTTGCTGGAAATAGAACAGCAAATGGGGCGGGAGCGGCGGGAGCGCTGGGGCGCGCGGGTTATTGATATAGATATTTTGTTTTATGATGACCGTGTTATCAATACTCTGCAACTGCAAATTCCGCATCCGCGATTACACGAAAGGCGCTTCACCCTTGAGCCACTTGCCGAAATTGTGCCATACTTAAAACATCCGGTTTTAAAAAAGGATAATTTGCAGTTACTAAATGAGCTGCAGGATAACTTGATTGTTAAAAAATTATAGCTTTGTAAATTATAATTCCAATTGTATGCCAGTTAACCAGGACCTTGACCTTTCTTTTCTGTACGAAATTGCCGACGGCAGTGATGAGTTTATTGTAGAATCTATCGGTATGTTTTTACAGCAAACGCCTGATTTGCTGCAAAACATCAGTGTTGCCATATCAGCGGCTGATTGGCCGAACGCGGCAAGCGCCGCCCATAAACTAAAGCCCAACCTTGGTTTTTTTGGAATGCTTAACAGCCAGGCTTTATTGCAGGATATTGAACTGCAATGCAAAACAGGCTCGCCTGATGCTGCCGATGTAGTGCAAAAGTTTAAAATCGTTAATGATAACTTAACGGTTAACCTTGCCGAACTTGAAAGGGTAAAACAGGAAAAAGAAGCCGGGCTGTAATTAAGCCTGGTGCAGTGTGAACGAGTAGCTTTCCATAATCAGGTTAGCCAGCAGGTTTTTACAAGCCTCGTCAACCTTGGCGGTAGCAGCAGCTTCGCTTTCAGCCTCAATCTCTAATGTAATGTGTTTGCCAATGCGCACGTTTTGAATTTCGGAAAGCCCAAGGTTTTTCATGCTGCCGGTTACGGCTTTACCCTGAGGGTCCAATATTTCTTTTTTTGGCATTACATCGATCTCAGCCTGAAACTTTATCATTTGCTAATTTGAATTGAATTAATGATAGGGTGATATAAAATATGATAACCACCGGAACAGCGGCAAATTTAAAAAATAGTATCAATATTGCCGAGAGCAGCAGCAGTAAATAGCGATAAATATTCTTATTAAAGTCGCGATTCTTGAATTTTAACGACATCAGCGGCAGCTCGGCAACAAGCAACGCGCACATAATCAACACAAAAACGGTTAAAATATACGGGTTGAAAAGTATCTTGCCAACATCCGGTATTTGCTGTAAAATAAGCGGAAAAGAGGCGATCAGTATGGCGTTGGCCGGTGTTGGCAAGCCTATAAAGCTTTCGGCCTGGCGCGTATCGTTGTTAAATTTGGCCAGGCGTAAGGCCGAAAATACAGGAATCAGGAAGGCTACAAATGGCAAATATTCGCTCACCACACCTAGTTGTGGGCCCTGCTGGTAAAATTCATATAAAATTACAGAAGGCAGCACACCAAAACTTACCATATCGGCCAGCGAATCCAGATCCTTGCCTATACCCGAGTAGGATTGTAACACCCTCGAGGCAAGGCCGTCAAAAAAATCAAATATCGCTGAAAGGAAAATAGCGTACGACGCAAAAATCAGATAGTCAGACGTAAACGTTAACACGATGCCTATACAGCCGCTGAACAGGTTAGCACAGGTAATAAAATTCGGAAGGTGTTTTCTGACGCGTTTCTTCATTTCAAGCCATGAAGGTATCAATAAAAGCGAAGTTACAAGTTAAATTTCGCTAACTTATAAACTTCGCAATTATTAAATTATTATGAATTCATCGAGATCAGGAATTCTTCGTTGGTTTTTGTGCCTCTTATCTGGCTTTGCAAAAACTCCATTGATTCCTGCGAATTCATGTCGGCAAGGTGATTACGCAATATCCATATACGCTGCAATGCGTCGCGGTCAAGCAACAGATCATCGCGGCGGGTACTTGATGCGGTAATATCAATAGCCGGGAATATACGTTTGTTAGATAGCTTACGATCCAGCTGAAGTTCCATGTTACCGGTACCCTTGAACTCTTCAAAAATAACCTCGTCCATTTTTGAGCCGGTTTCGGTAAGTGCTGTAGCGATGATGGTTAATGAGCCGCCATCCTCAATGTTACGGGCCGCGCCAAAAAAGCGTTTTGGCTTGTGCAGCGCGTTTGCATCCACACCACCCGAAAGTATTTTACCAGATGCCGGGGCAACGGTGTTGTAGGCACGGGCAAGGCGGGTTATTGAGTCAAGCAGGATCACCACGTCGTGTCCGCACTCAACCATACGCTTAGCTTTCTCTAATACAATGTTTGCAATTTTTACGTGTCTTTCGGCAGGCTCATCAAAGGTTGATGATACTACCTCGGCACGTACGCTGCGCGCCATATCAGTAACCTCCTCCGGGCGTTCGTCAATCAGTAAAATGATCAGATATACCTCGGGGTGGTTTTTGGCGATGGCGTTGGCAACATCCTTTAATAACATGGTTTTACCCGTTTTAGGTTGCGCTACAATTAGCCCACGCTGACCTTTACCTATTGGCGAGAACAGGTCCATTATACGGGTAGAATAGTTGCCCGGGTCAGTAAACAGGTTCAGCCTTTCTGAAGGGAACAATGGCGTAAGGTGATCAAAGGGAACGCGGTCGCGCACTTCAGCCGGTACACGGCCATTGATGGCCTCAACACGTACCAGCGGGAAGTATTTTTCACCTTCTTTAGGCGGGCGTATGCTGCCGCGAACGGTATCGCCGGTTTTTAAGCCAAACAGCTTTATTTGCGACTGTGATACGTAAATATCATCAGGCGAGGTTAAGTAGTTGTAGTCTGATGAGCGAAGGAAACCATAACCATCAGGCATAATCTCCAGCACACCTTCGTTGATGATGACATTGTCAAAATCAAGGTTGATGGCTTCCTGTTGTTTTTGCTGATTAGGGTTAATGCGGCGCTCAAATTTTTGCGGGCGTTGCTCGGCAGGGGCTTCTTGTCTGGCAACGGGCGCTGCTTCAGCCTGTACCGGTGTAACTGCTTCAACCGGTGCTTCCTCAACCTGTTCAATAGCCGGAGTTTCATCCTCGGCGGCATCAAATAAATTGGTATCATTAAGTGGTACCTGTGGCTTGCGGGCGGGCTGTGGGGTAGCTGTTTTTACGCTTCGGGTTCTTTTACGCGGTTTGTCGTCAGCGTCGGCAGTGTCAGCCTGTGGCGTAGCTGCAGGCTGTGTTTTTTCGGCATAGTTTTGTTCAACTATGCTTTGTTGGGCTTTGGCAACTTCAATTAGTTGCTGCTGCTCCTTTATGCGGGTAATAAGCTGGGCTTTCCGCAGTTCGTCGGCCTCGGCTATACCTAAACTTTTAGCAATCTCACGCAACTCTGACACGAGTTTATCGTTCAATTCAATCTTATCGGACATGATTTGGATTATAGTTCAAAAGAATTATTTTGTTTGACAGGTTTATCCCCGTATTCCATACGCAGCACTTCGTAACATCATGCAACTGTTATAAATAAATAACCCGGAATTTAAATTGTTTCTTTAGTGCAAGAAAAATTCAAAGAGGAAAACACTGCAATGTTACTTAAATATTTTCAAATAGCAAACTATCAAAAATATTTATAGTACATAAGGCTAACAGTACAACTAATTTTTAGTTTTTTTGACCCTCAAATTATTTTGCATGATTTCGAGACAACAGCTTATTGAACAGATTAAATTAAAACGCAGCTTTTTATGCGTGGGCCTGGATACCGATATAAACAAGATACCCGACTTTTTAAAGCAATATCCCGACCCAATATTTGAATTCAATAAGCGCATAATTGATGCCACTAAGGACCTTTGTATAGCCTATAAACCCAATGCCGCTTTTTACGAAAGCCGTGGCGTAAAAGGCCTGCAAGGCCTGGTTGATACCTATAGTTACATACCTAAGGATATACTCAGCATTATTGACGCCAAGCGTGGCGATATCGGCAATACATCTGACATGTATGCCCGGGCCTTTTTTGATGAAGCCGAAACCGGAATGGGCTTTGACGCCATCACCGTAACCCCTTATATGGGTAACGACAGTGTGACGCCGTATTTAAAGTATGATGGTAAATGGATCATCCTGCTGGCGTTAACATCATCTGTAGGAAGTAAGGATTTTCAATACCTGGAAACGCCCGACGGCCACCTGTTTGCAACCGTAATTAAAAAAGCCAATACCTGGGCCGGTGCCGACAGGCTGATGTTTGTTGTAGGCGCTACCAAGAGCACCGAATTTACCAGCATCCGCAAATACGCGCCCGACAATTTTTTATTGGTGCCCGGGGTAGGGGCGCAGGGTGGCAGTTTAGAAGACGTGTGCCAATACGGTATCACTCCGGATTGTGGCCTGATCGTAAACGCGTCGCGATCTATCATCTACGCCTCCAACGGTGAAGATTTTGTCGAAGCGGCTCGCGAGGAAGCGAAAAAGCTTCAAAAAGCGATGGAAGTGGAGCTGGAAAAGGCGGGGATTATTTAGACTGCGGAGTTCGGAAGTTAGATTGCGGAATTTGATCAATCACCTAACGTTTTGTCATTTCGATCGAGGTACGAGGAGAAAACTGTCGCTTTACAATTTGCGGACAGATTTCTCGCTATCGCTCGAAATGACAGTATTTATGGTATGATTAATCGAAAATTCCGAAATCAAACGTCCGAAATCCGAAATCAATTTACGCTTTCAGATCGCCTTCTATCGAATCATCAATAGTAGTGCCCATAATAGCGCCCGCAATTTGTTTAACAAAGGCGATGGCGTTGCCGTGTTTATTGTCCCAGTAGTGGCCTTGCGTTGGCGTTACCTTGATGATGCTGATGCGCGGATCGCTTTTGCCCTCGGTAAACCAAACTTTAAGAACCGGATCCCACAGTTCATCAATTTTGCTTTTATCTTCGCTGATCTCGGCTATGCCATACACGTTTAAAAAGCCGGAGTACGATGACCCCTGGAATAACAACTGCACAAACGGATCGGCGGCAATCTCTTCGTTCTTGTGGCTGTCGTTGGCGCTTAAAAACCACATGTCGCCATTATCGTCAATTTTTTGCGGCGACATAGGGCGGGTTGAAAAAGGCAGTCCTGTTTTTATATTGCTACAAAAAAAGCAGGTGTCGGCCTTTTCGGCTAATTGCTTAAGCTTTTTCCAGGCTTCGTTGCCTTCCAGGTTCTCAATGTTATCTTCGGGCTGATTGGCGTTAATGCTGTCCATGGTGTAAAATGTTTTTCTGGTTAATAATGTTTCATAACAACCCATCTCGACACCTAATTGTTTAACCTAATTGTGCGTCAGATAATTTATCTGTTTGAAAATAAGCTGAAAAGAACAAAATAAAAGCTGTTTTGAAATAACGCCTGCTACCCCGCTCTACTTTAATTTGTTGCTGATTATAAACCAATCAGCATTTTTTTTCCAGGCCATTCAGCATTTGCAGTATCCGGCAATATCGATATAAAAGCGGCCGCTATTATCGTGTAGCGTACCTGTATGCGGTTGAAGCTTGTGTAAAATGATGCCTTACATCAATTTACTAACCTAAAAATTCAATTTAATGAGAACAGTAGTTGTACTGGCACTTTTAAGTGCGCTAACCTTTTTTTCGGCGTGTAAAAAATCAGCAGAGGTAAAAAGCACCGCCCAGCCAGCCGAAACTACCGGCGGCGGTTTAAAAACTACTGCGGCACCAACTTTTGCTTACGGGGCCGACATTAGCTGGATAACCGAACAGGAGGCATCCGGCAAAAAGTTTTACAATAGCAGCGGCACCCAGCAGGATATTTTTACGGTGATAAAAAGTAAGGGCATAAACGCCGTAAGGTTCAGGGTATGGGTAAATCCGTCAAATACCTATAACTCAACAGCCGATGTTATTGCCAAGTGCAAGCGTGCCAAGGCTGCGGGTTTAAGCATCATGATCGATTTTCATTACAGCGATACCTGGGCCGATCCCGGTAATCAAACCAAACCATCCTCCTGGGCGAGCCAGGATTTTACCACGCTGATGTCGACCGTTTACAATTACACTTACAACACGCTTAATACTATCAAGTCAAACGGTATTACGCCTGATTACGTGCAGGTTGGTAACGAAACCAGCGACGGTATGCTGTGGCCTGATGGCAGGGCATCGCTATCTGCCACCAACTTTAAAAATTTTGCCTGGCTAATCAATTGCGGTTATGATGCCACTAAGGCTATCTTCCCATCGGCCAAGGTGATTGTGCATGTGGCCAACGGGTTTAACAACACTACAACCCGCTGGATATTTGACGGCATAAAGGCTAACGGGGGCAAATGGGACATATGCGGTTTTTCGGTATACCCCTCAACAAGCGGCTGGCAAACCACCAATAACCAGGTGCTGGCCAACATGAAAGATATGGTGAGCCGTTACGGCAAGCAAGTGATGATCTGCGAAGCCGGGATGGATGTTTCGGCGGCATCAACCTGTAAATCATTCCTTACAGACCTGATCGCCAAAACCAAGTCAGTTTCGGGTGGATTGGGTGTATATTACTGGGAGCCGCAAGCCTACGCAAGCTGGAAAGGCTACAACATGGGCGCGTTCGATAGCAGCGGCAAGCCTACCGTAGCCATGGACGCCTTTATACATTAATTGATTAAACCTGTGCAGGCGGGACGGTTGTTGCCGTTCCGCCTTTAATAATTTATAGCCCGGCAAACATCAGTTTCCGCTCCGGAAAGCGCGCGGCGTAGCCGGAAACAATATTGCGTATATAATCATTACCCGGGTAGGGTGTCAGGTGCTCTTTTAATTGTTGCAGGCTCTCCGTTTTAAAGTAATGGGATATGTAGCCCATGCCATAAAAACGGCCTTTTTCTATCAATATACAGCTGTGCTCGTCAATCGTGCGGCCTTCATCGCGTATGGCAAATGTAGGGAGAGCTTCGTTAAGCGATTCAACGGCGAGGTTAACTCTCTCGTTATAGTCATCAGCGCTCATACCGCCGCAACAGGCACAGGCATGCTTATGGATGCCATTGCATTCGGCATTGTTTTTTTGAATAAAGCAAAGCTTGGGGCACAGGCCAAAGGTATCTATCAGTTGGTTAAGCAAATTGTAACCCTCTAACAAAGAGTTGCAGGCATATAAGGGCATCTGGTGCTTGCGGTGCTTATCAACCGCCAGGCGCACGTAACCCCGCTGGTCTATATAATCATACAATGCATAGCCTTGTTCAAACCGTTTTAAGGAGCGGTTGTATTGCGGCCAAAGGCGCTTGATCTCTACAGCTTCAAGCACAAAGGCGATCAGCTCGGTACCGCAAATCTGGTAACTGATGCTATAGATGTTCTTTAAAAATTCCTGGCGTTGCCTACCGGTATTATTGCCTGTAAAATGGCTGCAAACACGCTTTTTCAAATTTTTTGCCTTGCCTACATATATCACCTTGCCCTTGCTATCATGAAAGTAATAAACCCCGGGCGTGTAAGGCAGTTGCTCCACATACTGCTTGGGCAGGTTGGCCGGCAGCACCTGTTCTTTTGAGTTTTGTTTAAGCGCTTTGGCAATGTGTTTGTCGGCATCAGCAGCCAGCAGCATGGTAAACAAGGCGGCTGTTGCCTCGGCATCCCCCGCTGCACGGTGGCGGCTATGATTTACAATGCCCAACTGCGAACACAGCTTACCTAAACTGTACGACGGAAAGCCCGGCATTATTTTACGCCCTAGCCGCACGGTGCACAGTTTATTGCAATGCAAATCGTACCCGGCCTGCGCTAAATGATGGCGCACAAACGAGTAATCAAAATTAACGTTGTGCGCTACAAATATTTTGCCTTCTAATAGCTGATAAACCTCGTGCGCCACATCTTTAAACAATGGGGCCGGGGCCACCATATCATTACTGATGCCGGTTAAGGCCTGTATATAAATGGGTATTTCCCGCTGTGGGTTGATAAGCGTGTCAAAGCGTTTAACAACCTGCACGCCATCATGAATACAAATAGCTATTTCCGTAATGCCGTTAGCGTTGGCATGCCCTCCCGTCGTTTCAATATCCACAATAGCGTACATAATTCAAATGTACTGTTTTTTGTTAGAATGCTAAATAAATTAGTGAATGAAAGGTTGATGATTCACGGCAAACTTTCAGCCTGATAAAGCGGTTACTTATGCGGATGATATTGGTAGACATGGAAATAAATTTACGGGCAATTAAACGGATGGCCGGAGCCATATTTATAGGTATTGTATTAAACGCTTGCAGCGAAAAAGGCGGGATCGGCATTTTCAAAAAGCAATCGCCGCACGAAGCTTACGGCCAACGGTTGAAGGATGCCGGGCTTGATCGTACCGCCATGGGCAACAAATGGTTATTAATTGCCGATCAGGTTATCGCTAAACCACTCGATATCAACATCCCTTACCGCGAAACAGGTTACTTTGCGGCTGATAAGGCCGGTGGTACCGCCTTGCGTTTTACAGTTAAGCGCGGAAAAAAGATCAGCATCGCTATAACTAAAAAGCCGGCTAACATTAATATTTATGCTGATTTATTCGAACTTAATGGTACCGAAACCAAACGAGTAGCCTTTGCCGATACTACCGGTAAGCCATTAGAGTATGAGGTTAAACGTGATGGCAGCTATCTGCTGCGCCTGCAACCCGAACTACTGATAAGCGGCGAGTATACGCTCACCGTCACCGATGGGCCTTCGCTCGGTTTCCCCGTATCGGCAAGTGGTAAACCAAACATAGGCAGCTTTTGGGGTGTAAACCGCGACGATGGCACCCGTAAGCATGAGGGTATTGATATCTTCGCCCCGAAAGGCACACCGGCCATTGCTGCGGCGGGCGGTACGGTGAACAACGTTACTAATAATAATCTGGGTGGCAAAGTAGTATTTTTTCGGCCGG
Source organism: Mucilaginibacter defluvii (assembly GCF_039543225.1). Lineage (NCBI taxonomy): Bacteria > Pseudomonadati > Bacteroidota > Sphingobacteriia > Sphingobacteriales > Sphingobacteriaceae > Mucilaginibacter > Mucilaginibacter defluvii. The sequence goes on from NZ_BAABJI010000001.1 coordinate 1,000,960, forward strand.
ATGGAAAAGATTATACGCTTTATTACGCCCATCTGGATAGTCAGCTGGTGCAAAACGGACAAACCTTAAAGCCCGGCGATACCATTGGCCTGGTGGGCAATACTGGTAACGCCCGTAACACGCCCTCGCATTTACACTTTGGCATATACACTTCGGGCGGTGCTATTGATCCGCTGGCGTTTGTGGACAGAAAAATTACTGAACCCCCGGCAATAACAGCGGCCTTAAATAATTTGAACAGTACGGTACGCACCTCAAATTTGGTAAACCGGCTTTATAACGCGCCTGATATTAAAAGCAGCCAAACACTCAATTTGCCTAAAAACTCCGTGCTTACCGTTGAGGCGGCTGCAAGCTCGTGGTATAAGGTAAGGCTACCCGATGGGTTGATAGCTTACATCAGCAGTAAAAGCGTAACTGATGTAAATGTACTGCGTAGCATCACCTTAAAAAACGCCCAACCATTACTGGATGCCCCTGATAGCATTAATGCCCCTGCCAGGCGGCAACTTGCGGCAGGCAATAAAGTAGGCGTATTGGGCGCTTATAGAAATTATTACCTGGTTAGAGACGGTGAAGAAATCGGCTGGGTGAAGGAACTGTAAATTAATATCATTGTGGCAAGTACCTGTCAAGTGATGACCAATACTTGTCTTTATATATATTATAATCAATTTTTATCGTACCATTATACTTTTGCTGTAGCTGGTATAAAACTTTTGATGGCTTTCTGAAATCTTTGCAGGCGAAGTATATTTCGCGGGTGTTTTCACCTGTTTCACGCCCTAAATTCAGGTATCCATTGTGATCGGGCAATTGTTCAGTTATTTCATTTTCAATTAAATCAAGTTGTTTGTAAGTTGGTTTATCCGGTAAGCCGTTTGTGTTTTTACCATCGTAGTTAATGGCTATTGTTAACATCCACGGATGAGATGGTTTTGCATCACACTGTAGTAAACTTTGGTTAATTACAGCTACAAACGGACCTTGCTGTCCTTCGAACTCAAATGCAGTGTATGAATCTATCATATTATCAGCTATTCTTATGCCTTCATATTTTTCAACAAATTCTTTTTCACGCCACTCCAGGTAAGATTTTAGTTTTTTCAACCGGAATCAGATCATCTTCAATCTCACTGCTTTTTACAATGCTTAAATTATCAATTGTTGTGGCAAACTTCATTTCGCCTAAAAAGTTGTCCAAAAAAATGTATATACCGTTTCCGATAGCATCTTTATTACCATCATTTAATTCGTCATGCGTTATTTTAATGTGGATGTCATCTGGTTTGAAAGGATTACTAAGCCCAGTAAAATGTATATTATCGGCGCTGAATTTTAGTCCTGCCATATCTATGTTAACATCGTTAATATTTAATTCAGGTTTAAGAGCCGTAAATTTCCACCTACTCAGTATTGGCGCCGCGGCAACAAGTTCTTCAACAAAAACTATGTTTTTCACATCTCCATCGGGTGTTAAAATAAGCTCAGCTTTACTGTCACTATTCATCCCCGTTAAAAAGTAAAGGCTATCTTTTAGTTCGTTCAGTTTTGGCGATAACTCCTTAAAAAAATCGTTTTCAATATTAGTTCCTTTCTTAACTGCGTTAAAAAATTGCTGCTCGTGTTTAGAAAACCAAACCCAGAAATCGTTATATGTTTTTATTGGTTGATAGGCGCTGCCAAATAATTTATTAAAAAAGCCCATGGTAAATTGCAATAAGTTAAGCCGTCTAAAGTAATAAATAGTGCTTGATAAGTCGTCGGCATTAGCTGAAATTTGCAACACGACGATTATTTGATTAATTATTTCAACATCCCTCATTTTCTCAACAACAGTAAAAAAACTGTTAAAATTTGTTACCTTTGTATCCCGTACACAAACAATTTGACGAGAGGTTAAAACTGTCGTCAAAATTCAAAAAACAACATGACCAAGTATATTTTTGTTACGGGCGGCGTTACTTCGTCGTTAGGGAAAGGTATTATTTCCGCTTCATTAGCTAAACTCTTACAGGCGCGTGGTTACCGTGTAACCATCCAAAAGTTCGACCCTTACATCAACGTCGACCCAGGAACGCTTAACCCTTACGAGCATGGCGAATGCTATGTAACCGAAGATGGTGCCGAAACCGACCTTGACCTTGGCCACTACGAGCGTTTTTTGAATACGCCAACGTCGCAATCAAACAATATTACTACCGGCCGTATCTACCAAAACGTGATCAATAAAGAGCGTGAAGGCGCCTTTTTGGGTAAAACGGTACAGGTTGTGCCGCATATTACGGATGAGATCAAACGCAACTTCCGCATATTGGGCGAGAGTGGCGATTATGATATCGTGATCACCGAAATTGGCGGTACCGTGGGCGATATTGAGTCGCTGCCGTTTGTGGAGGCTGTACGCCAGTTCCGTTGGGAAGTTGGCTCAAGCAACTCGCTGGTTATCCACCTTACCCTTGTGCCGTTTTTGGCCGCCGCGGGCGAGTTGAAAACCAAGCCGACACAGCACTCTGTTAAAATGTTGCTGGAATATGGTATACAGCCTGATATACTGGTTTGCCGTACCGAGCATCACCTCACGCCGGATCTGCGTAAAAAAATAGCCCTTTTCTGTAACGTAAATATCAATGCGGTTATCGAGTCGATAGACGCGTCGACCATTTACGATGTGCCTTTGCTGATGCTGAAAGAACAGCTGGATAAAACTGTACTGACCAAATTTAAGCTTCCGCATAAAAATGACCCTGACCTCGAAAGCTGGAAAGACTTTTTAGGCCGGTTGAAAAACCCGACGTCCGAAGTGCGCATTGGCTTGGTAGGTAAATATGTGGAGCTGCCGGACGCTTATAAATCCATCACCGAGGCATTTATACACGCGGGCGCTAAAAACGAGTGTAAAGTTAAGGTGGAATATATCCACTCCGAGCAATTAACGCCGGGCAACGCCATTGATAAATTAAAGGGTCTGCATGGTGTATTGGTAGCCCCAGGCTTTGGCGAGCGTGGTTTTGAGGGTAAGATTGAGGCTATCCGCTATGTGCGCGAAAACAATATCCCATTCTTTGGTATATGCCTGGGCATGCAGTGCTCGGTAGTTGAGTTTGGCCGTAACGTGCTTAAACTGGAAAACGCCAATAGTACCGAAATGAACCCTGACACCAAATACCCGGTGATCAGCATGATGGAGGAGCAAAAAAATATTACGGCCAAAGGTGGTACCATGCGCTTGGGCGCTTATCCGTGCGATCTGAAAAAAGGATCAAAAGCGGCCGCTATATACGGTAAAACCCATATCAGCGAGCGCCACCGCCACCGCTATGAGTTCAATAACGAATACCTGAAAAAGTACGAGGAAGCCGGTTTAATACCATCGGGCATTAACCCTGAAAACGGTTTGGTTGAGATAGTTGAGCTTAAAAACCACCCGTATTTTGTAGGCGCGCAGTTTCACCCTGAATTAAAATCAACAGTTGCTAATCCGCATCCACTTTTTATTAACTTTGTCGCCGCTTCGCTGGCTTACGCCCGCAAGAATTAATTATTGTTCGATTTTAAATAATGGATAGAAATACGTTCACAGGATTATTCCTGATCATGCTGATAATGGTAGGCGGGTTTTACCTGATCAAACCATCACCAGAAGAAATAAAAAAGGAAAAAGAGCGCACAGAGGCTGCAGCAGCGGCAAAAAACGGTAAAAAACCTGCGGCTACCAAAGCTGCGGCTACTGCCGCCCCGCAAACTGTTGATTCTGCTGCCTTGAAAGGGCCATTCGGTTCGGCCGTAGCGGGTAAAGCCCAGCAAATAGTGCTTGAAAACAGCGACGTAAAAGTTGAATTAAGCACCCTTGGCGGTAAAGTAGAGTCGGTTGAACTGAAAGGTTACAAAACCTTTGATAAAAAAGCGCTGGTTCTGTTTGATGGCGATGGTAATACCTTCGGTACTACGGTAAACGCAGCAGGCCGTAATTTTAACACTGCTACCCTTTACTTTGCGCCGGTACAAGCGTCAAAAAACAATGTAACCCTGCGTTTAAGCTACAGCCCAACGCAATATATTGATTATACTTACACGCTTGCCGACAAAGGCTTTAAGCTCGACCTGAACATTAAGCCTATCAGTATGGATGCGCTGATTGGCAACAACGGTGTGTTAAACCTTAACTGGGCCGCCAGCCTGCACAAGCAGGAAAAAGATATGACGCAGGAACGCCAGTTCTCTACAGTTTACTACAAACTGCTTGATGATAACGTGGAGCACCTGAGCGTAAGTGAAGATGAGCAGAAAGACGTTACTGACAAAAAAGTAAAGTGGGTATCATTCAAGCAGCACTTTTTCTCGAACGTGCTAATCAGCAAAACCGGCTTTGAAAAAGCTAAGCTGGCAGTTAGCACCGACGTAAACAGCCAGGCTGATGTTAAGCAGATGAAGGCTGACCTTGCGGTTGCTAAAGATGCAAGCGGCACTTATCCGCTGGAATTTTACTTTGGGCCTAATCAGTTTGAAAGACTTAAAGATCAGGGTTATGACCTGCAGGAGCAGGTTGACATGGGCTGGGGGCCGCTTAAGTACATCAACCGTTTTGCGGTGTTGCCTATATTCAATGCCTTAAACGCCTTTAACTGGAACTACGGTATCATAATATTGGTATTGACCATCCTGCTTAAAGTAGTGCTGTCGCCGCTTACCTATAAATCATACCTTTCGATGGCTAAAATGCGTGTGCTTAAGCCGGAGATGGATGAAATTAAAGCTAAAGTTGGTGAGGATAACCCTACTTTATTGCAACAGGAATATTTGAAGCTTTATAAAAAGGCAGGTGTAAACCCGTTAGGTGGTTGTTTGCCTTTATTGCTGCAAATGCCTATCGTGATTGCGTTCTTCCGCTTTTTCCCGAGCTTGTTTGAACTGCGGGGCGAGAGCTTTTTGTGGATGAAGGATCTATCTACTTATGATGCCGTGATCTCCTGGGGACAAACCATACCGGTATTGGGTAATCACATCAGCTTAATGTGTTTGCTGATGACTATCTCAACCCTGATCTACACTTACTTTAATAACCAATTATCAGGCGCTACCGGTCAGATGAAGTACATCGGTTATATTACGCCGCTTATCTTCTTCGGTATGCTGAACAGCTACCCGGCAGGTTTGAACTACTACTACTTCCTGGCTAACATGTTAACGTTTGGCCAGCAATACCTTATCCGCCTGATGGTTGACGATAAAAAGATCCACGCCAAAATTCAGGAGAACAAGGCTAAGCCGGAAGATCCTAAAAAGAAAAAATCAGGTTTCTCTGCCCGTCTGGAAGAAATGATGCGCCAGCAGCAACAGGCTCAGCAGAAAAAGAAATAACGAATTGATTTTAACAATCTTATAAAAGCCCTTCTTCTAAATCGAGGAGGGCTTTTTGTTTGCGTTTTCCTTATTCCCATGTCATATCGAGCGGTAGCGAGATATCTGTACATATCCAATACCCAAGCGCTTTTTTACCTGTCCTGAATTTCTTTTGAGCGATCAAAAGAAACAAAACTCGCCGGCTGTTTAATTTTCTGTGGATGTTAGTGCGACCTCCTGCTACCCGGAAATTAAGAGGCCGGATTGATAGTTAATGAATAGTTTTGTGCTTTAATTTAATTTTCGTTGTCATTTCAACGGATGAGAAATGACAATGAATTTTTTCGGATTTTCCTCTCGGGTAGGATTATTCACTATCATTTTTTTTAGCGGTTCTCATGAGGGCTTTGCCGTTTAGGGGTGATTAAGCAACTTCAAATCCTCAGGTGTATCAATAGCATGTGTTTCCAGTTCTGTTTCGGCAACCTGTATGCGGTAGCCGTTCTCTATCCAGCGGAGTTGCTCCAGTTTCTCGGCGGTTTCCAGTGATGATATGGGTAGCTTGGTGATTTGCTGCAGTACATCGGCTCGGTAGCCGTATATGCCTATATGTTTAAAATAGGTATGGAAGCCCAGCCAGTTCTCCGGTTCCTCGCCGCGCAGGTGGGGCAGGGGCGAACGCGAAAAGTAAATAGCTTCTGACAGTTTGTTGATTACGACCTTGGGCGAGTTAGCGTTCAACAACTCTTGTACAGTTTTAATTTGCTTAACCAGTGTAGCTATCTGCGTTTGCGGGTTGCTGAAACAATGCGCCAGCTTGGTGATCTGCTCCGGGTCAATATAAGGTTCATCGCCCTGGATGTTAATAATCACCTCATATTCCGGATGCTGTAGCGCTACCTCGGCACAGCGGTCGGTACCGCTTTGATGGTCGGCGCTGGTCATTACCACGCGGCCACCAAAAGCGATAACATGTTCAAATATGCGCTCGTCATCCGTAGCTGCCACAACCGCTGCCAGGTCCGGGCATTTGGAGGCTTGCTCATACACACGTTGTATCATGCTCTTGCCCGCAATATCAACCAATGGCTTACCCGGAAAGCGGCTCGATGCATAGCGGGCAGGGATGATGCCTAAAATACTGCCCCTCCCGGCCTCCCCTGAAGGGGAGGAAATGTTTTCTCTATTTGATATATTGGGCATAATTAAGATAAGTTATTTTTCAAGTCCCCTTCAGGGGATTTAGGGGCTCCTAAAATAACCCGTGAATCTCCCTTTCAATCATCTGCACAATGGTGGCCATATCTTCGGTATTATTGGCAAAGTCAAGGTTGTCCTTATCCAACACCAGTAACTTACCCAAATCATAGCCGTTTATCCATTTCTGGTATTTCTCGTTCAGTTTTGAAAGATAATCCAGCCTGATACCGCTCTCATATTCGCGGCCGCGGCGCTGTATGTTGTTTACCAGCGTAGGCACAGATGCCTTAAGATAGATCAGCAGGTCAGGCGGTTTGATAAACGAGGTGATGTTATCAAATATTGAACGGTAATTCTCGTAATCGCGCGTGGTCATAAGGCCCATATCATGCAGGTTCTCCGCAAAAATAAAGGCATCCTCATAAATGGTACGGTCCTGTATCACGTTGCGCCCGCTTTTTTGTATCTCGATGATCTGGCGGTAACGGCTGTTTAAAAAGTATATCTGCAGGTTAAAGCTCCAGCGTTTCATGTCGCTGTAAAAATCCTCAAGGTAAGGGTTGTTATCAACGGCTTCAAAAAGCGGTTCAAAGCCATAGTTTTTGGCCAGCATTTCGGTGAGGGTAGTTTTACCGGCACCTATGTTTCCTACAATAGCAATGTGCATGTGCGTTTGGTATTAGGTCGGTTAGTCAGTTAGTCGATAGACCATAGACGATAGACCATAGTAATTTAATAAAGCGTATTTTTCACTATGGACTATTGACCATCGTCCACAGACTGCCTAATATACACCAACAACCCTTAACTGTCAAAAAAGTTGTAAGGTATTGCCTCTAAAAACAGAGTGGTCAGTTTGTTAGAATTTTCTGAACCCGATTATCTCGCGTACTTCGCGGATGGTTTTGTTAGCACTTTCGCGGGCTTTTTCGGCACCAAGGCTGGCCACACGGCTAAGGTAGGCGCTATCATTGGCAATATCGTTTATGCGTTCGCGGATTGGGGCCGTAGCATTCACCATATCCTCGGCAAGCTGCTTTTTCAGGTCGCCGTAGCGTACTTGCATGGTGTTGTACAGGTTGTCAAAATGCTGGTATGTATCTTCGGTTGATACTACTTTCATCAGATCGAACAAATTCTGTATCTCCTGCGGTTTTTCCTGGTTTTCAGCGGTTGGGCCACTATCGGTAACAGCACGCATTACCTTTTTGCGGATCACCTCAGGCGCGTCGGACAAATAAACAGCATTAGCCTCACCTTCAGATTTACCCATTTTGCCCTTGCCATCCAGTCCCGGAATTTTTACCAGGTTACTGCCATAGCTAAATGCGTATGGCTCGGGGAAGTAATCGTTGTTATATAGTCTGTTAAAGCGGTTGCCGAAGGTGCGGGCCATCTCCAGGTGCTGCTCCTGATCTTTACCTACGGGTACTTTAGTAGCTTTATGGATGATGATATCCGCCGCCATCAAAACCGGGTAGGTAAGCAGGCCCGCGTTTACGTTATCGGCCTGTGCACGCACTTTGTCTTTAAAGGATGTGCTGCGCTCCAGCTCACCTAAATAGGCGTTCATGTTGAGGTACAGGTACAGCTCGGCCACTTCAGGCACGTCCGACTGTACGTAAATAGTAGCCTTTTCCGGGTCAATGCCTGCGGCAAGGTATTCAACCAGTACTTGTTTTACATTGCTGTGCAGGTCTGCAGGGGTGGGGTGCGTGGTAAGCGAGTGCAAATCGGCAATAAAAAAGTAGCAGTTATACTCATGCTGCATCTTTATAAAATTCTGTATTGCGCCGTAATAATTACCCAAATGTAAGTTTCCGGTAGATCGTATGCCACTAACAACTGTTTCCATAGGGGCGAAAGTAAGAATTTTTATATTTTTGGCACCGATGAAAATGTTTTTAAGAAAGGCCCACGCCCGCTTGTACAGGTACAGTGTAGGCTTTTTTTACTTCGTTTTCTGGCCTTTACTGTATTATTACTCACGCAAACCGGAGCGCTACCCCGCCATGAATAAGGTGCGCAGGGCCTGGGGTTTTGTGAGTTCGCTGGTAGCCGGCATTACCTATAAAATTAAGTATGAACAGCAAATAGACTGGAGCCGTACCTACATTATTTGCCCTAATCACACGTCTAATCTTGATATAACCGCGCTGAGCATCGCCATAAAAAACAACATTAGTTTTATGGGGAAGGATGAACTGCTGGATGGGCTGGTAACCGGCCTATTTTTCCGTACGGTTGATATACCGGTTAACCGCGAAAGTAAGATGTCGTCATTCCGGGCATTCAAAGCTACCGCCGAGCGCCTGCAAAAGGGCGTTACGATGATAATTTTTCCGGAAGGCACTATTCCGGATCATTATCCCCCCGAGATGATTTCGTTTAAAAACGGGCCTTTTCGGCTGGCTATTGAACATAAAATACCTATCATCCCGGTAACATCCCTTAACACCTGGCAAATATTATGGGACGATGGCCTTAAACATGGCAGTAAACCCGGCGTTTGTAATATATTTGTACATAGGCCAATTGAAACGGCTGATTTAACCATTGATGATACCGATGCCCTGCGCGACCAGGTGCACAGCATCATTCAGCAAAAACTGCAAACCGCATGACGATTGACAAGCAAACAGTTGACAAAATAGCCCACCTTGCCCGCCTTGAACTGGCCGAAACCGAGAAAGAGGAGCTGATGAAAGACATGAGCCAAATACTCGATTTTATGGCCAAGCTTAACGAGGTAGATACCGCAGGTGTTGAACCGCTGGTATACATGACCACCGAAGATAACGTGTTGCGCGAAGATGTTGTAAAGCACGAAATAACCACCGAGCAAGCCCTGCTCAACGCCCCTAAGCACGATGGCAGCCACATATTGGTGGCTAAGGTGATTGACAGGTAGTTTTTTGTCTTTGACCTTGATTTTTAGGATTTTGGGAGTACCTTGATCAATAACGTTGATAGTCAAATCAAAGTAGTCGTTGTAATCTCAAAAATCAATATAAAAAACTAAAATCGAGGTAATCCCAAAATCCTAAAAATCAAGGTTAAGAATATAATTTCAACCGTGTAACAATTACCCCGAAACCATAGTCAAACCAACAAAAACTAATGCAGCCACTTATTACCCTTACCGATATAGGCCGGAGATATGTTATTGGCAGTGAGGTTATTCACGCGCTTAAATCAGTATCGTTAACCATAAACAAAGGAGAGTTTGTGGCCCTGATGGGGCCTTCGGGTTCGGGCAAATCAACGCTGATGAATATTTTAGGGTGTTTAGATACCCCTTCAAAAGGCGAATATGTGCTTAACGGCATTAACGTAAGCCATATGAGCGATGACGACCTTGCCGAGGTGCGTAACTCCGAAATTGGCTTCGTTTTTCAAACATTCAATTTGTTGCCGCGTAACAGTTCGCTCGAAAATGTAGCGCTTCCGTTGGTTTACGCCGGCATAAGCAAGACCGACAGGCTTGCGCGTGCGCACAAGGCGCTCGAAAATGTAGGGCTTGGGCATCGGGTTGATCACAAACCCAATGAGCTTTCGGGCGGGCAGCGCCAGCGTGTGGCCGTAGCACGGGCGTTAATTAACAACCCATCCATTATATTAGCTGATGAGCCTACCGGTAACCTCGATACCAAAACATCTATCGAGATAATGGGGCTTATTGAGGATATACATGCCAAAGGCAACACTATTATACTGGTAACGCACGAAGAGGATATTGCCCAGCATGCACACCGCATTGTGCGTATGCGCGATGGGCTGATCGAAAAGGACTATATAAACCCAGATATACATACCGTTTTAAAGGAACGGGAATTATTATAAGCAGAAAGAGCCGCTGTTAACAGCGGCTCTTTCTTTTTTGGTAACTTTTTTCCATACTCACTTATACTCGGTGAAACCGTCTCGCCATTTTATCTGGCAGCCACACATAGGCATTCTTTAAACAGTGTGCGCAGAAAAAACGACGGATAGGTAAGAAAAACAATAGCGCTCCGAGAGGATTGGTTTTACTCTCGAAATGAAAAGGCGCTCCACAAGTGCACCTTAACGTTGATTTTTCAGTTCTCATAAAATGTAGATAATAAGCACTGCCTTTCAACATGATCGCTGTCAGGCGTTAATAATCACAAAACTCCTCAGTTTTACATTTAGGTTACGTAAGATTTTGGTATATCATTACATGGTTCTGTAAACAAATTTTGTGCTAATGTTACCAAATTGTTATGTTATTGATTTAATTGACTGATAATCAAGCGAAAATTTTATACGAAAAGAAGCCCGCCGATAACAGCGGGCCTTTTTCGTGTGAAATAAAATTTTATAGTAATTTGTCGGCAAGTAGCTTGTCAGCTACTATTTTTACGGTTTTGTCTGATACATCCATCTCCGAGGTGTACTCGTCATGCGACGTATTGATTTCACTTTTCCATACATTTTTACGCAGCTCTGTATCAAAAAGCGATATTTCATAAGCGCCTTTTGACCATCCGGATACAGTTTGTCTCAAATAAAGGACGGCCTCAGGTTTAAAGTCCACTATTTTTTGGTTAATATCAGCCTCTGTATCTAATGAAAGTGGGGTTTTAATATAATATTCAGTCTCAATACCGCGCTTAATAAAGTCGGCGGTAATACCTTTGGTTATTGAGGATCCGTACTCCATGCTTTCCTTGCTGCAATAAGTAACGATGTAAATTTTACGGGGTTTCTTGGTGTAACCTTCCTGTTTATTTGAAGCTATGTTTACAGATGCGCAGGCTTGCAGCAGTAACAACAAGCCGGCAATAAAATGTTGTAGTTTTCTGTTCATGATGTGGTTTAGATGTATCATCAGATCAATTTATCTTCCTGGAGTTTTTTTATTACGTTATTAACCGCAACCTCTGCCGATTCGGTGATGCCAAATGCGCCATATACTTTTGCAAGGCCTTTCCAAACCGGTTTTTGCGTTTTGCCATCAATCAGTGTAAGATCAAGCTTGGCATCGGTTACGGTGCCGTTGGTATAGGTAATGTGCGTTTGTTTAATTACCAGTAACGCCTGCGGATCGTAATCATTGATCTTTTTTAATACATCTTCTTCAGTGTCGAGTGATAGCGGATCACGCAAAAAGCCGTTCGACTGGATGTTTTTTTCGCGAAGCTTAGCCTTCAAACCGGTGAAAAATGTTTGGCTAAAGTTTTTTGTTTCTTTTGCGCCATTTACAATGATGTAAACCTTGTAAAGTTTCTCATTGTAGCTGGCTTGTTTTGATGATTCGATTTTTGCAGAAAAGCAGGATTGCAGACTGCCTATTATTAACATGCATGCCGCAATACGAAGTAAATTCTTCATGTTTTGTGTGATAATCCAGTTTAAGTATCAGGGTAAATTCGAAGGCAAAAATATTAAAATATTTGAGCTTTTGGTGTATTTGTAACGCTAAGCCTCAAAACCAACACTTACTAGCTATTTTTCTTCACAATAACACGCCGATAAGTGCTTAAAAATCCTATTTTTAGCGCCGCTAAAATTGATGCAGCAAGATCAGTTTTTCAATTAAGTAATTATTGTAAAGATGAAAGTTTTAAAATTTGGAGGAACATCTGTAGGCAGTCCTGAAAGGATGAAAAAACTGCTGGATATTGTTGATGCTTCTCAACGTCAGATCGTGGTGCTTTCGGCAGTGTCGGGCACAACAAACAGTTTAGTTGAAATAGGGCAGGCATACCTTGCAGGCGATAAACCCAAGGCAGCCTCATTAATTGCTGCATTAAAGGGTAAGTACGAAGTTTTTATCCAAGAGCTTTTCGCTAACGAAGAATACCGTGCGCAAGGCAAGGAAGTGATCGATTATCATTTTAACCTGCTTACCGGCCTGGCGAATGATCTGTTTACGCCTATTGAAGAAAAGATAATACTGGCGCAGGGCGAGCTGCTTTCGACCACCTTATACCATGTTTATCTGAAAGAGATCGGTGTGCCGTCGGTACTGTTACCGGCGCTCGATTTTATGAAGATTGATGAAGATAATGAACCTGTGGTTGATTACATCACCTCGCACCTTACCCCATTGCTTGATAAGCATCCGGATAATAACCTGTTTATTACACAGGGTTATATTTGCCGCAACAGCTTTGGCGAAATTGATAACCTGCGCCGTGGCGGCAGTGACTACACCGCATCACTGATAGGGGCAGGCATACGCAGCGAGGAAGTACAGATATGGACGGATATTGACGGTATGCACAACAACGATCCGCGTATTGTTAAAGGCACGCAGCCAATTGCCCAGCTATCGTTTGATGAGGCAGCCGAGCTGGCTTACTTTGGCGCAAAGATATTGCATCCGCAGAGTGTGTTCCCGGCGCAGCGTTACAAAATACCGGTACGCTTACTTAATACTATGGATCCGCAGGCCCAAGGTACGCTGATCACTAACGAAAGCGAAAAGAACCGTATAAAATCAATCGCCGCTAAGGATGATATAACCGCTATTCGCATACAATCAAGCCGTATGCTGCTGGCTTATGGCTTTTTGAGGCGCGTTTTCGAGGTATTTGAGCGTTATAAAACCTCTATCGATATGATCACCACGTCGGAAGTGGCGGTGTCATTAACCATTGATGATACCACCTACCTTGGCCAGATAGAAGCTGAGCTGAATACCTTCGGCAGTGTGGAGATAGAAACTAAGCAAACTATAATTTGCGTAGTTGGTGATTTTGGCACTGATAAGCACGGTTACGCCGCGCGCGTGCTGGAAGCTGTAAAACATATTCCGTTGCGTATGATATCTTACGGTGGCAGTGAGCACAACCTGTCGTTACTGGTAAAAACCGAAGAGAAAACCGAAGCGTTGCGCAGTTTACACAGCCGTTTATTTTAACGGCATTTGTTGCATTTTGCCTGTACGCAGGCATTTAAGTTTGCTATAAAATGTTTAACGATAATGTTATAGATCGTTTCCAGGGTTTGGAAACGCCTTTTTATTACTACGACCTCGATCTGCTGCGCCGCACATTGGCTGCTTGTAACGAGGCCGCCGGTAAATACGGCTTTCATGTCCATTATGCCATGAAGGCGAATTTTGACGAGCAGGTGCTCCGGGCCATTCAGTCCTACGGTTTCGGTGCTGATTGCGTGAGCGGTAACGAAGTGTTGGCCGCGCTGAAGCATGGTTTCGGTAAAGATAAGGTGGTATTTGCCGGCGTAGGTAAATCAGACAAAGAAATAATTGCCGCCTTAGAGGCCGATATCTTTTGCTTCAATGTAGAATCGGTGCAGGAGCTGGAGGTGATTAACGAGCTTGCCGCCGCCCGTAATAAAAAAGCCCGGGTGGCTATCCGTATTAACCCCAATGTTGACGCGCATACCCATCACTACATTACTACCGGGCTTGATGAAAATAAATTTGGCATCAACACATGGCAGCTTAACGATGTAGCCGAGAAACTGCGCAGCAGCGCCAGCCTGGAGTTTGTAGGCATACACTTTCACGTAGGTTCGCAAATTACCGATATGGAAGTGTTCAGGAGTTTATGCGTGCGCATTAATGAGATCCAGGCCTGGTTTGAGGATCGCGGCTTTACCATAAAAATACTCAACGCCGGCGGCGGTTTGGGGGTAAATTATTACAGTCCGGATGAAAACAACATAGCCGATTTTGAAAGCTACTTTAAGGTTTTTAAGGACTTTTTGAATGTTAAGCCGGGCCAGGAAGTGCACTTCGAATTAGGGCGTGTATTGGTAGCACAATCAGCAGCGCTTATTTCGCGCGTGTTGTATGTAAAGAATGGTCAGCGTAAAAACTTTCTGGTGCTTGATGCCGGCATGACCGAGCTGATCAGGCCGATGCTTTACCAAGCTTATCACCAGATAGATAACTTAAGCCGCAAGCCTGAGAATGTTACCGACGCGGTGAAATATGATGTGGTAGGCCCGATATGTGAAAGTACTGATTGTTTCCGTAAGGATGTTGAGCTGCCGCAATCATACCGTGGCGACATTATCGCGGTGCGCACAGCAGGCGCTTACGGACAAGTTATGGCATCAGGCTATAACCTGCGCACGCCTGTACAAAGTGTTTATTCGGGCGAATAACTTATTTACAAAACAAACCTGAGTATAAGGTGTTGTACGGTAAAACGGCGTAAGTGCATACGCCGTTTTATGTTTCCGTATCACAATGAACGACGAATACAACCGCCTTAAAGCCGTAAACAGGTTTATCTCTCTTAACTCATCAACAAGCCGCGATTTAGCCGGAATTGCGGAATTAACCGCCCGGCTGTGCGATGCCCCTGTAGCATTAATAACCCTTTTGGGTAAAGATACCCAATGGTTTAAAGCGCGTAAAGGTGTAGACATGGAAAGCACCCCCAGGCAAATCGCATTTTGTAATCATACCATAAAAAAGCGAGATGTTGTAGTGGTGCCTGATATGAAACTAGATGTGCGTTACTCGTCAAACCCGTTAGTTAGCGGCGATCCTAATGCCCGCTTTTACGCTGGTTGCCCGTTAATAACTGATGATGGCTATGCTGTAGGTAGCCTATGCGTAGTAGGATTTGAGCCGCGTGAATTAGATGTAGATGAAAAAAACACGCTCAGAATGCTGGCCCGCCAGGCCATTAACCTGATGCAGCTCGACTCCAACCTGCGTGAGCTGGAATTACATCATAAAAACTCCCTGCAAAACAGCATGGATCTGATGGACTCGGAGCTGAAGCTGAAAGCGATATTTGACAGCAGCAGCGATCAGCATGTACTGGTTGACCGCGGTATGCGCATCATGGCCATGAACAAAGCAACGGTATCAGCCCTGCACAGTGTGCTTAATATAATCCCCGAAATTGGTACCCATCTTTTTGAATATGTAGACCAACACACAGGGATTGAGTTAAGGCAGTTGGTTAACCAGGCATTTGGCGGCCGTTCTATCAAAAGAGAATTACTGGTATGGCGCGGCACGCCGCACGAGGGCTGGCGCGAAGTGAAGCTCGTGCCTATCCGCAACATTATAAATGAGGTGGTGGGTGTAGCTATAAACGCTGTTGATGTTACACATAACAAACTCCAGGAAGAGCAGATCAGGGTACAAAACGAGGCGCTTACACGGATAGCCATCATACAATCGCATGAATTGCGCCGCCCGGTGGCATCGTTGCTGGGGCTGCTGCATGTAATGAAGCTGGAGCAGGATAAAATGGGTATTGAGGAGTATATGGAGATGATGCAGCTGGTTGTTGATGAACTGGACCAGAAAATAAAACTGATTGTTAAAGACTCAGAAGATACCATTAATAGCAACCTGTCAATAGTAGCCTGATTGTAAATACATGCTACGCAGGTGAATATATTTGTTGCTTTGCCGATTATTATACCTACCTTGCGTGCTTTATAATAAACAATACAATGCAAAAACAAGGAACAGTTAAATTTTTCAACGTTACAAAAGGTTTTGGTTTTATAGTGCCCGACAGTGGCGAACAAGAAATTTTTGTACACTCAACCGGCCTTATCGATGAGATACAGGAGAACGACAAAGTGGAGTTTGAGGTTGAAAACGGCCGTAAAGGCTTAAACGCGGTAAAAGTAAAAGTTATATAATTATATATCATTTTATTGATCGTTAAAAGCACCGGTTTTTGCCGGTGCTTTTTTTATGCAATCAGGGCAACGACTATTGCACCGGCAAGCGTAGCCAAAAAATTCACCATGTTGTTATCAATCACTTGTTTGCGTTCTAATATTGCGCCCAAAAGTGAGTCGGCAAAGTTACCTGCGGCGCCTGCCAGCGCTATGGCTGCAACCGGCCAGCCGAAACCGGCAAACAAACTGTAAACCATAGCTATTAACAGGCCACCCGCCAAACCAAGCACTGTACCTTCCAGGCTGATCACGCCGTCGAGCCCGCGTTGATCTTTTTTCCAGCTGATGATATTATAAAAGTTACGCCCGTAAATTACGCCCAGTTCGCTCGATGCGGTATCGGCTGCGGCAGTAGCGAACGCGCCTGCAATCATCAGCAGCATTTCATCCATATGCGCCGGAAACAGCATGGCAGCTACCGACAGTATGGCCGCTATGCCGCTGTTAGCCAGTACCTGCCACGTATCGCGCGGAGCGTTATCATCATCACCATTAATTTTTAGCTTCAGGTACTTTTTGTGTGATGTAGCGGCGGTGCCGATTATAAAAAATGCGGTCATCAGCAGCACGCCGGCAAAGCCGGTGCCTATGTAAAGTAACAACGCGGTTATAGCGCCCGTAAAGGCAGCCCAGCGGGTGAGTTTGCGCCGCTTTACCGAAAACAGCATACCTGCGGCAAGCAACAGTAAAAGCAAAATATAGGCGATGGTGGCAGAGATCATGCAGCGTCAAATATAAATTATTTACTTTGCAGCAGTATTATGAGCGATATTTTAGGACAGGCAATTTATAATTACCACCATAGCGATAGGGTGAGTAAGTTGTGGATATACAACCGTTACGGCCCACGCGAGGAAATGCCCGTACGCACTTACTTTAGGAATGAAGATGATATGCCCGACCTGGAATGGTGTGCCCTGAACCATTGCAATGGCAGCGTGCTCGACGTTGGCGCGGGAGCGGGAAGCCACAGCCTGGTGCTGCAGCAATGGAATGCCGCGGTAACCGCCCTCGATATATCTCCGCTGGCCACGGATGTTATGCGGGCGAGAGGGGTAGCCGATGTAATACAAGCGGATATATTTGCATACAACGCAAGGCAGTATGATACCTTGCTGATGCTGATGAACGGTATCGGTATAGCGGGAGACCTGGATGGCTTTCGGAGGTTTTTAAGACATGCCAAAACGCTTTTATTACCAGGCGGACAATTACTGTTTGATTCGTCGGACGTGGCATACCTGTATCCTGACGGCATACCCGATAGGGATTATTACGGGCAAATATCTTATCAATATGCCTACAAGGGCGAGCGTTCTGAATGGTTCAGTTGGTTGTATATCGACGAGAAAACAATGCTCGAAATAGCCGGCGAAGAAGGCTGGCAGGTTGAGGTGATTTTTGAGGACGAGTACGGCCAATATTTAGCTAAGCTTCATCCGGTAAGCCGTTTGTAAGTAATCGGCAACTATAATTAACGTTATGTAAAATTATATACTCATTAATTAAAATATGATATTTTTTACGGATGATTAGCTAATCCCGATTACCTTCACGTAAGCATCCCCAATTAACTGCTGTTACTATTGCTGCACATGCCGAATACTTTGCCTGTTTTAATCAAAAAAATGATCGGCGAGCCTGCGGAATTTATTCTGGAGCAGCGCATTTTTCACACGGTATGTTTGGTAACGGTTATTGCCCTCTTCCTCAACGTTTTTTCAAACCTTTATATTGATATGCCCCAACTGGCAGCCCTTATGGCAGGGGGGATTGTGCTGGTTGCAGTAGCTTACTACCTGTCGAGAATATGCCGCTGGTTTACCTTTAGTATCACTTTATATAATATACTAAGCAACTGCCTGCTGATAGCCAATTTTTTTGATAATTCAGGCACACGCGGCCCTACAGCGCTTATTTTTTTGCTGGGATGCTTTATCAATATATCGGTAGTGCCTAAAAAGCAATACTGGTTTTGGATTGTGGCGAATATCGTTATTGTGCTCGGCCTGATGGGATTAGAGTATTTTGATACCAGCGCCGTGCCTTCCACCTATCCAGATCGGGAGAGCCGTTATTTCGATTTCATGTACTCGTACCTGGTGGTTGCGGTTATTATTTCGCTTATTACTACCTACATCAGGCGCAGTTATGATTTTGAACGCCTGCGGGTAGAGCATAAGGCGGAAGAGCTTGAACAATCAAACTTAACTAAAAACAAACTGTACGCTATTTTAGCGCATGATTTGCGGGCACCCTTAAGTTCGATACAAAATTACCTTGAAATACTATCAGAGTTTAAGCTGGAGGAGAGCGAGCGGATGTCGATAAAAAAGGATTTGCTTAACGCTACCCAAAACACGCAGAAAATGCTGTCGAATTTGCTTACATGGACAAAATCGCAAATGGAAGGCGTAAATGTAAACCTGGCTACCGTTAATGTTAGCGACGTATTGCAAACCACCCTGCAAATTCAAAAGAACGAGGCGCAGCGTAAAGGCATAACGCTGATAAGCAAACTGGAAGATAAAGCCCCCGTTGTTGCCGACCCCGATATGCTGCAGCTTATTGTGCGTAACCTGATCAATAATGCCATAAAGTTCAGTAATAACGGCGGCAGTATCATCGTAAAATCCGATTATAATGATGAGGAATGCTGTATCAGCATAATTGATACAGGAATCGGCATCCCACCCGATCAGCAGGCAGAAATGTTTTCGTTGCGTGCCAAATCAACATATGGTACCGGCAATGAAAAAGGCGTAGGCCTCGGCCTGCTGCTATGCAAGGAGTTTACAGAATTACAGGGCGGTAAAATATGGTTCAGCAGCGAACCTGACCAAGGCACTACCTTTTGCATTGGCCTTAAAGTTTATCGTGGCGATAGCTTTGTAAAAAACGAGTTAAAGGCCGCTACCCGGGTATAATGCTACTTTAACACCGCCTTTGTTGCACCATAGCCGAATTTTTCCTTTCGCGCGTCCATAAAGGTTTGCACCTTGTTGTTGCGGCCAAGCGCTTTATGTAATTCATGCCTTAAAATGCCGTTGCCTGCGCCATGTATAAATACAATTTCGTGTAACTGGTGTACAATGGCTGCATCGAGCTTTTTATTAAAATGATCGAGTTGTATTTTCAGGATCTCGGCACTGCTCAAAAAATGATAATCATCGCGCAGTTTTTCGATATGCAGGTCAACTTCGTTTTCGGGTTTGCTAACTATATCGGCTTTTTCTTCGGCAGTTTTAAAAAAGCTTTCCTTTAGTTTACCTGCATCAATTACCAGTTCATCTTCATCAAGCCTGAAAAGCCAGCCCTGTAAGCCAGTTACCGGCAGTTTTTGCTTAGCTCCTGCAAAATCCTTGGCCTTAAATTTTTCGGAATAAGTAAGCGGCGAAGGCGGTTGCACGTTTTGAGCCGTATGGTAAATAATATTAACGCTTAGCTTAGGCCATACCTGCAGGTCGGCCAATTGAGCGGAATATACCTGCACACTTGTTTTCGGCTGAATAATGCCGGCAAACTCGCCTTTGTACTTTTTATCATGCTCGCCGTACAGTGAAACTAATAGTTGGAACGATGTAGTGTTTATTAACTGAAAATGAACCACCGAGCTTGCCCGGCTATCGGGTACTGCGGCAAAGTATACACCGCGAGCGATAAATTCTCCCGCAGGTATGGGAGTAACAGTGGCTGCTTTGGGCTCGGCTTCCTTCGCGTCATCCATATGCCCGTACACAGATGTGACTTTGCTGGCCATAACAGGAATCTCAAACCCGTCATCACCCGTAACGCCAATCATCTGCTCGTCAATTATGCGGGTAACATAGCCTTCCAGTTTTTCGTCAATAAACCTTACAAAATCGCCTAACTTATGCTTCATGTGGCAAAGTTACGGCATCGTGGGCAATAAGCAACATCCTGCCGTCATTTACTCCATTGGCATATAATTTTCTCAATAAAAAAGTGAATTATCTTATAAGATAAAATACCGGTATTGATTTATGATTGTTATGAATAATGCTTTTATTAAGCATATTTTTAACCGGATATCCTACTAATCATCCTGTACCATGAAGAACGTGCCCGGTGTAAATAAGCTTGATAATGCATCATTTTATACCCTGTTTATGCATAACCTTAACCGGTTGTATTTTGGCAAACGATACCTTGCAGGTAAAATAAATGAATTGATTGACCTTGCTTCGTTCAGATCACTTAAGCTGGGTTTAGAAGAATTTGCTGAAGATTTAGAGAAACAGATTGATCGAATGGATGCGATATATAAAATTATCGGTGAAAAACCATCTGATGAAAATTGTAATCCTATCAAATCAATTATACGAGACAATTTTTGTCTTGATGATCCGCAGAACTCAGCAGTAGTTAATGATACTGATATTATGCTGTATTTGCAGATGCTTGAACATATTAATATTACTGCATGCCACATGCTTAAATTACTTGCCGATAAGCTTAATAACACGGAGGTAAAGCAATTGCTTATTGAGTGTTTTGATGAGGCCGTTGATAACGACGGACTATTTGGATTGATATCAAAAGAATACCTCGGGGTTGAATAATTAACCTTTATAGCATAGCTTTACAGCAGTTTACATTATTAACTTGCTGACCTCACACTATGCTTAAAAAATTACTTTTTACAACCTTGCTTGGCGCTGCCGTTTACCAAACGCAGGCGCAAAGCCTTTACACGCCGCGTGATATTAAGGCGGCCTTTGCCAAACAAACCCGCTCGCCTGATGGTAAGCCCGGTAAAAACTACTGGCAAAACCGTGGCCGTTACAACATTACCGTAACGGTTGATCCAAAAACGCGCAATGTTAATGGTACCGAGCAAATTATTTATATCAACAATAGCCCGGATACGCTACGGTTGCTAAACCTCAAATTCATACTGAATACACACCGCCCGGGAGCAGCCCGTTTCTCGGCTACGGATAAGGATTACCTTACCGAAGGCATTCAAGTTGATAAAATGCAGATAAATGGCAGTACCCAAAAGTGGAACAACGAGCCATCAGGTACAAATCGCGGTGTTCGTTTAGCTAAACCCCTCAACCCCGGCGACTCGCTGAAACTGGATATCGACTGGCATTTTCAGGCATCGGTACAAAGCGGAAGGGAAGGGATGTTGAACCCGTCAACCATGTTCCTGGCGTATTTTTACCCGCGTGTAGCCGTGTACGATGATTATAACGGCTGGGACACTTTGGAATTTTTAGACGCGCAGGAGTTTTATAATGACTTTAACGACTATACCCTCAACGTAAAAGCGCCTAAAAATTTTATTGTTTGGGCTACCGGTACGCTGCAAAACGCCAAAGAGGTGTTACAGCCGGAGTATTACAAGCGCTTACAAAAATCGTTCACCAGCGACTCGACTGTTCATATAGCCACGGCTGATGACATCGCCAAAAAGAAAGTTACCGCGCAAAAGGACCTGAATACCTGGACATGGACCTGCACCAACATTAGCGATGTGGCCCTGGCCGTAAGCGATAATTATGTGTGGGATGCCGCCAGTGTGATTGTTGATCCGAAAACCAAACGCCGCGCCAGCATGCAGGCCGCCTTTGCCGATTCGGCCGCTGATTTTCATAAAGTGGTACAATTCGGCAGGCATAGCTTAAGCTGGTTATCACAAAACTGGCCGGGCGTACCTTACCCGTTCCCTAAAATGACCTCAGTAATGGGGTTTGCCGATATGGAATACCCGATGATGTGTAATGACAGCCATACCGATAGCTTTGATTTTACGCAGTTTGTTCAGGATCACGAGATTGCCCATACCTGGATGCCATTCTACATGGGTATAAACGAAAGCCGTTACGCGTTTATGGACGAAGGCTGGGCTACAACGTTTGAACTGCTGATTGGCACTGCCGAGTTTGGCAAGCAAAAAGCGGAGAGCTTATTTAAGCAATTCCGCGTGGCGGGTTGGATCAACAATAAATCAACCTATCAAGATCTGCCTGTAATTACGCCATCAAGCGAGTTGCGCATGGGTTACGGTAACAATGCTTACGGTAAGCCGGCCTTAAGCCATTTAGCGTTGAAGGATATGCTGGGCGACGAGCTGTTTAAAAAAGCCCTGCACGGTTATATGGACCGCTGGAATGGTAAACATCCAATTCCGTGGGACTATTTTAATTCAATGAGCAACGTATCAGGGCAGGACCTGAACTGGTTTTTTAATAACTGGTATTTTACCAATTATTATATCGACCTGGCTGTACAAGGCGTTACCAAAGCTGATGGTGGTTACAGTGTGGCTGTACAAAACGTTGGTGGCTTCGCGGTGCCGTTTGATGTAAAGGTAACTTATGCCGATGGCAGCACCGAAAACCTGCATCAAACACCTGCAGTTTGGAAAGCCGATCAAAAGCAAGCGGCAATCGCCATAAAAACCACCAAAACGATACAAAGCGTAACGCTTGACGGTGGTATATTTATGGATGCAACAGTGAGAGACAATACATTTAAATTGTAATCAATTCTATAAAAAAGAACCCCGGCCAAATTTTGAACGGGGTTCTTTTTTATATAAATAAATGTATTATGAATTCTGTACAGAATTGTTCCAATTGTTAGCAGTCTCTTTTACAGTACCCTTAGCTTCACCAGCATATTCGCTGCCTTTAGCTTTTGCTGTATCAACAAGTGTATCGGTATAGTCAGATACATTCTCTTTAGCATGTTGGAATTTTGATTTTGCGCGGTCAACAATATCGTTGCTGTACTCTTTAACACTTGAAGCAGCTTTGTTGGCTTTCTCTTTAGTTGAGTCGAGCAGGTCGCTAAAGTAATCAGCAATTTCTTCACGGGTAGCTTTACCGCTGTCTGGTGCCAGCAATAAAGCTGCTGCCGCACCTGCTGCAGCGCCTATTAATAACGCGGCAACTAATTTTGATTGATCTTTCATGTCTTTCTTTTCTTTTTTTATAGATGATTCTAAGTTTTAACAAAATAGAATTACGCTGGTTTAGATTATTTTACAAAAAATTACGAGCCGTATGGATAAGTGATATATTTATTGAGATAATTCAAATTACTTAAACCGATGAAGGTAATCCTTATTATTTATGCCTATTATTCTGTAACGGTTCAGGAATTGCTCAAAGACTTAAATTAGAAAAGCGCGTTACAGATCATTCGGTATATGTAAAAGGTAATGGGTTTGAAGGAATGATATTTGATAAAAGTTATAAGAATAAACTATTGGATGGTTTGATGACTTTAAAAGATTTACTCCCCATACCGCCGACATTATGAAAGCGGAGGGCTTATTGAAAAGAAAATTGTCTGACCTGGCAAATAAGTACAACCAACAATATGTTGAAAAGAACCTTAAAAAGTATATACGCCAGTATGTCGGTACAGTAAATGCAAAAGGCGAGCGTGAAATATTTATTAGCTTTTTATGGAAGGAAGATTTAGATGTTAGCGATATTGCTAAAATTGACCCGAAGACCGACTTATATTACTGGCAAAAAGATTGGGTGACAGTTGCTGATGGCGGAAATCATTGCTGGCAAATTATGATCAACTTAAAAAAAAGCAAGATATTCGATTTTAGTGTTAACGGAGAGGGTTGAGCCCTATACAGCTAATTGCACTCTGTTGACTATCCCATATTGACCCTATCCACCTTTAATTGTACATTTGTATATAAATTCAATATTAATTGATGTCTGAACAACTTGAACACGTAAAGTGCCTTATTATAGGCTCTGGTCCGGCGGGATATACTGCCGCTATATATGCAGCCCGTGCTGATCTGAAACCGGTATTATACACCGGTATGCTTGCCGGTGGCCAGCTTACCCAAACTACCGAGGTGGAGAACTACCCTGGTTATCCTGAAGGTATTTTAGGCCCTGAAATGATGCAGAATTTTGAGAAACAGGCATCACGTTTAGGTACCGATATCCGCTTCGGCTATGTAAGTTCGGTTGATTTTTCGAGCCTGCCGCATAAGGTGGTGGTTGACGAAAGCAAAACCATCCTCGCCGATACGGTGATCATTTCAACCGGTGCATCTGCAAAATGGCTGGGTTTAGAGTCTGAACAAAAATATAACGGCTTTGGCGTATCGGCCTGTGCCGTGTGCGACGGTTTCTTTTTCCGCGGGCAGGATGTAGCCATAGTTGGTGCCGGTGATACCGCTGCCGAAGAAGCCACTTACCTGGCCAAGCTTTGCCGCAAGGTATACATGATTGTTCGCCGCGATGAGTTCCGTGCCTCAAAAGCAATGGTTCATCGCGTACTGAACACGCCAAACATCGAAGTATTATATAACACCGAAACCAAGGAAATATTGGGTGATGGGCAGACCGTAAATGCCGTTAAGGTGATCAACAACCAAACGAATGAGGAAACCAACCTTGATGTTACCGGTTTCTTTGTAGCCATCGGCCACCATCCGAATACGGAGATTTTCCGTGGTTGGATTGATATGGATCCGACGGGTTACATTATTACCAAGCCTGATTCATCAGAAACCAATATCGAGGGTGTGTTTGCCTGCGGCGATGCGCAGGATCATATTTACCGCCAGGCTATTACTGCCGCCGGTTCAGGCTGTATGGCAGCTATCGATGCCGAGCGCTACCTGGCAGCTAAAGAGCATGTGGTTACCGCTTAACATTACATAAGTAAAAATATATAAAGGCCATGTTCATTAATTTGAATGTGGCCTTTTGCTTATATGGCAATATTTTAGTCCGAATTTCCTTTTAGCTTTGCCGCCTTTGTAATAATTGAGTAACAGGATTATAAAATTGGCAAAATCTGTTATATTCACCACATCATAATTATTTAAACTATCCGTTTTTAAATTGATGTATAAAAAGATTGCTTTATTGCTGCCCCTGGCTTTTGGCCTATCTGTCAACCAATTAAACGCCCAAAATACTGATTCCAATCCGGGCATCATCCCGGCCCCGGCATCTGTCCGTAAAACAGCCGGTGAGTTTACGCTAAGCAGGCAAACTACGCTGCTGGCCGATACGGTAAACAATAAAGCCGTTCAGTTTCTGGCCGATTTTTTAAAAAGCAAAGCCAACCTGGCTATACCGGTGCAGCACAACTCCGGTAAAAATGTGAGCAACAGCATGGTGCTTACCTCAACAGGTACCGAAAATATGCCCGCCGAAGGTTACCGGTTAACCATCACGCCCGACAAGGTAACAATTGCAGGTAAGGGAGCCGGGTTGTTTTATGGCATACAATCTTTCATCCAGTTATTCCCTGATGACAAGGCAGGAGCGATAAAACTGCCGTCGGTTGTGGTTGATGATTACCCCCGCTTTGGCTACCGTGGTTTTATGTTGGATGTATGCCGCCACTTTTTTACGGTGGAGGCTGTTAAAAAGTACATCGACCTGCTGGCCTATTACAAGCTCAATAACTTTCACTGGCATTTAACGGATGACCAGGGCTGGCGTATCGAGATCAAGAAATACCCTAAGCTTACCCAGGTGGCCAGCCGCAGGGCGCAAACGGTTATCGGTAATTATCACGACCGTACACCACAGCAATTTGACAATACCCCGCATGGCGGTTATTACACGCAGGAGCAGATTCGCGAGGTAGTTAAATACGCTGCCGACCGTTACATTAACGTAGTGCCCGAGATTGAGATGCCGGGCCATGCTATGGCAGCGCTCGCAGCATATCCTGAATTGAGCTGCGACCCAAGTCAGACTTACAAGGTTGCCGAAACATGGGGCGTATTCGAGAATGTTTTTTGCCCGAGCGAGAAAACGTTTTCATTTTTGCAGGACGTATTGACTGAGGTAATCGAGCTTTTCCCGAGCAAGTATATTCATATAGGGGGAGATGAAGTGCCTAAAGAGGCCTGGAAAAAATCGGCGTTCTGCCAGAAAATGATCCGCGATCTGAAACTTAAGGACGAGCATGGCCTGCAAAGTTACTTTATACAGCGTATGGAGAAATTTGTGAACACTAAAGGCCGCAGCATTATTGGCTGGGATGAGATATTGGAAGGCGGCCTTGCGCCAAACGCTACGGTAATGAGCTGGAGGGGTGAGTCGGGCGGTATTGAGGCGGCTCAGCAAAAGCATAACGTGATCATGACACCGGGCACAAATGGCCTCTATCTTGATCACGCACAAGATAAGCTATACCGCGAACCATTCGGCATTGGCGGTTACGCGCCGCTGGCCAAAACATACAGCTATAACCCAACGCCCGGCGCGCTTACGCCCGAGCAGCAAAAATACGTCATCGGCGTGCAGGCAAACTTATGGACGGAGTACATCGGTACTGAAAACAAGCTGGAGTACATGATGCTGCCAAGGCTTATCGCCCTGTCAGAAGTAGCCTGGTCGCAGCTGGCGAATAAGAACTTTACCAATTTTTCGCAGCAGCGCCTGCCACGGCATTTGGCACGGTTGGATGAATTGAAATACAACTACCGCCTACCGCCAGCCATTGGCGCTGTTGATACCATCATGTTTGCGCCGCAGCTTACGGTCGATCTAAAATCACCGGTTGAAGGTGCAAAAGTATATTATAATATTGACGGTTATCCGGTAACGGATAAAGATATTCTGTATAGTGCGCCTGTTACGTACACAGTGCCGCCGGGACAGTACCGCGAGCTGCAAACCATCGTGGTATCGCCATCGGGCAAAACCAGTCGGGTTGCCAAAACAACGGTTTACAATGTTGGGCCTTTGCCTGCGGTACAGTTTCAGGGTAACACCAAAGGTTTAAAGTACCAGGTTTATGCAGGCGCGTTCGGTAACACCGGCCGTATTGAGAGCGGTGGATTGTTGGATACCGGCATGGCCAAAACTTTCAGCCCGCTATCTTTTAAAAAGGAGAACATCAACTTTGGAGTGATTTACAGCGGATATATCAATGTTGATACCGATGGTGTTTATGGCTTCGCTACATCAAGCGATGATGGCTCTGTTTTGCTGATAGACGACCAGCCCGTAGTTGATAACGATGGCCGGCATAACCTGTATGAACAGGGTGGTTCAGTCGCGTTGCAAAAGGGCTTTCATAAAATAACGGTAAAGTATTTTAACATCAACCCTTCGGCAATACTACGGGTGTACATGACGATGCCTGGCAAGCCAAAAGGTGAACTTTCGCCCGAATCTATTTTAAACTGATTAATTTAAAACTATTGATAAGCCATGGGTATAAAAAACTATGTGGCCATACTGCCCTGCCTGGTTTTACTTTGGGGGTGTGGCGGTAATGATAAAAAAAATGCATCGCCCGCTAAAAAGCCGGCCAAACCGGCATTGCAGGCGCCCTTCAGGTATCACAAGCATGTTGAGGTAGCGCCCGGTAATGATTTTGATGTGTATAGCTGGGGGCGGGGAGCAAAGGATGTAGGCTCATTGCTTATCCTGCATTCTGACTCGGCCGAGATGAAATATACCACCACAACCGGCGACCTGGAAGGATCGGTTGTTGACGTATATAATACTGATATGGATTCGGACGGTAACCCGGAACTGCTGGTACAGGCTGACGCTAGGGACACTACCAATTTTGTTAATATTTATTCGTTTGAATTTAACGGCAATGATGCCCGCAAGCTCGATTTTCCGAAGCTGACAAAAAAGCAGCGAAAAGGCTACCGGGGTAAGGATAACTTCTACGTTAAAGAGGGTAAGTTCATCCGTGAGTTCCCTATTTACGAGAGTGACAGTACAGGCGCAAAACTTACCGGCGCCAAAAGGGTATTTGAGTACGGCTTGCGTGGCAACAATTTCACGGTTGAGCAGCTCAGCAAGGATTCGACTGATAAAACCCAGCCGGTAGCGGCAGTAAGCGAGCCCGTGCAGCAGGAAAATAAATCATTGGTAAGCCGGTCCACTAAAAAGAAACGCTCATCATCATCACACCGTAGAAAGCGCCGCAGGCATCGGGGCTAAGCGTTGGCAAGCCTGATCATTTCTTTTGCGTTGTAAACGGCTTCAACGTCAATGTCGTTATTAAAATAGAACCAGCCCTGGCTGGTTTTTTTGTTTTGCTTAATTGCAGTTATTACCCGTTGCAAATCAGCCGTTGAGTAAGGTGATTTATAAAGTAGCGGCACACCATGAAACCGGTAGTATACCAGCGGTGTATTTTGTACAACAGTATCGGGCAGGTCGGGGTGGCTCATGCCGCAAAAACTAATGTTATGTTTACCTAACGCATTAATTATATCATCCCGCCACCAGCTTTGGTGCCTGGGTTCAAACACGTTACCGAAAGCCGGATCAAGGTTGTTAATAACGCGTTCCAGCTTGTCATGGTTATAAGTAAATCGCGGCGGCATCTGGAACAATACGGGGCCGAGCTTATCCTGCAAGCCATTGTTAATGGTATCGTAAAAGCTGCTCAGCATATCAACCGAATTATGAAACTGCTTAAAATGGGTAATGGCTCGCGGCGCCTTTACAGAAAAACGAAACTCTGGCGGACTATCATCATACCATTTCTTTAACGTTTTTAACTCCGGGAAGCGGTAAAAGGTGACATTAAGTTCGAGGGTAGAGAAATGCTGACAGTAAAACTCAAACCATTTGCGCATGGCCAGCTTTTCCGGATAGAATTTGCCGCGCCAGCCCTTGTAATGAAAACCCGAACAGCCAATATGCCAATCCATGTAAAAAGCGTTTATTAAATAATGAGGCCGGTTAAACAATTGTTTTGCTTGATCGCATTTTGCACATTTGTAAATAACGTATGCACTTTTTATATCCCGCGTTTTTGTTTGCCTTAGCCTCGCTTGCCATACCGGTAATTGTGCATTTGTACAATTTCAGGCGGTACAAAAAAGTGCACTTTAGTAATGTGCAGTTTTTAAAGCAGTTGCAGGAGCAGCAGGCCTCCCGCCGTAACCTGAAGGAGCGGCTGATATTAGCCGCAAGGCTGTTGGCCTTACTATTCCTGGTGCTGGCATTCGCAAAACCCTATATAAGCAAGCAGGATGGAACTGTTGCCGGGCAGCAGCATAATGTGAGCATCTTCATTGACAACTCTTACTCCATGCAAACCCTCAACAGCGAGGGTAGCCTGCTTGACCAGGCCAGGCAAAAAGCCAAAGAAATTGCGGCCGCATACGGAATTAACGACCGCTTTCAGCTGCTTACCCATGATTTTGAAGGGCGGCATCAGCGCCTGCTTAGTCGCGATGAGTTTATGGATGCGGTTGATGAGGTGAAGATCACAGGCCAAAACCGTAAGCTCGACCAAATATTATCGCGCCAGCGGCAATTATTAATGAGTGGCGCAACGGGCACCCGTGATGTTTATGTTTTGTCTGATTTTCAAGATAATACAGCCGATAATAAAAAGATAGCGGGTGATAAAAGCATCAACGTAAACCTGGTACCATTAAAAGCCAATAATCTGCCTAACGTAACGGTTGATTCGGTGTGGCTGCTAAGCGCCGTACACAAACCCGGCGACGAAGAAAAGCTGGTGGTGAAACTCCATAATTATGCCGATCAGGAAGCTGCTGGCGTGCCCCTAAAGCTTTTCATCAATAAACAGCAAAAGGCAATGGCCAGCTTTACACTTGGTCCGCGCAAAACGCTTACAGATACGCTCAGCTTTTCAGGCCTTAGCGCGGGCTGGCAGCGTGGCGAATTGCAATTGCAGGATAACCCGGTAACTTTTGATAATAACTTTTACTTCGCCTTTAACGTGCGCCTGCGGATGCCCGTGCTGATTATTGATAATGGAACAGAAAATCCTTTTTTGAAAGCCGCATTTGGCGCGGACAGTTTTTTTAAGGCCGACCGTACGCCCGAGGGGAACGTTGATTATGCCGCTCTAGGCAATTACCCTTTAATTGTGCTTACCGATGTGAAAAATATTTCGGCAGGCTTAGCGCGCGAACTGGGTAACTTTGTAAAAAAGGGCAATACGCTCGCCGTTTTCCCGGCGGCAGATGCTGATGCGGAAAGCTACCGTGCATTACTGCAGCCCTTAGGCGCCGGGTATCCATTTCGCATAATTAACAATGAAAGTAAAGTTGAGCGGCTTAACCTGCAAAATCCCTTATTTAAAGAGGTTTTCGATGCCATGCCGCAAAACCCTGATCTACCAAAGGCCAAAAAATATTTTGAATTGAGCAGGGCAGGGCAAGCCGATAACATGATGACCTTACCCGGTGGCGATGCTTTCTGGTCGGGTTATAAAAGTGGCGCGGGTATGGTTTACGTATCGGCAGTGCCCTTGAATGATGATTTCAGCAACCTGCAACGCCACGGCCTGTTTGTGCCCGTACTGTATCGTATAGCGCTGTTAAGCGGGCACGACCTGCCATTGTTTAACACCCTGGGCGGTGGTGAATCAATTGAAACCATACCGGTTCGCTCGTCAGAAAAAGAAGTGTTGAAGTTGACTAAGGATGATTTTGAGATCATACCCGACGTTCGCCAACAGGATGGCAGTACCCGCCTTTACGTGGCCGATCAGTTGCAGCAACCTGGATTATATGATTTAAAAAAAGGCGACAGTACCGTAGCTGTACTGGCGTTTAATGACAACAGGAGTGAGTCTGATTTAAGCTATTTAAGTGCGGACGATATAAAAAAAATATTACCTGAGGCGAATACGAAGTTAATTAACGCAAACCGCCCGTTGGCTTCGGCAATTAATGAGGTAAATAATGATACACAATTATGGAAACTTTGTATAATTTTGGCGTTGATATTTCTGGCCGCCGAAATTGTGCTCATCAGGTTATATAAAACCGGTGTTGCCGTTACTGCCGGCCAGGCAACGTCAACCCAAACTACTCAATAAAGCAACGCTGATGAATTTGCTTATAAAATCCGCTCTCGTTTTACATCCCGAATCTGCATTTCATAAAAAAACCGTCGATATTTTAATTGCCGATGGCATTATTAAACAAATAGCTGACGCTATTGATAATAGTTCTGCGGAAGTGATCGACGCTAAAGGAGCCGTTATTGCGCCTGGTTTTTTTGATCTTAATTGCAAGATTGGCGAGCCCGGCCTCGAAACAAAAGAGGATATCAATACAGGTACGGCTGCCGCGGCTGCCGGTGGTTTTACCGGGCTTGCTTTGATGCCTGCCACACAACCGCCCGTACACTCCAAAACAGAGGTTGAATACCTGATCAATCGTGCTAAAGGCAATCTGGTTGATGTTTATCCGCTGGGTACTATATCGCATAAACGCGAGGGTAAGGATTTGGCCGAAATGTATGATATGTATAAAAGCGGCGCAAAGGCCTTTACCGATGCCACCCGCCCCGTGCAGGATGCCGGCCTGATGGAGCGCGCCATGCTTTACGCGCACGGCTTTGGCGCCAAAGTATTCTCATACCCAGAGGATGCCGCCATTGCGGGCAAAGCCAAAGTAAACGAAGGCCATATCAGTACCCTGCTGGGCATGAAGGGCATACCGCCGCTTGCAGAAGAACTGATGATCGCCCGAGATATATATCTGGCCGAGTATACCGACTCCAGCATCCACTTTAGTACCATATCTGCCGGTAGCTCGGTGAAACTGATCCGCGAAGCGAAAGCAAAAGGGCTTAACGTAACTTGCGACGTTGCCGCTCACCATTTGGTGTTGACGGATGAAGTACTCTTAGATTTTGATAGCTTGTACAAGGTAAAACCGCCGCTACGCACGCAAAAAGATATTGACGCCTTGCTGGAAGGCCTTGCCGATGGCACCATTGACGCCATAGTATCGCAACATACCCCGCACGAGGTTGAATTTAAGGATGTGGAGTTCGAGATAGCGGAGTTTGGCATTATCGGATTACAAACCGTGCTGCCCCTGGCTGTAAAAGCGGGATTAACTGCTGAGGCTATTGTTGAAAAACTGGCTGTCAATCCGCGCAGGGTTTTATCGGTGCCGATACCGGCTTTTGCCGAGGAAGAGGCCGCCAACTTTGTATTGTTTGATACCGGAGCAGCGTGGGAGTACACCCGGGCAAACAACTATTCCAAATCAGCCAATTCGCCGTTTATAGGGCAAACATTAAAAGGTAAAGTATTATTAACCTGTAACAATCACCAAGTATTTAAATCAGAATAAGCATATGGTAGCTCAAAAAGTACAGTCGGCCATTGAGGCAGCTTTAAAAGCTTTTAAACAGTATGGCGGCTTTGATGCCACAGCGCTTCAAGGTAAATTTGAGTCGGTATTTGCTGCCGATGAGGATTTTATAAGCAAGGTTGACCTGTTAGACGGCGTGTTTGACGACAATCCGCAGCTTGAGCCTTTGCGTGAGGTTTTCTTTGACCTGCTGCTCATCAACTTTTTTAGCGCCGATGTTAAAAAACTTGAAGAGGATTACCTGGACAGCCCGGAATGGGCCAAAATTGAAGACGAAACTATTGACCGTGGTACCGAGTTGCTTAACGTTTTGCTTTACCTTAACGAGTGTGCCGACGAGGAAATAGAACCTGGCCTGGAAGATTACCTGAAGGAATTTTTGCTGGTTGATGAAGACGAGTTTCAGGATGAGCACCGTATTTATGAGCCGATTATCGCCAACCAGATACTGGTTGAAGCTCCCTTTGATGAAATTAAAAAGGTAGCGGAGAAATTGCCTGCTGATTCGGAGTTAAAAGAGCTTTTCTACCCGGTGATGGCTTTCTTTCAGGATGTTGAACCAACAGCCGACGTTAAGGCGGCAGTAGCCCAAAGCGCGCCCGATGCGGAGTTTGACGTGCCTGTTTACGAGATTTTAGTTAACTTTAAATAAACCTAAATTATTTCGCCATGAGCACCGAAACCAAAGATCAGCAAATCAGAAAGGCTGCGATATCAAGCGGTATTATACTTGGTATTGCTTCAACCATCTTAACCGTTTTTTCGTTTTACTTTACCACCGGTATGACAACGAATTTTTGGTTAATAATTGGCAGTCCACTTATTTTCGCCATTCTATTGCCAATCGTTGTCGCTTCATTCATAACACGCGATCTGCGAAAAAAAATCGGTGGCTTTTGGAATTTCAGGCAAGCAACTTCAGGTATATTTATCATGTTTGTCATTTCGGCTATTATCAGCTCCTTGTTTTATTCATTGGTTTTTTCTAAGATCATTGAGCCGCAATCTGTAGAGAAATCTAAAGTTGCTACAGGTAATGCTGTTACCGCTATGATGGAAAAAGCGAATGCTTCTCAATCGGATATTGATAAAGCTGTTGACGATATCAACAAAAAGTTCGACGAGCAGGCCGACATTACTTTCGGTAAAATCCTGATGAATATCGGCATCAGCTTAATCGTTTGGTTTATTGTATCCTTGATATTTGCTGCTATTTTTAAGAAAGATCCGCCAGCATATATAGATGCAGACAATTATTCGCCACCGCAACCGTCGGTATAATAAAAAATGAAGCGCTCAATAGGGTGCTTTTTTTGTGTTGTTATATTTTATGTGATAGATTTCTCGTTCGTCAAGATGATAATATAAAAGGCGCAGGCCATGTCACCCTGAGCTTGTCGAAGGGTCGAGCGCGGGCCTTACCCGGCGGGGAGTGCTTCGACAAGCGCAGCATGACATGGGATAAGACTTAAAACAATGACGGTGTCAGCAGATAAGGGCCTTTAGTTTTTCCTTTATAAAACAAAAAGCGCCAATAGTAATACTATCAGCGCTTTTTATTATTGTTAAGCCGCTACTTATTTCGGCAGTATGTGCTTAAATATATCGTTGCCGAAGGCAAACAGCATCAGCGATATCAGTAATACAAAACCTACCATTTGCGCGCGTTCAAGGAACTTATCGCTCAGTGGCTTGCCCTTTATCATCTCGATTAATAGAAATAAAGCATGACCGCCGTCAAGTGCCGGTATAGGCAACAGGTTCATCAATGCCAACACCATTGAAAGCAGGCCGGTAAGGCTCCAGAAACGGGCCCATTCCCACTCACCACCGTACAACGTAGCAATACCTATCGGGCTTGATACGGCTTTGGTAGCCTTTACTTTGCCGGTGAACAGTTTACCCAAACCTTTTGCATTATCAACAAAAGAGGTAACGGCGCGGTTAGCGCCAATAGGCAGCGACGCGAAAAAGCCATAGTCAATAGTCTTCTCCGGAATATCGAATTTGTTAGCAAAACCTATGGTACCATCCTTGCTGGTTTGTACAGGTAGGTCAAGCTGATTGCCATTGCGGTTTACCTGTAATGTAACCTTGCGGTTTTTTAGCGGTTTTAATGCCGATTGCAACTCATCAAAATAAACTACAGGCTTATTGTTTACAGCGGTTATAACATCGCCCTTAGCCAGCCCTGCTTTTATAGCCGTGCCGGTAGGGAGCAAGCTGTCAACCTTTATTTTGGAACGGGGCACACGGCTGATGAACTGCTCTATACCCAGGTCAGATATATCATTTAAAATATCCGCCGGAATAGCGATATCCAGCTTCTGGCCATTACGGTCAACGTTCAGCGTGGCGTTATCAATCAATACTTTTGAACTGCTGATATCTTCAAAACGCTCAACCGGTTTGCCGTTGATGGCGTATATTTTATCACCGGCGCGTAGGCCGATCTTCTGGCCGATGGTACCGGGTACAATACCATATTTTATCTGATCATTCGGGATATAGCTCTCGCCATATTTAACGGTCAGCATCCAGAAAATAAAAATACCTACGATGATATTGACAATGATGCCCCCCAGCATAACGATCAGGCGTTGCCAGGCCGGTTTTGAGCGAAACTCCCAGGGCTGCGGCTCGCCTGCCATTTGCTCAGTATCCATCGATTCATCAATCATACCGGCAATTTTCACGTAGCCACCCAAAGGCAGCCAGCCTATTCCGTATTCAACACCTTTATAATTAAATTTAAACAGGCTGAAATTCCAGGCATCAAAAAACAGGTAGAATTTTTCAACCTTGATACCAAATGCGCGGGCCGCTATAAAGTGGCCAAACTCGTGCAAAATTACCAGGATTGAAAGGCCAAGCAAAAGCTGACCGATCATTACAATTACGTCCATTTATTAATTTGTATCAAAATGTAAAAGCCTTTAACGGCAAAGTTTGTATTAAATTTTGAGCTAACAAGCGCGTCTGCCTGTCAGTCTCCATATAGTCGTGCAAGGCAGGCGTTTCAATAAACTCAATTTTTTGCATGCAGGCGTCAATAACATCACTCATGGCTAAAAAGCCGGTTTGTTTATTCAGAAACGCTGCTACCGCAACCTCGTTGGCCGCGTTAACAATACACGGCATATTACCACCCGCGCCAAGCGCATCAAATACCAAACCAAGATTACGGAATGTCTTTATGTCAGGCTGCTCAAAAGTAAGCGAGGGGTAAGCGGTAAAGCTGAAGCGTTTAAAGTTATTAGCGATGCGCTGCGGATAACCCAGGGCGTATTGTATGGGCAACTTCATATCGGGGAGGCCCATTTGCGCCTTTATCGATCCATCCTGAAACTGTACCATGGAGTGGATGATGGATTGCGGATGCACGATCACCTCAATTTGCGAGGGCTCCAAATCAAACAACCATTTGGCCTCAACCACCTCTAACCCTTTGTTCATCAGTGAGGCTGAATCAATGGTGATTTTAGCGCCCATTACCCAGTTAGGATGTTTCAGGGCATCCTCACGGGTAACGTTGGCCAGGTAAGCGGCGTCCCGCCCACGAAACGGACCGCCCGAAGCGGTCAGGATGATCTTCTCTATCGGGTTTTGTTCTTCGCCAACCAGGCATTGAAATATAGCCGAATGCTCCGAATCTACAGGTAATATCTTTACCGCATGCTCGCGTGCAAGGTCCGTAATCAATTCACCGGCAACTACCAGGGTT
This sequence comes from Mucilaginibacter defluvii, assembly GCF_039543225.1. Taxonomy (NCBI): domain Bacteria; kingdom Pseudomonadati; phylum Bacteroidota; class Sphingobacteriia; order Sphingobacteriales; family Sphingobacteriaceae; genus Mucilaginibacter; species Mucilaginibacter defluvii. The sequence goes on from NZ_BAABJI010000001.1 coordinate 1,036,986, forward strand.
TCCTTATTCGCTAACGCGATATCTTTACCGGCCTTTATGGCGGCAATGGTGGGTTCTAAACCGGCAAAGCCTACCATGGCGGTAAGCACTACATGTATTTCGGGCAAGGTAACCAGTTCAACAATGGCCTTGTGCCCGGCGTGTACCTGTATGTCGGTTTTTGCCAGGGCCTCTTTGACCTGACCGTATTTGCTTTCGTCGCAAATGGCTACGTGGGTAGGGTAAAATTCCAGCGCCTGCTGTATTAGTAAATCCGCATTATGGTTGGCTGTCAGCAGCACTACCTGGAACAGGTCGGGGTTTTCGGTAACCACCTCAAGCGCCTGTGTGCCAATGCTGCCTGTTGAGCCTAAAATGGCTATGTTTTTTATTTGAGCTATATTATCAAACATCATCTGTCGCTATGCGGAGTAGTAACCGCAGCAGCGTTTAATTTATGTACTGTTTCAATTCGTCCGCTATCTTCCTGTCGTTTGCCAGGCGCGGCACTTTATTCTGGCCGCCCAATTTACCCTGCGACCGCATATAATTTATAAAAGTATCCTTTTTTACACTATTGACTATCAAGGGCTGTAAAATGTTACCCTCAATCAGGTCAAAATAGTAAATATTTTTCTTTTGCAGGGCTTTATCAACCTTAAGGGCAAAAGCTTTTAGGTCGGCAGGTTCTTTGCCGAACTCCACAAACCATTCATGGTAAGGGAGTTGCCCGGCTTCTGGCGTTACCTGCGGCGCTACGGTAAATTCCACCACATCCAATCCTTCTTCTTTAGCTACGCTCATCAGCGCATGTTCCACTTCTTCACCAATAACGTGCTCGCCAAAGGCGGATATGTAGTGTTTAATACGCCCACTTACAATGATCTTATACGGATCCTTAGAGATAAACTTAATTGTATCGCCAATGCTGTAACCCCAAAGGCCGGCATTGGTATTAAGTATAAGCGCGTAATTCTTATCCAGTTCTACATCTGCTAAGCTGATACGGGTAGGGTTATCGTTAAAATATTCATCCGCCGGAATAAACTCATAAAACATGCCCAGGTCAACCTGTAAAAGCAATCCGCGTTCTTTTTGCGAATCCTGGAAGGCAATAAATCCCTCTGATGCCGGGTAGGTTTCAATTGTATCAATCGCGAAGCCAATGCTTTCTTCTATACGGGCACGGTAGGGCTCGTAGTTTACACCGCCATATACGTATAGTTTAAAATTCGGGAAAATATCCTTTATCTTTTTGCCCCCATGCTTGGCGGATAGCCGGTCGAAATACATCTGGCACCAGGGTGGTATGCCCGATATCAGGCGCATATCCGCCTGGCTGGTTTCCTCCACAATGGCGTCTACCTTTTGCTCCCAATCTTCAATACAATTTACCTGGTAACTTGGCAACCGGTTTTTTTGCAGATAGCCCGGTACATGGTGCGCTACAATGCCTGACAGGCGCCCAACAGGTACACCGTTTTTTTCGGCCAGCTCAGGGCTGCCCTGTAAAAATATCATTTTGCCATCCACAAACTCAGCGCGGCCGGTTTCGTGAATATAGCTGAGCAACGCGTTGCGGGCTGCCTTTATATGCCCCGGCATGCTTTCCTTTGACAAGGGGATATATTTTACGCCCGATGTAGTGCCCGAGGTTTTGGTGAGATACAAGGGTTTGCCCGGCCAGGTAATATTAGCCTCGCCGGCAACAATACGTTCAATATAGGGGCGAAGCTCCTCGTAATCGCGTACGGGTACCAGGCGTTTAAAATCTTCATAAGTACGTATCTGGCTAAAGTTATGCGCCTTGCCAAATTCGGTATCCCTGGCTTGTGCTATAAGCTCAAGAAATGTTTTTTGTTGTAGCGCCACCGCGTTTTTACGCTGTTTATTAAGCTGGCGGTTAACGTAGGCGGCAAATATTTTACTTAGTGAGGCTTTTAAACCCATAGCTTAGTCGGTTTCGGCAACGCTGTCGTCAACATCCATATGGCTGTATACCAGCTTGCGGTAGGTAACGGCCAGTACAATGTTTACAAAAGGGTAGGTAAACAGTATTGCAATTGAAATAATTGGGTAAAAGTTTGACAGCGCAATGGGCAAGGCGATAAGCAATAAAATTATACCTAATATGCTTATAATTTTAAGCAGATAGCCTTTAGTAAGCGCAAAGCTTTGTTTTAACGATTCAAATGGCCCTGAATGGTCATCCACAATAAAGGTATTGAAAAACATGATGCGAAAAGCTAAGTATAGCCCGACTATGGTACTGATTATCATCACCAGGTTTTGTAAATCTTCATACGGTTCGAGCATGTTAACGCCGATGTTATAATTGGTAACAATAAATGCCAGCAAAAATACTACAGCCAGGTAGCTTAACACCATTTTTATAGTGGGAATGATCTGCGAGAACTCAAATTCATAATATTCGCTATCTATCACCGTAAATATCAATTTATACAAACCCAATGTGGAGTAGGCCTGAATAAACAGCATGATGAACGAGAATATCATGGTCGATGTAAAATCGTCCGGCGAAAAGGTAAATGCCAGCGCAACAGAAAGTATACCTAACAACAAAAAGGTAACAGCCGAATAAACAATGATAGTTACAAAGTTACCCTTTAAAATGTGCCATGAAGTTTTTAAAGTTTCTATAATAGAAAACGGATGGTACATATACAGATGCTAAGCGTTTTTCATGATAACTCGTTTCCAAAAATCCTGCATAAAGCCAAAGCCATAAGCTACCAGCTGTATAAAGGATGTTATTATGCTCAAAAATGCAATTTTTAGGGATTTATTTTGAGTTAAAGCGTGAAAAAATATTAACAATATGTAAACAGCTAATAAAACATTGCAAAGTTGGGCTACAGGCCATTGCAATAAATTAGCTACTAATGTAAAGCCTAGCCCCAGCGTAAAAACCGCCGGAAAAAAGTGAACCGCTTTTAACTGGTGAGGAAAGAATTTATAAATATTGATACGCGCCCGGCCAAAAAAGTGCAGCTGCTTATAAAATTGTTTAAAATTGGTGCGCCGCTTATGGTAAACAATGGCATCAGGTATCAGGCCGATTTTAAAACCGGCGGTATGCACGCGGATGCTGTACTCAATATCCTCGCCGAGGCGCGTGATGATAAAGCCACCTACCTTTTGCCACACCTTGCGCGATAAGCCCATGTTAAAGCTGCGCGGATGAAATTGCCCGCCCATGTTTTTTTTGTTGCCACGGATGCCGCCGGTGGTAAAAGGCGAGGTCATGGAATAGCTTATGGCTTTTTGAATGGGGGTGAAGGATGTGTGCGCCGCATCAGGCCCGCCATACATGTCCAGCCAGTTTACAGTAAGGGAGTTGTTAACCGTTTCCAGGTAATTAGGCGGAATCAGGCAATCCGAATCAAAGATAATGAAGTAGTCGCCTTTAGCGCGTTCAAAACCAAAGTTGCGTGCAAAGCCCTGGCCCTCATTAGCTTTTACGTAATAGGTTAGATCGAGCTTATCCTGAAAGCTTTTTACGATATCGGCAGCATCATCTTTTGAACCGTCCTCAATAACCATCACATCAAACTGCTTATAAGTTTGCAGGGTGAGCGTTTCCAGCAGTTCTTTTATCTCCTGCGGGCGGTTATATAAAGGTATAATGATGGTATAGTGCATGCGTCTTATTGGGTATGCTTTCAGGGGTTATGCGCAGATATTATATAAGGTGCAACCAATAATCTAAACCGTTTCCTCAATCTGGTAATTATTTCTGTCGCTCGAGTTGCGCGAAACCAGTTCGGCCACAAACCCGGTTAAAAACAGTTGGGAGCCCAAAATAATGGCTACTAAGGCTATATAAAACAGTGGATTGTCTGTCGTGTCGCGATAATGCTCATTACGGGCAATGTGGTAAAGCTTTTCAAATATGATCCATAATGCCATCACCAGGCCCGTGAAAAAACTAAGCACGCCCATAGTTCCAAAAAAGTGCATAGGGCGTTTGCCGAACTTACCTACAAAAAATATCGATAACAGGTCCAGAAATCCGTTAATGAACCGGCTTAAACCGAATTTTGTTTTGCCGTATTTACGGGCGCGGTGCTCAACCACCTGCTCGCCTATTTTGGTAAAGCCCGCCCATTTGGCCAATACGGGTATGTAGCGGTGCATTTCGCCGTAAACCTCAATATTTTTAACTACAGCCTTGCGGTATGCTTTAAGGCCGCAATTAAAATCGTGCAGGTTATGTATGCCCGACATGCTGCGGGTAGCCGAGTTGAACAGTTTGGTCGGGATAGTTTTGCTCAGCGGATCATATCGCTTGGCTTTCCAGCCGGATATCAGGTCATATTCTTCTTCGATAACGCGGCGGTACAGTTCGGGTATTTCGTCGGGGCTATCCTGCAAATCGGCATCCATGGTGATTACCACATTACCTTGTGCCGCCTCAAAGCCCACATTCAACGCGGCTGATTTACCGTAGTTACGCCTGAACTTTACGCCCCTTAAATGCTGGTTGCCCTGTTTAAGCCGGCAGATCATATCCCACGAGCCATCCTTGCTGCCATCATCAACCAGTATCACCTCATAGCTGAATTTATGCTCGTCCATTACCCGTGCTATCCAAGAGGTAAGCTCGGGCAACGATTCCACTTCATCATATAAAGGTACTACTACTGATATATCCATTTAATAAGCCTTGCTTGCGGCGTTGCAAAAATATAAAAAAAGCGGGAATGGCATTTAAGGTAATAACTTGGTGCACTAACGTATAAATTAGCATATTTGTGTATGCTTAAAACCTTTCTTACATTTTTGATAGTTATAGTTTTTTTTGATGCCGCAAATGCTCAATCTCCCGCGCCATTTACTGATACGGTAATTTATTATGCCAAAAGCAGAGAACGGGTAGCATCTGCTAATAATGCATACTACACACATAAAATTTTACCTTTAGACCCGGAGAAAAACTTATACCCGGTTGTAGAAACTTACAAGAACGGTAAACTTAAGTTAAAAGCTTATGCCCAAAAGCCGGATGGTACTGAGTTTAATGGGAACTATTTCGAGTATTTTGAAAATGGCCGTCGAAAAACAATGGCGACTTATTTAAACGGTAAATCTGTTGGAAGAGAATATAAGTATTATCCAAATGGACAATTGTACACCATTAAAGAGGTGGATGGTTATGGTTGGCGGATGCTTGAGTGCCATGATACAACAGGGGTAGTTGTTACGAAGGATGGCGAAGGTACATGGTTAGATTACGATTATGATAATGAACACTTTTATATTTCAGGCCCGGTTAAAAATGGTGATAAAAGCGGAGAGTGGGCTGTTCAGGTAAATGATGACATTTTGGAAGTTCAAGAATACTCTAATGCCGGATCGTTTATCAAAAGCTATTTTAAAGATAAAAAAGGCCGGGTTGTCGAATGGTCGGATGATATCGTTCCAGGCCCCGGTTACAGTAGTGTACCTGTTTTCAAAGGTGGGCTGCATGCTTTCGGAAGGTTTTTGGCCAAGAATATAAGATATCCAGCCCTTGCACGGGAAAAGAATAAGCAGGGACGCGTGTTTATATCCTTTATAGTAACTGAAACAGGTAAGCTAAAAGATATTAAGGTGTTAAAAGGTATTGGTTTTGGGTGCGACGAGGAGGTGGTTCGCGTCATGAAATTATCACCTGATTGGAAACCTCAATATTTAAATGGTAAACCAGTAAAAGAGCTTTACACTGTTCCAATAGCTTTCAATTTGGCAAATTGATTAAAATAGAGGCGCTTAGTGATCACTCAGCGCCTTTTCTAATATTTACGCATACTCAACTATAATATCTCCAGTACTTTCCCCGTACGCTCACGTGTAGCATCGGCCAATTGTTCGTTATTTGAGAGAGACTGCCCGTAGGATGGTATCATCTGCTTAAGCTTAGCCTGCCACGCGGCTGACCGTGCTTTATCCTTAAAGCAGCGTTCTATCAACTGGATCATGATAGGTACTGAGGTTGACGCGCCCGGCGATGCGCCTAACAAAGCAGATATACTGCCATCGGCAGAGGTAACTACTTCGGTACCAAATTCAAGCTTTCCGCCCAGTTTGTCGTCTTTTTTGATGATCTGTACACGCTGGCCGGCAATATCTAATTTCCAGTCGCTTTGTTTGGCTTGCGGGTAATAATCCTGTAAAGCTTTCAGCCTGTCTGCAGGTGATTGCATTACCTGGCCGATCAGGTATTTGGTCAGCGCCATTTCGTGCAGGCCTACTGATAGCAACGGTTTTATATTATGCAGCTTGATAGATTTAAACAGATCAAGCAGTGAGCCTTTCTTTAAAAAACGGGTTGAGAAACCGGCATACGGGCCAAACAGCAATTCACGCTTGCCGTTTACCATGCGGGTGTCCAGGTGAGGTACTGACATTGGCGGCGAACCTACCGAAGCCTTGCCGTACACTTTGGCATTATGTTGCGCAACAACCTCAGGGTTAGTACATACCAGCCATTGCCCGCTTACCGGGAAACCGCCAAAGCCCTTACTTTCAGGTATGCCCGATTTTTGCAGCAGGGGCAATGCGCCGCCGCCCGCACCTACAAAAATAAATTTGGCTTCAAGCTTTCGGGTTTTGCCTGTAGAGTTGTCTTTAATATCTATTTGCCAGTTGTTGTTATCCTTGTTGCGCTTGATATCTTCAACCTCGTGGTTAAGGCTCAGCTTTACGCCGGGCTGGCTTTGCAGCTTGTTAATAAGCGAGCGTGTAAGCGCGCCAAAGTTAACATCGGTGCCAATATCCATATATGTGGCCGATACCTTTTCGCCTGGCTGGCGGCCATCCATAATTAATGGGATCCACTGTTTTAGCTGGGCGGCGTCTTCAGCATACAGCATATCTTTAAAAAAGTGATGCTTTACCAGCGCTTGTTGTCTTTTTTTAAGATATTCTACATTCTCATCGCCCCAAACAAAGCTCATATGGGGTACCTTGGTTATGAATTCTTTTGGCGATGACAGGTAACCCGTTTCAACCAGGTGCGCCCAAAACTCCTTGCTAATCTCAAACTGCTCGGCAATTTGTATGGCTTTTTTTATTTCTATTGAACCATCGGGCTTTTGCGGCGTATAGTTAAGCTCGCAAAAAGCGGAGTGGCCGGTACCCGCGTTGTTCATCGCGTCCGAACTTTCGGCGGCAATAACATCAAGGCGCTCAAATATTTCAATGGTGAGGTCGGGCTGGAGCTCTTTAAGCATAACCCCTAAGGTGGCGCTCATAATACCCGCGCCTATCAACACCACGTCGGCATAATTGCCCGCAACACTGTTCGTATTGTTCATTCTCTGTACAAAAGCCCGTTTAAATACAAGGGCACCAAAAATATTAACTGATTAAAACCAAAACGGTTTTTGATTTAAAAATTGTGGCCGGGAGTTTTAATAAGCTTCTTTCTTGCTCAAACCGCATTCGTAAATCATGGCAATTTTAATAAAAAAATACAATAAAGTGCCGGTTTGTGTTAAAACCCAATCATACAATTACTATAAATTTTATATTGATATGATAAAATTACGAAATATGATAAACCGTAGCTGACAGGTATGAGATTGACTTAAATTGACGATTACGTAATTTTTAGATTTTATTGCGGATGCCAGGTTTTGTTAAACGTTAAAATACTTTTATAGAAATGTCAGTATTTCTTAAATTGAGTTGTATTTGTACGTAATTCTCAAAAAAATGTTAAATATTTTATGAAATTATTATGGATTTTATAAAAATAAATTAAATTCGCCTCAATAATTAGTTGCTATTACAACAAACTGTTATTAAACCCCAACAATTTTTAAAAAGAAATAAATAAAACAATGGCAAAACTTGAGTACATCTGGCTTGACGGCTACAAACCAACACAAAGCCTGCGCAGCAAAACAAAAATCGTTAAAAGTTTTAGCGGTAACGTAGAGGATTTAGATAACTGGAGCTTTGACGGTTCATCAACTGAGCAGGCACCAGGTGGTTCGTCAGATTGTATCTTAAAACCGGTATACGTAGTTCCTGATCCGCAGCGTAAAGATGGTTGGTTGGTAATGTGCGAGGTACTTGATTCAACAGGTAAAGCGCATGAGTCAAACGGCCGTGCTTTGATCGAGGATGACGACAATGATTTCTGGTTCGGTTTTGAGCAGGAGTATTTCCTTTGGGATCCAGCAACCAACAAACCGCTTGGTTTCCCTGCAGGTGGTTACCCTGGTCCGCAAGGCCCTTACTACTGCTCAGTAGGCGCTAACAACGCTTTCGGTCGCGAAATTGTTGAAGAGCACTTAGACGTATGTTTAGAGGCTGGCTTAAATGTTGAGGGTATCAACGCTGAGGTTGCTGCCGGACAGTGGGAATTCCAGATATTCGCTAAGGGCGCTAAAGAAGCCGGCGACCAGATCTGGATTGCGCGTTACCTGCTTGAGCGTATTGGCGAGAAATACGGAGTATCAATTAACTGGCATTGTAAACCGCTTGGTCAGCTTGATTGGAACGGTTCAGGTATGCACGCTAACTTCTCAAACACATTATTACGTACCGCTAACAGCAAAGAGAAATTCGAGGCAGTTTGCGAGGCCTTCCGTCCGGCTGTGGCTGAGTGTATCGCCGTTTACGGTGCCGATAACGATCAGCGCTTAACCGGTAAACACGAAACCGCTTCTATCCACGACTTTAGCTATGGTGTATCTGATCGTGGCGCTTCAATCCGTATCCCGCTTTACGCAGTTGATCACAACTGGAGTGGTTACCTGGAAGATCGTCGTCCTAACTCAGCTGCCGATCCATACAAAGTAGCTGCGGTTATCATCAAAACTGTAAAATCAGCTAAGATCTAATCAGGTCAGCTCATTTATATACTTGGTCCCCCGGTTTTTAAAAACCGGGGGATTTTTTTTAGCCAACCTATCCTAAACGGCGAAGCCCTCATAAGCACCGCTAAAAAATAATGATAGTGAATAATCCTCCCCGAGGGGGAGGACTTTGATAAAATAAGAATGAGTCATTGCGAGGTACGAAGCAATCTCTTGAGGGCAAGAGAGCGTGAAAAGCTTAAAGAGATTGCTTCGTACCTCGCAATGACGTAATGAGAATAAGGATGAAAAAAGCAAAGCACAACCCATAAATATCCTATTTTACCGGCATCAGTAATGCCCGGAGTAGCATAAGCTTTGCCAAAGCATAACCTTTCACCGGGCAGGACGTAGCCGGCAGCTTTTGCTTCTTTTGTCTGCACAAAAGAAGTTAAGGACAGGTAACAAATGCTGTTTTAAAAAGCCTTATAACCCAAATAATCTCCGCCATCAATAATCTTTAACCCATCCACTGGCCAATTGTAGGCATAAACCCAGCAGTTAGTCAAGCCCGAATCAGTTTCAACGGGAGTTAATAATCGTACATATTCATGCGGTTGAAGGTCGTTTGGGGAGATGCCTTCATACTCATCTAATATGGGCAACACTTCATCGGGCTTATAAATGCTATAAATGCTGCCGTAGACATATCCGCCCGAATCATCAATAATAGCGCCGGGATATTCACCAACATCATACAAGGTACCCCGTGTGCGGCCTTTGCTTATAAAGGTGCAATGCCTTTGCAGGTATGCGGCAAACTGGTTATGCTTTACAAGCAGGGTGCCGTAAACAAAAAGCAGGCAGGCGTTATCATTCATCAAGCAGCAAAATACCGGTATATAATGGGCTTTGCAAAAACTTTACTAATTTCACTTTTGGCTATACCTTTGCACCCATGACTAAAGACCAACTCATCGACTACATTAAAGACAATAGCATCACCAAAATAAAATTTGCCTTTGCTGATATTGACGGCGCTCTGCGTGGAAAAACCATCAGCACGCAAAAGTTTTTAGATGGTTTGCAGGATGGTTATGGCTTTTGCGATGTTGTGTTTGGCTGGGACATAACAGATGCCGCTTATGATAACGTAAAGGTTACCGGCTGGCATAGCGGCTACCCCGATAAGGATTGCCGTATAGATCTGACAACCAAACGGAACATCCCCTGGCAAGGTAATATCCCTTTCTTTTTGGCTGATTTTAGCAAAGCCGATGGCAACGATCTGCAAGCATGCCCGCGCAGTTTGTTGAAGCGTATAGTTAAGCAATGCGATGACATGGGCTACCATGCCGAATTTGCGCAGGAGTTTGAGTGGTTCAACTTTTTAGAAACGCCGCATAGTTTGGAGCAAAAGGGATTTATCAATATGCAGCCCTTAACCCCGGGCATGTTTGGCTACTCCATATTGCGCACCTCGCAGCAAAATGATTTTTATAATGATCTGTTTGATCTGCTTACACAATTTGATATCCCGATTGAGGGGCTGCATACCGAAACCGGTCCGGGCGTTTACGAAGCTGCCATTGTACACGACGAAACCCTGCGCGCTGCCGATAAGGCCGTGCTGTTTAAAACCGCAGTAAAGGAGATCGCCTCCAAACACGGCATAACCGCCACTTTTATGGCCAAATGGAATGCGGATTTGCCGGGCTGCAGCGGGCACATTCATCAAAGCTTGTGGGATAAGGATAAGGAAAATAACCTGTTTTACGATGCCGCCGATGAGCATAACATGAGCGATCTGCTCAAGCATTACCTGGCCGGGCAGTTATATTGCCTGCCGCATTTGCTGCCTATGTACGCGCCAACCATTAACAGCTATAAGCGATTGGTTGAAGGAGCCTGGGCGCCAACTACCATTACCTGGGGATTTGATAACCGCACAACGGCCATCCGTATATTGAACGATAGTGAAAAATATACCCGGTCAGAAATGCGTATACCCGGTTCTGATACCAACCCGTACCTGGCCATAGCCGCGTCGCTGGCTTCGGGGTTGTATGGCATTAAGCATAAGTTGGACCTGAATATCCCCGCCACCGAGGGTAATGGTTACCAGGATCTGCGCAATGGTCGTTTGCACAGCAACCTGTACGATGCCGCCATCGCTATGCAAAACTCATCGGTAGCTAAGGAGCTTTTTGGCGAAGGTTTTGTTGATCATTTTACCAATACCCGCATCTGGGAGCACCGCCAGCACGCCAAAGCCGTGACCGACTGGGAGTTGAAACGCTATTTTGAAGCAATATAGATTGATTTCGGATTTAAAAATCCGGATTAATTTCTGGGGCTATCATGCAAGAAATTTCACCCCTCTTTGCGCAGCAGAGGGGCAGGCGGTGAGTAAAACTCAAAATAATTCCCAATCTTTGCGGCGATTATAAATTCTAAATGGACTATTCAGTTATTATTAAGGCGGCGTGGGATGGATACGATGCGTCAAAAACCATAAAAACGATTGAGGATATCAGCGCGAAGGTTTCAACCAATCACGTTTACCGCATTACGTTTGATGATGACGATATCATCATTGCCAAGCTATCTTATTTTGGTAAATACGAGCATTTTAAGGAAGATCACCGGCTGATCCACGCGCTGTCAAACAACCTGCTTTACCCGTTTGAGACACTGCTTTCTAAATCATTATTAAAAAATAACCGGGTTTACACCTATCGTTATAAACAAGGCAAAAAGGATGTCTGGGTGGTATTTTATAACCCGACCCGTATTATGACGCGCCTGCCCCGCCAGTTGGAAGAGGAGCATATTATGAAGCTCGGCCAGCAGGTGGGCAAATTTCACAAGGCCTGTTCGCGGGTGAAGAATGTGTTGCCCAAATCGTCAAAAACACTGCGTACGGATATCAATATCCTACTGGAGCAGATCGCCAAAAACGAAAAGCATTTTGGCAGCCGTATGCAGGCGGATTATGTAAAATACCATTGTGAACTGTTCCTGAAAAACCGCTCAAAATATAACCTCAACTCGTTTGAGATTATCCCGGTATTTATTGACTGGAACATCGGCAACTTTTCGGTAACGCCCGACCTGGAGCTGTATTCGAGGTGGGATTATGATTGGTTCAGGATGAGTTACCGCATACTCGATTTTTATTTTTTCAGCAGGGTGGTATCCACCATTGGCGACCGCACCGTGTTCAGCTACGTGATCGATACCATGATGGAAGACCGTTTTATCCTCTTTTTACAGGAATATCATAAAGTTAATCCGCTCAAGGCGGATGAAATTCGTTTTTTAAAGGAGGTTTACCGCTTTTTTATTCTTAATTATGTAATTAAGGATGGCAAGTACTTTTTCCACGAGCAATATGCCAAAAAGTTACAGGCCGAGGCTTTTGAGATCTACCTTCCATCAGTTGACAGGGATTTCAACGCCGAAAAGATAATTGATGCCTTAAAGCTTACTTAATGCAGCGTATAGATAACTTTAAATCCATTATAGACCGTTACGAGATTATATTTTTTGATGCCTTTGGCGTTTTAAAGAATTACGAGGGCTTGGTACCCGGTATCGAAAAGACCTTTGAATACCTGACCCGGCAGGGCAAGGAGTATTATATTGTTACCAATGATGCTTCACGTAGTCCGGTGGAACTGGCCCAATCGTACCACAAAAAGGGTTTAACGGTTATCGATCCGGAGCGTATCATCTCATCAGGGATGCTCACCAAGGAGTATCTCGATCTTAAAGTTAAGGATGGCATTGTAGCATTTTTAGGTACGCCGGAGTCGGCGCACTATATTGATAACGAGGGCAGGCACACCATGCCGGTATCGGCGGTTAACAGCAGCAATATTGATAAGGTTAATGCCCTCGTTTTTATGGATGATGAGGGCTTTAACTGGTTTGAGGATATTAACAAGGCGGTAAACATTCTGCGCAAGCGCCCCATACCGGCCATTGTAGCCAATACCGATTATGCTTACCCGCTCACTGCTAATGATATAGCCGTGGCTATTGGGGGGATTGCCAACATGGTAGAGAGTATTGTTGGCAAGGAGTTTATCCGCTTTGGTAAGCCCGATTCGCAGATGTTCATGTTCGCTTATGATATGATACGTGAGCGCCGTGCCATCAGCAAAAAGGATATTGTAATGGTGGGCGATACCCTGTTTACAGATATTATGGGTGGCAATAAGTTTGGCTTAGATACCGTGCTGGTGCTCTCCGGCAATACCCTGCCCGGCGACGCGGAATCAAACATTCACTCAACAGGGATTGTGCCTACATACATTTGCCAAAGCGCGGTTATTGAGGATGGCGGTTTCGGCTTTTAATAAATAAATGTAGCTTATACATTTTTTAATTGGTGCAGAAAATTATATTTGTCTTTACCAATTAAATTATCAGAATGAAGAAAGCGCTTCTATGTTTAGGGCTTTGCCTTGCCTGCATGGCAGGTTTTTCCCAGCAAACAGCCTCATTTACTAACCCGCTGCTGCCTGGTGGTCCTGATCCGTGGAATACTTATAAGGACGGGTACTACTACTACACCCATACCACCGGCAACCATCTGGCCATCTGGAAAACAAAGGACATTACCGACCTTAAATCCGCCGAACGGAAAACAATCTGGACACCGCCTCCGGGCACCATGTATTCTAAAGAAATATGGGCGCCGGAGCTGCATTTCATCCGCGGTAAATGGTATATGTATTTTGCTGCTGATGATGGGAATAACGATCATCACCGCATGTACGTGGTAGAAAACGCTTCGGCTGACCCCATGCAAGGCGAATGGACATTTAAAGGCCAGGTAAAGGATGCTACCGGCAAGTGGGCTATTGATGGTTCGGTATTTGAAAATAAGGGCCAGCTATACATGATATGGGCAGGCTGGGAAGGCGATGTAAACGTAAAGCAGAACATTTACATAGCCAAAATGAGCAACCCCTGGACTATTAGCAGCGAACGGGTAATGATAGCCACGCCGACTTATGCGTGGGAAAAGGATGGCGACCTGCCCGGCGGCAAACACCTGGATGTGAACGAAGGGCCGCAGATACTGATGCACGGTAAGGACATTTTCCTGATCTACTCGGCCAGCGCCTGCTGGACGGATAATTACGCCCTGGGTATGCTGCGCGCAAAAGCCAACGCTAACCTGCTCGACCCAAAATCATGGAAAAAATCGCCGGAGCCGGTATTTAAGCAATCGCCCGAAACGGGTGTTTACGCGCCGGGACATAACTCCTTCTTCAAATCGCCGGATGGCAAAGAGGACTGGATTCTGTATCACGCTAACTCTAACCCCGGCGATGGCTGCAGCAACAAGCGTTCGCCGCGTGCCCAAAAGTTTACCTGGAATAAGGATGGCTCACCTAACTTTGGTGTACCGCTTAGTACAAGTAAACCGTTAGCCAAACCATCCGGAATTAAATAAAAACCAATTAAACTACTTATAATGAAGATCAAAAGTATTTTAGCCGCGGCAATGTTGTGTTTCGCCTCAATGGCTAACGCGCAGGATGCCGCCAAAAAGCCGGCCTATATACCGCCGGTTATCCCCGGCAGGTGGACGATGGAAAAAGCCAATATCTGGTATGCCCAATACCCCTGGATGAGTGGTGCCAACTATATACCTGCCTATGCCATCAACCAAATGGAAATGTGGCAGGCCGAAACATTTGACCCGGCGGCTATTGACAAGGAATTTGGCTGTGCCGAAGGTATAGGCTTTAACCTGATGCGCGTGTTTTTGCACAGTCAGGCCTGGAAGGCTGATGCCCCCGGGTTTAAAAAACGTATAGACCAGTTTTTAGGTTTGGCCGATAAGCATCACATCAAGATCATGTTCGTGTTTTTTGATGATTGCTGGAACACCGGAGCCAAGCCGGGCAAACAGCCGGAGCCAAAGGTTGGCGTGCATAATTCGGGCTGGTTGCAGGACCCCGGCTTTATTGTAAAAAAGCCGGAAGATTTCGCCTATCTTAAAAAGTATGTTACCGATGTACTCACCACCTTTAAAAACGATAAGCGCATATTATTGTGGGATTTATACAACGAGCCCGGTAATAAAGACAAAGGCAATCAATCAATGGAGTTGCTGGTAGAGGTGTTTAAGTGGGCGAGGGCGGTAAACCCGTCGCAACCTGTCAGCGCCGGTATGTGGAAATGGGAATTATATGAGCTGAACGCGTTTCAGGCCAATAATTCGGACGTGATAACTTATCATAATTACAATCCGCTGGATAACCATGAGTTTATGGTTAAAGTGTTGAAATTTAATGCCCGTCCTTTAATATGCACCGAGTACATGGCCCGCACCCGTAACAGTACTTTTGAAACGGTAATGCCAATGCTGAAAGAGCAAAACGTGGCCGCTATAAACTGGGGCTTTGTATCAGGTAAAACCAATACCATTTACTCATGGGAGAAGGTAATCCCTGATGGCAGTGAGCCGCCGCTATGGTTTCATGATGTTTTCAGGAAAGACGGTACGCCATACAAACAAGCCGAGGTTGACCTGATCAAAAAATTAAACGGAAAATAAACCAATCAAATAAACTTTATGAAAAAACACTTTTTGCGTTCTATCGCACTGGCATTACCGGTTTGTGCAATATATTTGTCCGCCTGTAATCAGCAAGCAAGCAAAAATTCAACCGACACTATGACCGACAGTACTACCGCAGCAGCGGCGCCGCAAGCCGCCGCGTTTGATACCACCATTGATGGTAAAAAAGTTCAGCTATTTACCCTTAAAAATAAAAGCGGCGCCCAGGTAAGCATCACTAATTATGGCGGCCGTTTGGTGAGCCTGCAGGTGCCTGATAAGGATGGCAAACTTACCGACGTTATAGTAGGCCCCGGCAGTGCCGAAGGCTTTGTAAAATCAACCGAGCCTTATTATGGCGCGTTGATCGGTCGTTATGGTAACCGTATCGCCAAAGGTAAATTTAAGCTGGAAGGCAAGGAGTACAGCCTGTTTACCAACAACGGTGCTAACACACTCCATGGTGGTAAAAAGGGTTTTCAGTATGTGGTTTGGGATGGCACGCAGCCTGATTCGTCAACCCTGGTGCTTACCTACCTGTCAAAAGATGGTGAGGAGAACTTTCCTGGTAACCTAAACGTGAAAGTTACCTACCATTTCACAGATGATAATAGTTTAGATATTAAATATGAAGCCACTACTGATAAAACTACCGTTTGTAACTTAACCAGCCACGGCTTTTTTAACCTTAACGGTTGCGGCAGCGGCGACATCCTGAAACACGTTTTACAGGTTGATGCCGATAGCTACATTCCGGTTGATGCCGGCCTGATTCCGTTTGGCCGTATTGATAAGGTAGCCGGTACACCGTTTGATTTTAGCAAGCTTACCGAAATTGGTGCCCGTATTGATACCAATGCCAACGAGCAGCTAAAAAACGGCAAAGGTTACGATCACAACTTTGTGCTGAACAAGCATGATATTAATAAATCAATTGCCTCGATAACAGGCGATAAGAGCGGCATAACCATGGATATTTATACCGAGGAGCCGGGTCTGCAATTCTATAGCGGTAACTTTATGCAGTCAAAAAACGAGATGAAGTATGGTAAGATGGATGATTTCCGCACCTCGTTCGCGCTGGAAACACAACATTACCCTGATTCACCAAATCAGCCATCGTTCCCTACAACGGTATTAAAACCGGGCGAAACTTATAAAACTCACACCATCTATAAGTTTACAGTAAAAAAATAAGCATTCGCTTATCCTAATTAAAGTCCTGCCGCGCAACCGGCAGGACTTTTTTTGTATCATAGGCCCCGTTAAATCGTTACTTTTACAAATAAAACAAACGCATTTTGCTTATAGATAACCATGGTCGGCCAATAAATTACCTGCGCCTTGCGGTGACAGACAGGTGCAACCTGCGCTGTTTTTATTGTATGCCCGAGGATGGCCTCAACTGGTTATCACGTACCGAGTTGCTCAGTTATGAGGAACTGTTGCGAATCAGTAGCATGCTGGTAAGCATGGGGGTGAGCAAGATTCGAATTACCGGCGGCGAGCCATTTGTACGGCGGGATCTGATGCAATTACTATCGTCGCTAGCTGCGCTTAACGGGCTTGATGAACTGACCATTACCACCAACGGCGTACTTACCGCGTCTTATGTAAATGAGTTAAAGCGCCTGGGTATCCGCTCGGTAAATTTGAGTCTGGATACGCTGGATGCGGCACGTTTCTTTACCATTACCCGCCGTGATGAATTCGCGGCTGTAATGCACACGCTGGAAGAATTGCTGAAACATGGTATCGACGTAAAAATTAATACCGTGGTTATGGAAGGCAAAAACACGCAGGATATATTACCCCTGGTTGAGCTGACCCGTGAACTGCCCGTAAGCGTTCGCTTTATAGAAGAAATGCCCTTTAACGGCGATGGGCACCGGTTTAGCGGCATAGCCTGGGATCATGTGCGTATTATGAATGAGATCAGGCAAAGCTATCCACATCTAACAAAAGCGGTGGATGAACCGTTTTCAACAGCATACAATTATACTATACCAGGCCATAAAGGTAATGTTGGCGTTATTGCCGCTTACTCGCGCACTTTTTGCGGTACCTGCAACCGTATAAGGATAACGCCCACAGGTATTCTAAAAACCTGTTTGTATGATGATGGTGTGCTTAACCTGCGCGATAAGTTGCGGATGGGCAATACTGATGAACAAATAAAACAGGCGCTTTTACAAGCGCTGAACAACCGCGTTATTGATGGCCATGAGGCGGAGCGTCTAGTAAAGTCAGCCGCGAACATTCACCAATCAATGGCCGCTATTGGCGGATAAAAATTTACTATGATAACAGTTGAACAAGCTGAACAGATAATACTCGAAAACAGGAGCGACCTCGGTGCCGAGATCACCCTGTTTGATACATCGGCAGGCCGCGTGCTGGCCGAGACCATCCGTGCCGACCGTGATATGCCGCCATATAACCGGGTAATGGTTGATGGCATCGCCATAAAGTATAGTGCCTTTGAGCGGGGCGTCCGCATATTTAAAATAAAGGCAGTACAAGCGGCCGGAGCAATACCCGTTGAGATTGGCGGTGATGAAGAATGTATAGAGATCATGACCGGGGCTGCCATGTCGAAGTCGGTAGATACAGTGATACGTTACGAAGATATTACCATCGGCGAAGGCGAGGCGATTATCAACCTGGCAACAATTGAAAAGGGACAAGGCCTGCACCTCAAGGGTGCCGACCGTAAGCAGGGCGATGTACTGGCTGTACCCGGTCAGTTAATCACTCCGGCAGTGCTCAGCCTTATCGCTTCGGTAGGCGAGGCGGAGGTGCGGGTTAAAAAGGTTCCACGTATTGTGGTTATTTCTACAGGCGATGAAGTGATCGAGGTGCATAAACACCCAACCCCTTTCCAGATACGGCGGTCAAACAATTATACTGCGCAGGCTACCCTTAAAACACTTGGTTACGAGGCCTCAGTACTGCACCTGCCCGATGATCCGGAAGTTATGCGGAACCAGTTATCGCAGTGTTTTCAGTATTCCGATGCCATTATACTGGCTGGCGGTGTTTCGGCCGGTAAGTTTGATTATCTGCCGCAGGTACTGATTGATTTGGGGGTTGAGCAACTTTTCCATAAAGTAGCGCAGCGGCCGGGCAAACCGTTTTGGTTTGGTAAACATTGCAACGGCGTGCCGGTATTCGCTTTTCCGGGTAACCCGGTGGCGGTGTACTTGTGTATGCACCGGTACTTTATACCCTGGCTGTATGCAACTTTAGATCAGCCGCAACCCGCGCCGGTTTATGCCATGCTGAATAATGACCTGGAATTTAAACCCGAACTAAAATACTTTTTGCAGGTTAAGTTATTTGTTAACCAACAGGCGCAACTGGTGGCCGAGCCAATAGCAGGTAACGGCTCAGGCGATTTTGCCAACCTTGCCGATGCCAATGCCTTTATGGAATTTCCAGCCGATAAAGTGTTATTTAACAAAGGCGAAGTTTATCGTGTACACCTCATTAACTCCTTATAAATATGAACTTAACGCATATAGATAGTAAGGGCAACCCCACCATGGTTGATGTGGGCGCTAAGCAGGTAACCGCACGCAAGGCCGTGGCACAAAGTATTGTTTTATTGCCCGATGAAGTTTTAACTTTACTGGAGGGCGATGAATTGCGGAGCAAAAAAGGGCCGGTATTTCAAACCGCTATTATAGCGGGCATAATGGCCGCCAAAAAAACCGGTGAGCTGATACCGCTTTGCCACCCGCTGGGTTTGGACAACTGCTCGATAACCATCAGCTTTAACACTGAGCGTGAGGTGGTAGTAGAGTGTACCGCTGCCATAACCGCGCGTACCGGGGTAGAGATGGAGGCATTGGTGGGCGCATCCATAGCGGCGCTAACTATTTATGATATGTGCAAGGCCATGAGCCATAACATCGTGATAAAAGAAACGCGGCTTGTTGAAAAAACAGGAGGGAAGAATGACTTTAAACGGGCATAACAAACATACCAAACTGGCGAGGCCGTCGCTGGGTAGTTTCGGGCGTAACGAGTGGGCAATATTGGGCGCACCTTGCACCGTAATTAAGCTGCTGGCCGATGAGGTGATCAAAGCGCTGGCTCCCGACTATAAAGGTGCCTACGCCGATACCACACATGCCGATGATGTGACTAACGCTCCCGGTCGCTTAGGCGCGGGAGCAGTATTGGAATATACCGATCAGTTGCAATATTCACAGTTAAGTTATGCCGCGCCGCTATCGCCGTTTCAATTAAGGCAGCATTTTTCGCAGGCTGATTTTGTGCTGGTTAACGGCAATCATCAGCAGGCCAAAGCGCAGGTGCTGATACTTGACGAAAACAAAAAGGCATCGCTGCAAAAGCGTGTTTCGCAATTAACCAACGTGGAATTGATACTGGTGAGTGATAATATCAATGAGGTGTTTGATTTTATTGAGGAAGCCGTTCCAAATTGGCGCGATATACCGGTGCTTAAATCAGATGACCTTCAAGGCATTGTCATGTTCTTTAAAAGTAAGCTGATACAAAATCTGCCGAAAATTAACGGGCTGGTACTTGCCGGGGGTAAAAGCCAGCGCATGGGCTTTGACAAAACAGCCGTAAAGTGGCACGATAAGGAACAGCGCTATCACGTTGCCGATATGCTGCGCGGTTTTTGCAACGAGGTATATATATCCTGCAGAGCAGAACAACAAGAGCTTGTAGATAAAGATTATGCTGTATTGCCAGATACCTTTACCGATCTGGGGCCGTACGGGGCAATTCTTTCGGCCTTTCGAAGCGAGCCGGACAGTGCCTGGCTGGTAGTGGCAACAGATCTGCCTTTGCTGGATGAAACGACCATACAACATTTAGTCGCTTTGCGCAACCCTGCCGCTATAGCCACGGCTTACACCAGTGGGTTCGATGGCTTGCCCGAGCCGCTTATCACTATTTGGGAGCCTAAAAGCTATCCGCAATTGCTGGCGTTTTTGGCGCAGGGCTATAGCTGCGCGCGCAAGGTGCTGATCAATAGCGATACCTCACTTATACCGCCGGCCAACCCGGATGCGCTGACCAACGTGAACACGCCGGACGAGCATGACCGCATTAAACAATTACTCCACCAAAAAATAGCATCACATGACTAATGATTGGGCGCGATACCATTGCCAGATAGCCTTACCCGGCTTTGGCGAAGCAGCGCAGCAGCGTTTGCAGCAGGCCAGTGTGTTGATTGTGGGTATGGGCGGTTTAGGGTGCCCAACCGCTTTGTACCTTACTTCGGCAGGGGTGGGCACTATAGGTATTGCTGATTTTGATACGGTTAGCGAGGGTAACCTGCACCGGCAGGTATTGTATGGTCCGGATGATACAGGCAGTAATAAAGCCGCTGTAGCGTGCCGCAAACTCAGGCAGCAAAACCCGGCGGTTGAATTTGTACCGTATGAGCAGCGTTTAACCGCCGCCAACGTATTCGATATTATAGCAAAGTACGATGTTGTGGTTGACTGTACCGATAATTTTGAAACCCGCTACTTGCTGAACGATGCCGCCGTTATCAGCGGAAAACCGTTGGTTTATGGTGCTATTTACCAGTTTGAAGGGCAGGTTGCGCTGTGGAATGTTGCACACCAAAGCGGTGGCCGCACGCCCAACTATCGCGATTTATACCCAAAGGTAAATGCCGCCCAGATACCAAATTGTACGCAGGGCGGTGTAATACCAACCCTGGCCGGCATTATTGGTTGCCTGCAAGCTAACGAGGTGCTTAAATACATTACCC